>JAYWEQ010000059.1:0-9205 GCA_043779185.1 Pseudobdellovibrionaceae bacterium
GCGTCGAATAAGTTCAGTTTTTCTAGAGGCTTATCATCTCCTTGCGGCCAAACGAATTCCTTAGGAATTCGTTTGGTAACAACGAATCATTTAAACACCTAAAATAACAAAATAACCTTGAGGCGTTAGTCTGCGCTACGCACACTTAAGTGGGGCAGTTGGTATTAAATAGGCCAACAAAATAATTCTATCTGACCTCAGTTCGACGGGTTTTTAAAAAAGCTCGTCGTCAGAAGATCGTGACGACACAAAGGCGCGGATCTGACGTTTATGGGTGAACTGAATTGATTCAAAGGAAAGGCCGTGATTAAAACGGCCATCCTGCATCTTACTGGATCGAACGATCGAGCGAAGGCTGACAAAATCTCCGCCTGGGATTTGAAAAGTTAAAACAATATGATTTCCCTCGGGGAAAGCCACATCGCCAAAAATAGATAGGCCGCCTTCACCAATTTCGCCAGCTTTAAACATTTCGTACTTTCCACTTAAAAGCACGCCCACCATGCGGGAAAACGCACGACGTGGAAACTTACGACGAAAAACAGCTTTGTCCTGTTCGGCTGAACCTACCATGCCTGACAGATCGGATTTTTTGCTTAAAAACCTAAGCGAAACCACTTCCAAGACCTAAGTCAGAGACGCTTGCCGGCAGCCCTTCAGAATTAAATTCTCAAGCCAGATATGGGACGACAGTGGCGATGATTTTAAGGCCTTATCGGTGTCATCCAGAAGCATCAACATATCCTCTAATCGCGGAATCGACCAAGTCTTACCTTGCTCGATATATTCATTTAGAAAATAAGGCGCGACTTGCACCGTTTGAGCAAGCTTTGCGCCAAAAAGACCTTGCTCTTGCCCGCGCTTCACTTTGATCAGCAAACGCACATGACGGCTGATCATAGCGATAATCCCCATTTCATTTTGTCCTTGATCCAAAAGGTGAACCAATAATTCCAAAGATTTGACGCGGTTATTTTCACCAATCGAACGGGTCAGATCAAAAACGCTTTCTTCACGAACATGGCTGACCACTTGAGAAACATCAGACACTTCCACACGCTTGCGATCACCCATGAAATCTTTTAATTTTCGCACTTCAGAATCAATTTCTTGCAAATGCGAACCGACCAGCTTGTGAAGAAGATGAATGGATTCTTCGCTGATTTCAATTTGATGAAGACCTGCAATATAGTTAATCCATGTTGGGATCTGATTTTCATAAGGCCGTTTAAATTCGACACTGCGAGCTTTATCTAAAAGCAATCGCACACTTTTTTTTCGGCGATCAATTTTTGAAGCGGTTAAAACAAAAACGGTGCTGTCGACAGGATTTTCAAATAAGGGCTCTAAAGCCGTCCACTCTTTGTCTGTTAAATCTTGGGCTTCTTTCACAATTACCAATCTTTGGGGCGCCATCATGGCTAACATCTCGACGCTATCTTTGATCACAGAAACTTCGCTATCCGCAGCATAATAGATATTTAAATTAAAATCAGCCGTGGCTTCATTGACGACGGTCGACTTCAAACGATCAACACTTTGATTCAATAAATAAGGCTCATCGCCAAAAAGAAAGTACAAAGGGGCGCATTGTCCTTCATCGACCTCTTTGTAGAATTGCTGAGCTTCAATGGTCGGCATTAAAAACTCTCCGTCATACGGTTGTGAGCTTCGACCATTAAATCTTTTGCAAGGCTATCGATATTTCGCCGGCGCGCTGATTGATTGTACAATGGATCGACAGAATTAAGTCCCGCAATCGTCACTTTCGGCGCTTCATAAGTTCGTTCGCCATCGAAACGCCCCGACCAAATTTCGATATTATCAGAGCGTCTTAAAACTCGCACTCGGGTGGTCAGCAAAATTGTATACTCGGTTGCGATCACGGCCCCTTGGGGAAGATACGGAACGGCATCATCGCCAGAAATTCGCTTCGCCCCCGGCAGGTAATGCACATCTAAGATTTCACCTTCAATGCGAACTTCCGACAGTTCATCATCAACAACATGGGCGACCCGACTGCGTTGGAACTCTTGCAGCAAGGCATTGGTGAAAGAAACTTCGATGCCTGTTTCATAGGATTTATTTTTAAAAACCGGAATAGAAACGCTTTTATAGCCCCCAGGAACCGAGCGCGTACCCGTTCCCCAACGATAGGCGCAGGAACTGCTTGATAAAAGCAAGATAAGACTAAAAATCGGCAGGAACCTGATGGACATGACTCTGATAGTTGAGTATAAATTGAGTCGGATTTCAAGAAAGAATTCCCTATGTCACAAGATCTGTCATCACAGCTATCCTCCGATTACAGTCTGCTTGCACCAGGCCCGGTCAATCTACACCCTGAAGTTCGGCGCATCTTAAGTCTGCCGATGATTCACCACCGCACCCCTGAATTTGACCAGATTCTGAAAAGAGTCCTGCAAGATCTAAAAATTATTTTTCAAACTAAAAATTCAGTCTTTATTCACCCAGGCACGGGCACTGGCGGCATGGAATCTTTGCTGGTCAATACATTATCCCCGGGCGATCACGTCCTTGCAATCGTGTCTGGCAAGTTTGGCGAACGTTGGGCTGAAATGGCCCAAGTTTTCGGCGCTAAAGTTCAGATTTTAAATGTGAATTGGGGGCAACCGGTCGACCCTGAAAAAGTGCAAGATCATTTAGCAAAAAATCCTCACACAAAATTAGTTCTGTGCCAAGCCTGCGAAACCAGCACTGGTGTTGTTCATCCCATTCAAGCTTTAGGGAAAATTATTTCGAAATTTTCCAATACTTTATTTTTGGTCGATGGCATCACCGCCGTTGGGGCTTTTCCGGTGCCGATGGATGAGTGGCAGTTGGATGGTCTTGTGGCGGGCTCGCAAAAAGCTTTTATGCTGCCCACCGGATTAAGCTTCGTTAGCTTTTCAGAAAAAGCTTGGAAGGTGATCGCCGCAGCTCAGACACCAAGATATTATTTTGATATCCGCCGTGAAAAAGCTGCTAACGACAAAGGCGAAACTTTTTTTAGTTCACCGGTTTCGTTGATTCGAGCCTTAGATTTTATTTTATCAGACATTAAAAAAGCAGGTCTCGAATCCCTTTATCACAGCATCCATCGTCGGGCTGAAATGGTCCGATTGTTTGCCGTGCGCTTAGGTTTTGAGCTCTATGCCGCAGCCCCAAGCGATTCAGTGACGTCTTTAAAAGTGCCAAGCCTTTTGGATTCGCAAAAAATGCGTCAGTATTTGGAAGATCATCACCGAATCACAATTATGGGCGGTCAAGATCAGGCCAAAGGAAAAATTTTGCGCATTGGCCACATGGGCTTTATTCAAGATTCCGAGATGCTCAAACTTTTTGAAAGTCTGGGGCAAACACTGATCCATTTTGAGGCTAAAATTTTATCCCCAGCGACCCTTGATAAAATCTTAGATGAAATTAAAAGTTGGCAGAAGGCTCATCCATGATGAAGAAAAAAATTCTGATCGCCGATCGCTTTTCCCAAGAAAGTTTTCTTTATTTACAAAGCCAACCTTGGGCCGACGTCGTGCGCGCTGAATCGCCCAGCCATTTGCCCATGGAACAGGTGATTTCTTGTCATGCCCTTTTGATTCGCAGTCGCACTATCATTGATGAAAAATTCTTGGCCAAAGCTCGTAACTTGCAAGTCATTATCACGGGCACCAGTGGCTTTGATCACATTGACCTGGAAGCCACGCAAAAATGGGGCATCACAGTCATGCACACGCCAGCAGCCAATATCGAAAGTGCCGCGCAACTGACCTGGAGTTTAGTGCTGGCTTGTTCGGTGCAATTATTAAAAGCCCATCGCATGGTCAAATCCGGCGAATGGGATCGGCATCAGGTGCCGGCCTTCGAATTATGTCAAGGTCACTACGGCGTTGTGGGCCTGGGCCGCATTGGCAAGCGCGTCGCCCAGATCGCCCAAGCCTTTGGCATGCAAGTCATGGCTTTTGATCCCTATGTCGATGACGAAGTCTTCAGCCAAATGAAAATCGAACGCGTCGGCTATGAGGAAATTTTAAAAAAGAGCGACGTCTTAAGCTTCCATGTGCCAAAAACTTTAGAAACCGAGCGCATGCTGACAAGGTCGCACTTTGATTTTCTGAATCCAAAATTGATTTTAGTGAACACCTCTCGTGGCACCGTCATTCACGAAGGGGATCTTTGCGAGGCCATTGAAAAAAATCATTTAAAAGCTGTCGGCCTGGATGTTTACGAAAAAGAGCCTCTGTCACGACACTCAAAACTTTTGCAGTATCCCAATGTGGTTCTGACTCCACATATTGGCGCCAACACCGAAGAGGCCTTCTATAAGGCGTCTAAAGTGGCCGCCATGAAGCTGGTGCAGTTTTTTGCAGATGGTGGCACCTCAGACACGCTGCCGCCCAGAGTTCCATGGTACGGCGCTACACCTTTTAAGTCCGACTGACTGGTGAGCAGCGTTGTGAGCAGCATTGATTGACGCTCAGTTTTAAATCTGGAAAATTTGTTCTGTGAAATAGTTGTTATACCGGGAGTTCAAAAATGGCAGGAATCGTAGTGGTGGGAGCGCAATGGGGCGACGAAGGCAAAGGCAAACTGGTCGATGTTTTTGCTCAAAATGCCGACATGGTGGTTCGCTTTCAAGGCGGCAACAATGCCGGACACACGCTGGTGGTCAATGGCCATAAAACAGTTCTTCATTTAATTCCATCGGGCATCTTGCATCCAGGAAAAATCTGTGTGATTGGCTCTGCCGTCGTCCTTGATGTCTTCGGTTTGGTCGAAGAAATCAGAAAATTAAAAACTGCAGGCCTATTGCAGAACCCTTCACAGCTGGTCATCTCCGATCATTGCACGGTCTTAATGCCCTTCCATAAGACGTTAGATGCCGCCCGGGAAAAAGCTTTATCGTCAGGAAAAATCGGCACCACAGGAAAAGGCATCGGCCCCGCTTACGAAGACCGAGCCTCTCGGCGAGCGGTCTTATTTGGCGATCTGTACGATCCTGGCACTTTGAAAGCAAAACTTGAACATTCACTCTCTGAAAAAAATGTGCTGTTAGAAAAAATGTACGGAGAAGAACCGATTGGCGTCGAAGGCTTGCTGGCTCAATTGATGAGTTTGGCCGAAGAATTAGCGCCTTACCGCTGCCGTGACACGTCGCTAGTGATCAGTAAATCCCTTAGCGCCAATAGAAAAGTTTTATTTGAAGGGGCTCAAGGCACGATGTTGGATATTCATCACGGCACCTACCCGTTTGTCACAAGCTCTTCGACCATTGCAGGATCAGCCTGTATCGGGGCCGGCGTTGGTCCGACGGCTATTCAAACCGTGATCGGTGTTTTTAAAGCCTACGTCACCCGCGTTGGCAGCGGTCCTTTTCCCACCGAACTTGATAATGCTGTTGGCGAAAAATTGCGCAAAGACGGCCATGAATTTGGCTCGACAACAGGGCGGGCGCGTCGTTGCGGCTGGCTTGATTTAGTGGCCATGAATTATGCGATTCGCTTAAATGGCCTGACCAATTTAGCCTTGATGAAATTAGATATTCTAACTGGCCACGATAAAATCGGAATTTGTACAGCTTACAAACTGAACGGACAAATCATCAAAGATTTGCCAAACTCCCCGTACGAATTATCAAAGGTCGAACCGGTCCTAGAATACTTGCCAGGATGGAGCGAAGACATCAGCAAAATCACAAACTTAATGAACCTGCCCAAGGCCGCAGCGGACTTTATTAACTTTGTCAGTCGCCACCTAGGAGTGCCCATCGATGTCGTCAGCGTCGGCCCTGGCCGAGAACAAACCTTATGGGCGAAACCACTTTTTAAGGATTAATTCCGACTGGCGACGGCTTTTACGTCACTTTGCTTATTTGTCGGGCAAGTCGAAAAATTAAATTTTGAGAAAGTTATTTCAGTGTTGACTCGCCCCCTGTTTTCTTGGAAATTAGCAAACCTTATACAAGACCGTGGTTCGCTAGCTCAGCTGGTAGAGCACTTCACTTTTAATGAAGGGGTCGATGGTTCGAATCCATCGCGAGCCACCATTTACTGTTCCCATCGTCTAGTGGCCTAGGACACCTCCCTTTCACGGAGGATACAGGGGTTCGAATCCCCTTGGGAACGCCAATTTTTTTCTAGAAATCTATGGTTCTTCTGTGGTTCAAGCTTTGTAATATTCAAACATCCGAACTAAATTCTAAGGATGGAAATACAATGTGAATGTGGAAAATTCCACGCTGAACTGACTCACTTCCCAAAAAATACTCCGGGCCGATTGATCTGTTACTGCAACGCAATTGAGCTCTTAGAATGCGCAGATAAAAAGTGCATTGAAAACCATCGCTGATGTTAAAAAAATATTTCATGAGAACACTTGTCATAGCCGCCGCAATATTGTGTCTGTCTATGGCAACCATAAATCACTTCGATTTACTAAGTCTTGAAGACATAGAAATGGAAGTCCCAGACCAAGAAGAGACTCCCGCGCTAAGCTCTGCATTAGGCGATTCTAATCAATGGGAGTCGTTCAACACCTGGCAGTGTTTCTCAACAGAAAATGTTCAATCCGATTGCACTGAACTAGATTATGGAGCGCTCAGAGTTCCAACGTTAAGAATTTCGGAGGGTACAACAATGTATGATTTTACTTTAGACCCTGAACCCAATCTTAACTGCGAGCAAACATTATCAAAATGGGTTGAATTACTTAAAAATCAAAGAAGTTTTTGTATCTTTGCAGCTCACCTACAAAAATATCAAGACAATCCATTTGAATCTGACGGCATTGAGGAGTGGCACCTTTGGATTGTCGATCAAATTAAAACCTACAACGGCTATTGGAAGTGGACTGAGTCAGAATACGAATCGGCCACAGATCGCGAGCCAGCGGAATCTGGAGATATTGAGGAATGAGCATTTCATAAACCAGAAAAAATAAGTTTCAAAATTACATTCTGGCAAAGTGGATCAACCGGCCAACGTCACCTTAAAGTCCAAATTCTCCTCACGCAGCATTTCTTCGATGACAACAGAAACCCACGTTGCCGCATGCTCGCCGAGAGCATCAGCCATCTCAGCGGCGGCACCAAGACTTGGGAATCTTCGTCCATGCTCAAAATCATTTAATTTTTGCCGCGTTATTTTTAACTTTTTAGCCATTTTAGTTTGTGAGATTTCTTCCGCCAGGCGATGAGACTCGAGAAGGCGACCAAATGTTAAAGGACCAAATTTTTTTTCAAGATCTCTAGATCCAAATTTATTTTTTTTATTTCGTACGGTAGTCATGCGGTGTGACCTCCTCAACCTTAACAATATTTAATTCACCGGCTTTAGAATGGGTGTAAATAGCTCGCCACTTAATGCCAAGTCCTACAGATCGTTGCCTTTGTCTTAAACCCTTTAAGGGTTCGTCATGATAGCCTTTAACCTTCCGAGCCTCACTAAGACCAAACTCTTCAATGGTTCGAATCCATCTCATCAAACGGAAGACGATCTCTATAGGAACCCTCTTTATCTGCTTTGCAACCTTTGAAAGATCAACCATGTCCATGCTAAGCGCATCCTTTAAATTGTACCCTAGAAATGGGTACAGGTCAATAGACAAAACTTATCTACTGAACCCTGAATCAGCAGAGTTTTCGTTTTCATAATGAATTCGAAAATGTCATAATAATTCTTGGGACTATTCTTCCCGTAGTTTGAGGCATATTGGCTTATTTATCCTACAAACAGACTGTACGTTTTCAAATTCAGGAAATACCGCGCTTACCAGGCTCCGATGAGTACAACAATATTTTTTTGTAGGCGATCACACATCATTTGATGTTCGTCACATATCATTTGGACAATCCGGTATTGAACGTTCAATTTTAGTTTTGAATTTTATAGATGGCACGAATAGCGCAACGTTATCTTGTGTTAAGATCCAATGCACTTTGTTTAGCTGCGGCTTTCTATCAGCGTTAGTCGCGACTTACAAAAAAACGAGATTGTAATGCGCAATTGCGCGGAAGTGAGAAACGACTATGGCATCCGAACTTTTTAATCTGACCCCTTATTTTGGAACCGGTTTACTTGGGATCTTTCTATTCATCTTTGCGATATTTTTGCTAGCAAACATTTTTTTCACTGTAAATCAGCAAACGACTGCTGTCGTTCAGAGATTGGGAAGGTTCTTGAGGGAAGCTGGCCCCGGACTCCACTTTAAAATTCCGCTTGTGGATAGAGTTGTTGAGCGAGTAAATTTGCGCGTCCAACAACTTGACGTCAAGATTGAAACTAAAACGGAAGATAACGTATTCGTTCAAATGGTGGTTGCTGTACAATATTATGTCTTGCCGGAAAAGGTTTACGATGCGTTTTATAAACTCGACGATCCAACAAGGCAGATTACATCTTTTGTCTTCGATGTCGTTCGGGCGCAAGTGCCAAAAATTAAACTCGATGATGTCTTCGCAAAAAAAGATGATATCGCAAATATCGTTAAGAGTGAACTTGCCCAAGTGATGGAAGGTTTTGGATATGGAATCATGAAGGCACTGGTTACTGACATCGATCCCGATGCAAGAGTAAAAGAATCAATGAATGAGATCAATGCGGCTCAACGAATGCGCGTCGCTGCCACTGAAAAAGGCGAAGCGGATCGGATCATGAAAGTAAAGGCTGCAGAAGGCGATGCTCAGAGTAAAGCCCTTCAAGGTCGAGGAATTGCTGACCAAAGACAAGCCATTGTTGCGGGTCTTCGTGACTCTGTTGATGAATTCCGAAAAGCTGTCGCTGGAACCACAGCAAAAGACGTCATGAATCTTGTATTGATGACACAGTATTTCGATATGCTAAAGGATATTGGAGCATCATCTAGAACAAACGCAATTCTCATTCCGCATTCGCCAGGCAATCTCGCCAGTTTAACTGAACAAATGCGCACTGCTATGATCGAGGCTGATCAGATTGTAAAACCAACTGAAGCGAAAGATAAAAACTTATCTGAAGCTGAGTTGCGGCTTGAATCTGATGGGTCTCCAACCTTGCGCCACTAAGCCAAATGCGATTATTAGTGATTACTAGTTAACCGCACCCGACCACAATAACTTGAGGGGGAATTATAAAATGAGGGACTTGGAAGAGCTCTTCATTAAATTTGGAAAGCCCGACATGATCAAAGCCGACAACGGTCCAGAATTTAGACTCGATCTGAGCGACCAGTT
>JAYWEQ010000060.1:0-2708 GCA_043779185.1 Pseudobdellovibrionaceae bacterium
TGAGCACCAAATCTTAAACTTGAAGCCACCGATTTAGCATTTTGAATTTTTTCTTCATATACATTTGATGGCGCCCATGGCCCTTGTACAGAACCAATAACGAAAGTAATTTTACTTGTGCCGATATCCAGACCGGCAATGAACTTTGAATTTTTTTGCGAGGCTTTACTCATCCCTAATTTATCCTAAAATTCATCCGTGAACTTTTAAAAGCGAGTCTACAAAAAATATAAAAGCATGAAGGGCACATTGACCTAAGTCTTTTTGTCGGTCGCTTTTTGTCTGCACGTCTAGTTGTTCAATCTTTCGGCCTAATTTTACTTTGTCTTCTTCACAATCCATTTGTGTCGATGACAAAGGTCCGATGCGATCGGACCTACCTAAGGCTACGAACCCTTACGCAGTCTGACAAGAACTTTCTTTGAGAATCGAGCGTCGATGACGCGACTATTCATTTGGTTTGAATTGAGATATTCGATCACCTGTGCAATACGCGAGGCTTTTATTGCAACATGATCCGCGCTCATTTTTACAATACTTTTACTCGGCAAAATTAATAAATTGAAATTTTCTTCTTTTGAATAAGTCATTTCTGCAATCGTTTTCGGAGAAAATTCTGAATTAATTGCGAGATCTTTAAGTAAACTCACAGCACTCTTTCGCAATTCCAAATTTCTGAAAAAATTTTCACCCTTCAATATCGGAAGTACTGGCAAATAGGTACTCTTCATCGGCGCAAGCAAAGCACCACTTTCTGAGACCGCAAAAATTTCTAAGTTGTTCGTCAGTAAGGCGATTGGGGCTTCAATATCTAAAGCAAGACTCAATTTATTTGGAAAGAGTCTTGAGATCGCAACCATTTTAAACCAGTTGTTTTTCATGAGATCAGCTCGAAGACTCGTCAGCTCAATTTGCCATACTTTTTTATCAATGACCGAAGTTAATTTGTCGTTCAGATCTTTTTTCAAAACCTCACAAAGAAGCCTTTGTTCAAGACAATACTCTTGTGCTTGTGGCGTCCAAGAAATATCGAGAGCTTCGACATTAAATATTTTTTGGTTCAAGTTGAGGGTCAGAACTATCGCCATAAAAAATGCGACAAAACAAAAAGTGAGACTTAAAATTTTCAAGCTTCTTTTAGTAAACACTTGATGATTGTACTACCAAGTTGATATTTTAACCAAGAATTGAAGATGGCCTAGACTTAAGGCTAAAATTCACCGAAGCGAACCACTTCAGTTTTAAGATCAATTGACCATTTTTTACTAACTTCTTTTTGAATGTATAAAATCAAATGATTAATATCGCCGGCCGTCGCTTTGCCGTTATTGACGATGAAATTTGCATGTTTTTCTGAAACCCTCGCACCACCAACAGAATACGCCTTTAAATCCGTAGCCTCAATGAGACGCCCGGCCTTGTCGTCTGGTGGATTGCGAAAAACCGAGCCGCTGTTTGGCAGATCCAAGGGTTGCTTGATTGCGCGATTGCGATTGGCCAATCGCACGCGCTCCAAAAGTGCGGATCTTGGGTCATTCAATAGCTTGATTCCAACACGAGTAATGATTCCGTCCTGCCAACCACTGCAATGACGATAATCCCACTCTAAATCGACAGATTCAAAACGCTTAATCGAGAGCGAAGGTGTTTTCAATACTTCGATCCAATTTACGATTTCAACAAATTCTCGGGGTTCGAGAGACTCTCCTACCCCCGCATTCATTGCAACTCCTCCGCCGATTGAACCTGGAATTCCAGCAAGAAATAGTGCCGCTTCAAGTTTAAATTTGAGAAGCTGCTTAAGCAGATCTGACTTTGAGGTCCCAGCCAAACAAATAAATGAAACTTCACTTTCAGTTTTACTCACTTCAATTCCCGAAAATCTTGCGAGATGAATGGTCAATCCTCGCAAACCCTTGTCGCTAATTAGTACATTGGTTCCGCCACCCAAAACTTGGTAATTGAGACCCTCATTGATTGCCCACTTTAAAGCGCCTTTCAGCTCCTCAATATTTAGCGGCGCACAATAAAAATCTGCATTGCCACCGACTCCCCATGAATTCATTTTTTTGAGTGAAACATCACGACTCACATAATTGGGAATGAGCATTTGCTTAAACCTTTTGCTCGAGAAACTGCATCCCGAACTTCCAAATATCGCCGGCGCCGAGGGTGAGTAAAATCTCATCTTGCTTTAGAGACTGCGCGATTTCTTCTGAGCGGGATTTGAAATCGTGAAAATATTTTAGCTTTGGATGTCTTATTTCTTTTGCTAGCTTTTCTGAGCCAATTCCGGGAATGGGTTTCTCACCTGCGGGATAAATATCACACAACCAAACTTCATCAGCCAAATCAAAAGCCGTCAGAAACTGTTCCCAGCAAAGTTGAGTTCTTGAAAAGCGATGGGGTTGAAAAAATACTTTAAGATAACGCTCAGGAAATTTTTCTTTGAATGCTTGGAGTACCGCCCGAATTTCAGTCGGATGATGTCCGTAATCGTCGTAGATATCAACGCCACCCTTTGTTTTTCCTTTAAATTCAAAGCGCCTATCGACACCAGCGAAATTTTTTAAACCTTTTGCACAAACTTCAAATGCAAGACCCGCTTCAAGTCCTGCGGCAAGTGCTGCGGCCGCATTGAGTGCGTTGTGAGTGCCCGCCGCCTGAAGCTCAAAGAAACCTAGGTTTTTTCCGTGCAAAACAGCCTG
>JAYWEQ010000061.1:0-5995 GCA_043779185.1 Pseudobdellovibrionaceae bacterium
TTTTTAATTTAACGGTTACGGCTTTATTTTATTTGAATCAATTAAGACAACTGGGAGTTCTTTAGTATGGCGATTCGAGAAAACATTAAATCGATCAAAAGTCTACGCTTTGAGGGATTGACTTTCAATCACGAGGGCAGTGATCCGACTTTAAAAAATGTTGATTTTGAATTTCCCAGTGAAAAAGTGATTTGGCTTAAATCGGCTGAAGGGGCAGGGAAATCCACAGTATTGCAATTATTAGCTGGTCTTCTAATGCCCAGTTCCGGCAGTTATTTGATCAATGATGATAAGGTCGGAGACATGACCTTCGAAGAGTTCTTAACTTACCGGTTAGCGATTGGTTACACATTCGATTACGGCGGCTTGATTAACAATCGAAGCATTCAAGATAACCTTTTACTGCCGCTACATTACCACGAATTAATTCCTCCGAAAGACGCAAAAGCCCGGGTCGATCAATATATTAAAAGATTTGAATTAGAAAAATTTAAACATGAGCGACCGGCCCACGTCCCAGGGCGGGTTCGTAAATTAACCTGCTTATTAAGGGCTTTAGTGATTCAACCGCAAATGCTTTTGATGGACGACCCGTCCGTCGGTCTGGGCGCCGAGACAAGTCATCTTTTTTCGGAGGTGATCAATGAACAGCAAGATTCGGGCACTTTAAAACATATCTTGCTGAGCACCTATGATGAAAATTTTATGAGTCTTTTTAATTATGATATTATTCATATTGATGGGGGAAATCTGTACTTTCAAGAAGAAGAAAATACAAAAAAGGTGGCAAACTTATGATGGCCTTAAAGTTCAATAAATTCGAACGGGTCGCAGGTATTTTTATTCTTGTGGCTATTGTCGGAACAGTTGTTACGGCGGTCAGTGCCGCCGTCAAGCAAGGGTGGTTTGAAACCAAGGTGTATTTCAGCACGTCGTTTGAAAATGCGGACGGAATTCATACGGGTTCGATGGTTCAGATCTCGGGCTTGCGGGCGGGCAGCGTTGAAGATGTCGAGCTTTTAAGTAATAAAAAAATTAAAGTCACCTTTTACATTTTGAATAAATTTCGGGACAGCATAAAGCAAGATAGCAGTGCTCAATTAATACGACCTTTTATCATCGGAGACCGCGTCTTAGATGTGACGGTCGGCAGTGAAAGTGCAAAACCTTTAGCGGATTATGCGGTCTTAGCGTCTGAAGAAACCATGGACTTAATGACATTAGTCAGTGGAAAAAAAATGGGAACCTATCTTAATAAACTGAACTTAGTGGCTGAAAATTTGCACGAGCTTTTAACGGCCTTTTCGGATCCCGAGCGCACTAGATCTTTGGTTAAAATTTTTGATAAGATCGACCCTATGGTTTCAAATATGACAACCATGTCCAGTGAAGTGATTAAGCTCAGTCGACAAGTCACCCGAGATGAAAACATTCAAAAAGTTTTAGCCAATTCGGTTGTCCTAACGCACGAACTGAATGTGGTTTTGCCTGAGCTAAATCAGAAAAATCCGCAACTGGCCGGCGATCTTGCGGGAGTCGTTAAGAATCTAAGCCAAATGACGAATGATTTAAAAGTCATCGGGCCGGCGTTTGCGTCGGTTGGAAATGATCTTCCCATGGCAGCCAAGCGAGCGGTCGAAGCTCTGAACGAAGCGACGGTGCTGATTAAAGCCATGGAAAAAAGTCTTTTTGTCCGCGGCAGCGTCAAAGAAGTTCGGGAAGAAGAAGAGGCGGCCTCTCGACGCGCTCCTGCAGGTCAAAAAATTCCCTCATCCAATTCTGTCAATGCCTGTGAAAATGTGAAATAATCTAGACCAAGGGGAAACACCTTGGTTTTAGAATTTTTTAGGCATTTTATTTTTTCGAAGCGCGCCGGCTCGTTGATTCGCAGGATCGCCTGGCTGTCAGTGATTTCCATTTGTTTTAGCGTGTCTGCTTTTCTGATCGTTCTTTTTGTGATGAATGGCATGAATCACAGCATCCAAAAAAGAATTATTGCCCTTGAACCCCATCTGACGGTTTTAATGAACTCGGTGAAAGACACCAAATTATTGGAAGTCCAGCCGGTGTATACTTTCCTGAAGCAACAGTCGGGCCTTGATGTTTCTTTGTTTGAATCCCAAGACGTCATTTTGCGAAGTGCCGATGGTCAGTTCCGCGGAGCCACCGGTCAGGGGATTTCGCAAGAGTCCATGATGAGCTTACAAAATCGCTTGGATGAATTGAACCGCAGTAAAAAGACCAAGTATCAGCAAGAGGCTGAAATGGAGCGTTGGCGGATGGATGAGATCCCCGGCGAGGGGGAAGTCGCCTTGGGAGCAGATTTGGCGGTGGCCTTGCGAGTGACTGAGGGCGATTTTTTGACGGTGATTCCGCCGGAAAGCTTGCTCTTGCCGCCCGGCGAAGTGCCAAAATACGACCGCGTCCGCATTCGCAAAGTGATTTATACAAATTTAGCTGATGTGGATGGGCAGTATATGTTTTATCAGCGCGGCCATGCCCTGCTGGGATTACAAAAAAGTTCCGGCCGAAAAATTGGCATTGAAGTCTGGACGTCTGATATAAAAAATGTTGATTCACTGAAAGACGCTGTGACAAAATTCGAAGGGGTTGTGGCTCAGACATGGATGAATCGAAACTCTGAATTATTTTTTGCATTAAAACTTGAAAAATTAGTGATCGGCGTTTTTCTTGGACTGGCCGGGCTTTTGTCGGCATCTTCGATTGTCGGTGTATTAAGCCTTTTGCTTTTTCAAAAGAGGCGGGAAATTAAATTGTTGAGGGCCTTGGGCTTATCTTCTAAAAGAACTTTAGATATTTTTTCAAAAATCGGCTTAATGCTGACCTTCAGCGGAGTTTTTTCAGGCGCCATTTTAGGCACAGGCATCAGCCTTTATATTCAAGGCCATCCTTTAAATATTTTGTCAGACAGTTACTATGATCCTCAGGTTCCTGCCTTGGTGGACTGGTCCCTGGTTATTGTGGTGATTCTGTTTGCCACCTTGGTGGGATGGTACGGATCCTGGTCTCCGGCTCGAAAAGTGGCGACCGAGCCGATCGGAAAAATTTAAACAGGAACATTAAAATCGCGAAGCACTTGATTTAAAGATGTTTTTAAATCTGTGCTGGCTGTTCTCCTCCCAATAATGAGAGCACAAGGAACTCCGTAAGAGCCCGCAGTGAACTGTTTTTGGTAGGTTCCAGGAATGACGACGGAATAAGCGGGCACTCGGCCTTTATAAATCACTTCGTCTTTCTGAGTCACATCAATGATTTTTGTACTGCCGGTGATGGTCACGCCAGCGCCAATCACGGCGCCTTCTTCGATGATTGTCCCTTCGACAAGAATACTTCTTGAACCGACAAAAACATGGTCTTCAATTATCACCGGATTGGCTTGCACTGGTTCTAAAACGCCACCAAGGCCGACGCCGCCCGACAAATGAACGTGCTTTCCAACTTGGGCGCAGGAACCAACGGTGGCCCAAGTGTCGACCATGGTTCCCGTATCAACATAAGCGCCAATATTTACAAACGACGGCATCAAGATTGCGCCTGAACTGATAAACGAACCTTTTCTGGCAAAAGCCGGAGGAACAACGCGAACCCCTTCAGTGCCTGTCCATTTTTTAACGGGGACTTTGTCATAAAAATTAAAGTCTCCGGCGGTCATTGAAGTATTTTTTTGCAGACGAAAATAGATCAAAATAGCTTTTTTAAGCCAAGCATGGGTGACCCACTGTTGATTTATTTTCTCGGCCACCCGTAATTTTCCTGAATCCAATTGGTCAATCACATCAAGGACGGCCTTTTGATCGATATCAGAAATTTTATCAAGCGTGCTGCCTTGATCTAAGGCGGTCCAGATTGAATCTATTTTATTTTCTAAGCTCAAGCATAAATCCTTTTCTTAGGCAGTTTCTAAACTTTTTAGCATTTCTAAAATCGCCGGGACATGAATTTTTAAAACGGGCTCCATGGCAAGGCCGCGCTCGACTTCATAAGTTAATGTCGGCGACGATCTTTCTAGACCGGCATAAGTTCCTAGGCATCCTGGCGTTGGATAGCCGATATCAGCATCAATTTTATAACCCGTGTGATCCGCCAAAATCTGGGCTTGTTTCAAACAGTCGCCGTTCACATTCAACACCGGAAACCAAGAATGCAAAGTCAAAATCATCTGCGGTTTTTTTTGTTCGATATAATTACACAGCGCCTGGTTTTCAGACTCGCTATTGGGGTGGGGACCCGGATGATACCTTGGTGTTTTGACTTCAGGGCTCCAGTCCTTCGTCGGAAGATTGCGATTTAAATCAACGCCTCGGCCGTTCATGCGGGTTTTATTTAAAACGCCTTCGATATTAAACTGAGGAACCAGAGTTAAGCTCAGTTGGTAGGAAAATGAGGCCGAAAAAGCTTTTAAAAGCCCCATGGCGGCCCAAAGTCCTTCGATTTCATCACCATGAACGCCACCAAGAATTAAGATTTCGGGCAGGGGTTGGCTTGATTTGCCTTTGAATGGCTGACCAAATTCATACGCCATGATGGGTAAACCCAAAGAGGAGTTTCCAAACACTGTTGTTTTCATGTAGGCTATCCTACTATGAATCCTCAGCCTCTACAATATATCGGTGATGAACTTTGCTTTCAGGGACGAAAAACGCCTATTTCCCAGCTGATTGGGAACTATCACCGACCTATTTATCTTTACGACCTTGCCGTCATTCAAAAACGATTGAATGAATTTCGAGCCGCCTTGCCTCCGGTGCGGATCCATTATGCAATGAAGGCCAACGCTTTTCCAAAGTTGCTAAAATTTTTTAAAAACCAGCAAGTCCACGTCGATGTGGTCTCAGCCGGCGAAATTAAGCGGGCCCTTGAATCAGGTTTCGAACCCAGTGACGTTATTTTTAGTGGCGTCGGGAAAACAAAAACTGAAATTCGCTATGCCCTCGAGCAAGGAATCTATCAATTGAACGTAGAAAGTCTGCCCGAGCTTGAGCGAGTCGGAAAGATAGCCCTTCAGCTTGGCAAAAAAGCACCGGTCTCTTTAAGGCTCAATCCTAATATTGATATTGGCACTCATCCTTATATCGCGACGGGGCTGTTGGAAAATAAATTTGGTTTGGATCTTTCGATGATTCCTGAAGCGATGCTTCTCCTGTCTCAATTCAAGGACAGCATCGAACTGGTGGGTCTGAGTTTTCATTTGGGGTCCCAGATGACGGACCCTTCGATGATGCGAAAAGCCTTTCATGATTTAAAGCCCCCCTATGAAGAGCTCAAGAAAAACTTTAGCACGTTACGCCGCCTAGATTTTGGCGGCGGACTTGGAATTCATTATAAAGAAAATAAAGAATCAGAAGAAAATATTTTAAAAACTTATGCCAATATTATCACCGAGGAATCGAAAGCTTTCGGGGCCGAGCTTCAGTGCGAACCCGGTCGGTGGCTGGTCGCCCATGCCGGTGTGTATGTGACGGAAGTTCAGTACATTAAAAAAACCCCACATAAGAATTTTTTAATTTTAGATGGTGGAATGAATCACTTGATCAGACCCAGTTTGTATGGGGCCTATCACCAAATCTATCCTTTAAAAATGAACCAGAATCGTCCACGAATGACCTTTGATATTGTCGGACCGATTTGCGAGAGCTCAGACTTCCTGGGAAAAGAGCGCGAATTTCAGGAAATGCAAAGTGGTGAATTGCTGGCGATCGCAGATGCCGGAGCTTACGGAGCCGTGATGGCCAGCACTTATAATTTGCACGAATTGCCCCTGGAAATGGCGCTGGATTAAAAGCTGTCGCTTATAAATTCACCACTTCAAATTGGTGGGCTTGAAAAGGCAGTAATATCTTTGCAGCTAAAGAAATAAAATGTTTCGAACTGTCCGTCATGCAAATTCGGACTTGTGTTTGTTTTTCACTCGGGGTGATTCGTAATATCTTAAAGTCCTCTTGAAGCTTTCTTGCAATGGCTTCGCCTGAATCCA
>JAYWEQ010000062.1:0-27934 GCA_043779185.1 Pseudobdellovibrionaceae bacterium
GCAATGGAGCCTTTACGCGCTTTATTTATTCAGATTACACACAAGCGGGCACTCAAATTTCGCCGGAAAGTGGTCAAAGTGCTTACTTGGGTGCGACTAATTATTTTTATAACTCAGATGACGTGAATCACACTCAGTACGTTTTTGGCGGCTCCTATTATCACTCGAAATGGCTGCCACCCCGGCATGCGATATTTTTGAAACTGAATGGCTATTATGTGAATGAAGATCTTTACCCCGCTTTTGGGGCGGCCTCCAGCGCCTACACTCCGGCTCAAGATCTTTCGATGCCCGTCTATTTGATGCGTGGCTATGGAACAGGACAATTTGTTGGGCGCAAAGTCTATAATATCAACGCCGAATATCGCTTTCCCATCCGAAACCTTTATCAGGGCACGGGAACTGATCCTTATTTTCTGCATCGCCTGCACGGGGCTTTGGTTTTTGACGGGATCGCATTGGACGGATTTGCTTATAATTCAAAAAGCTTAGCTTTTCAAAGAGTGAACACTGAGGCGACTTTTTCCAGTGCTGGTTTAGAAGCTCGCCTAGAAACCACCTTGGGCTATGTCCTGCCGATCAACTTTGTTGTGGGCTACTATATTGGCCAAAATCCCGATATTGCCAAAACGGGCACTCTTGGGCTGAGTCTTCAGGCCGGAACCGCCCGCTAATTGTGTGTTCCCCTTGACAAAGATCCAGGGGACCGAAAAACTAATCTTAGAGAGCGGGGGCATTCTATGGAAAGAATGATAGATCGGGTCAGTTGGATCAAAGAACTTGTGAAGTCTGAAAATCAAATGGAAGAGTCCGGCATGGTCGAAATGAGTTCCGGCATGGACCGTGATCGCCTTTTAACTCATGCCACTTTGCAATTTTTATTGAACCTAAAAAATGACTTCACCGATTCATCCAATGCTTTTAATGAATTAAAAACCTCTCCGGTCGGTCGAATCAAAGTCTATGGTATTGCAAAAACTCATGGCGATTTCATGCTTTTTAGAAATGGCTTTAAGATGATTTTTTCTTTAAAAGCGCCTGGTCAGATTGGTATTCGATTTAACTTTATTGGCACTCAGTTTATGACAACGCCGGGTGCGACTGAATCAAGTTCAACTGTGAAAGACTTAATGACTGAAAATATACTGCAGTCCACTTGGGGTCCTTTTGATGAAATTCTTTGGAACTTTAAAGGCCAACATTTTCAGCAAGAAAATTTAGTTCGCCATTACATGGGCCTTTTTATTCGAGAAAGCGCTCGCTAATTCAAGAAATACTATTTGGGCTCTGGGCATTTAAAAGCCATTCCCTGAGCCGTCGTTCCGGCTTCTGATTGTGAATCCAAACGGACGAAGTTGGCGCCTTTATCAAAAGCTTTTTGCCGCATATCTTCTAATGCTTTTATTCGATTGGGCTTCAAACCAAGATATGTGCCCTTGACGATGGCGACGGCCTCGCAGGAATCTTTAGCGTCTTCGCGACTGACTTTGACAGAAAGAACAGATTTTTTTGCTGACTTCGCCTCAGAAGATTTCCAAAAACTGGAGCAGGCCGATAAAAAACAAAGGATGACAGTTCCTAAAAGGTATTTCATATTTTGAATCGCCGTTAGGGCTGTTGAATTCTTTTGAATTCAAACGGCTTAAATTGAACCGTTTTCCCACCCAAAGTCAGACCCGTTTCAGAATGACTGGCCGGAGCGACAGCTGGCGAACGATCGATGTTCAGCTCCATAAAAGTTTGTTTTGGAATCTGATATTCAGTCTCGGGATTTAAGCTAAGGTTTTTTGTTTGGCCTGCGATATGAACCGCTTTTTGAAACTCTTCACCAAGACGACGCAACATTTGTTCACTTTTCGGTGCGCCACTCTCTTTTTTTGTTAAGGTATCGGTCATTAAAGGCATTGACCCATTTCCAAAGGATTCGATTTTTGGTCCGGTCCCAGTTCCCGTCGGCTCCTGAGCCCAATCAGGAAGACCTTCCTCACTGAACATCAAATGATCTTTGTTCACTTTTGCGATAAATTCGACTTCTGCCTGGGACAGATCCACTTGCTTTAAAATTTCTGCAATGGAAACGCCTTGGTGTGCAAGCCGTGCTGCCTTGACATATTTGACGGTGTTTTGGCGCTCGACAATTTGCTGATGCGGAATCTTATCTTCAAACATTTTCGCAGTTTCTAAACTTTTTTGCCGAGAGGTCTCGATCAAACGAATAATTTTCTCAGCCTCGATCATTTTATTTTGAATCTCGACACATTTTCCTTCAAGCAAGGCGTTCAATTGTTTGACTTGCAAGTCAGTCCGATCAGAAAGGTCCTCAAGAATGGCAATTTTACTTTGTAAAAGTTGAAGGCCACGACTGAGCCGAGGGTCTTCCGAAGGTGGTCTTTTTAAGCGAATCCAGGCAGCGCCGATGCCGGCGAAAAAAAGGAGATTCAATAGAACTTGAACCAGTACCCATAATGTCACAAAACCCCCTTTTTATCATTTTAGAGGGCCTCCCCGACCTGTCTCAAGTCGAGATTTTAACTAAATGACGATCAGGACCTACAGGCTCGACCTTTGTCATCCGAAGAAGTGATTATGAAGACTTTTAAAGCTCAGCTGCCAATTTTAATTGTATTTTTTCTTTCGGCCTGTGGACCTGTGCGATTTTCAACTCAAGATCACAGTGGCACTGACGGAACTGGAGTCGCCGCAGGCGGCGGCGCTGGTGGAACAACTTCAACACTTACTCGCGATGTGAACTTTTCAAATATTGTATCACCGCCAAATAATAAATTAGACATGCTTCTTATAATTGATAATTCAAACTCGATGCTGGCCGACAATCAAAAATTGGCCGCCAAACTTTCAAACTTTGTGACTGATTTAAAAAATTCCCAAATTGACTGGCAGATGTGTGTGACCGTGACATCTCAATTGACAGTCAGCGGAACTCCAAAGTGGGGCGCCTCTGTTTTATGGTCCAATTATGTTCCACCCGCTGGCGTGAGCAATTGGGTTCTTAAGCCAGGCGCTACAAATCTTTCAAGTATATTCAGTGATACCATCAACAGTATCGGCGCAGGCTGGGCTGGCACTGATGACGAACGGGGTATTAAAGCAGCTTGGTGGCATTTATGGAATGGCGACCCCAGGTATTCTGGGAACAGTGGCTGTTACAGAAACGACGCGGCCCTTTCGATGATTTTAATTTCCGATGAGGACGAGCGCAGTGTTGGCGGTGTTCAAGCCGATCAATATTATGCGAACGAATACAAGCCCCTTGAAACGGACGATTTGCCCGCCACTTTAGCAGGTCAAGTGCAAGATATCTTCGGAGTCAGCAAACGATTTAGCTTTAATTCTATTATTACTAAACCCGATGACACTCAGTGTATGGCAATCCAGGATGCCGGCGGATCAAAATCCCACTATGGCCGCAAATATTCAGAGCTTAGTACGATGACTGCTGGGGGCATTGGAAGTATTTGTGCGGCGGATTTTTCAAGCAGTTTGAATTATTTCAAAGATGTTATTCAAACTTCGATCAATTCATTTCCGCTGGAGTGCACACCTTATCAAAATCACATTAGCTTTAAAATCAATGGCGCGGTCAATACGAACTATCACCTGACTTTGCAAGGCATGAGCGCCACGTTTACGCCAGGCTTACCGGCCGGCGTGCGCTTAGATATGACTTACAAATGTTTAGTGAACTAATTCCTTAAACAATTTCTGAAGTAAATTTTTGGATTCTGTCGATCGCTTCTTTCATGCGACCTTCTGCAATGGCAAAACTTAAACGCAAATACCCTTGGGTTCCACACTCTAAGCCTGGCACAGTGGCGACAAAAAACTTTTGCAATAATAAATCAGAAAAGGCTTTATCATTTTCAATCACTTGTCCCTGATATTTTTTGCCAATATAAAATTTAATATCCACCCACAGGTAGAAAGCCCCTTGTGGCTGACTGACTTTCATGTGAGGAAGTTTTTTAAATTCCTGAATGGCAGCATCTTTTCTTTGAATCAAAGTTTTATTCACCCCATGAATATCGTTATCGCAATTTTTTAAGGCTGCTAAAACTGCATGCTGAGCAATGCTTGAGGCCGCACCCGTTGACTGGCTTTGATAATCTCCCATGGCTTTAATCAATTTTTCGGGACCTGCGGCCCAGCCAATTCGCCACCCTGTCATTGAGTAAGCTTTTGATCCACCATTGATTACGACTGTACGATCCGCTAAATCAGGAGCCACATGAAGTAAATGGGGAGCCACGTCGCTGCCATCAAAAGTCAGACGATTATAAATATCATCGGAAAGAATCACAACTTGCGGATGTTTTCTTAGAACTTCAGCAATTTCAATTAATTCGTCTTTGGTGTACATCAGACTGGTTGGATTGCTAGGCGAGCAGTATAAAAACCCTTTGGTTTTAGAGTTGATGGCTTGCTCTAACTTTTTGGCCGATAATTTAAAATGATCAGCTTCCGTGGTTTCTACGATACACGGTTTTCCATCCGCCAGCTCAATCATCGTCGGATAACTGACCCAATAAGGGGCTTGAATAATCACCTCATCACCCGGATCGCAAATCATTTGCAAAGCCGCAAATATAATAAATTTAGCGCCCGAGCCAACGGTGACAGCTGCCGGCGAATAGGTAATTCCAATTTCTTTTTTAAATTGCTCGACCAATTGTTTACGAAGCTCAATGGTTCCATTCGCGGCCGTGTACTTAGTGATATTTTTTTGAATGGCCTCGATCCCTGCTTCGCTAGGAGAAGGAAAAGTGGCCCAATCGGGCTCACCGACCGTCAATGAAATCACGTCGTGTCCCTGCGCTTGCAGTTCTTTGGCTTTGGCGACCAAAAACAAAGTGGGAGAGGTTTTCAAGTTTTGAGCGCGTCGGGATAACATCAATCCTCCTGTTTGAATTTTAATCTCTGTATCAAGGGCTGGATCACAAGATCGGGGACTAAGCCCTCAAGGGATCCGCCATTGGCGGCGACTTCTTTCACGCCCCTCGATGAAATATAATAATACTCAGGGGCCGCAAACATTAGCATTGTTTCAAATTCAGGCTGAAGTTTTTTATTCATACTTGCCATCGTCATTTCATATTCAAAATCAACGACGGCGCGAAGACCACGGACAATGACTTTTGCATTGACCTTTTTTAAGTAATTCACGGTCAGACCTTCATAAATATCAACTTCGACATTCTTTAAATCTTTCAAAGTCTTTTGAATCAGCGTTTTTCTTTCCTCAGGGGTAAATAATCCACTTTTCGTCGAAGACTTTGCGACAAGGACAATCACTTTTTCAAAAACCAGGGAAAGCCGTTGAATAATATCAACATGGCCCAGCGTAATGGGATCGAAACTTCCAGGATAAACGGCGATTTTATTCACAAATTATTTATTCACTTTTTTACGAAAGAAAGAAAGTACTTTATCGCCGTATTCCCGTGCATCAAAGCGTTCTAAAGTCGGGTAGTCAGTATCAATTCTCTCTTTACCGGCCGATTCGATGGCTAAAGTTGTCGACTCATCAAAAGCCAGGCTGCGATCGGCCACCAGCATGACCTCATGGGCCATCTTTTCAGTGAATGGGGGATCGCAGAAAATAATCTGCACGGGAGCTTCGGTATAGTTTCTAAGAAACTTCAAAACATCGAATTGGATGATCTTATAAGAACTTTTTGGAACCTTTAGTTTTTCGATATTTTGCCGTGTGATCTCTAAGGATTTACGATGGGCGTCGACAAAGGTGACAAATTCAGCACCCCGGCTCAGGGCCTCTAGCCCAAGATTTCCGGTTCCACAAAAAAGATCTAGGACTCGGGTTCCTTCAATTTCAAACATCAGCTTATTAAACAGCGATTCTTTCACCCGATCTGTGGTCGGGCGAATATGATCGGCCTTAAACGACACCAGATGATGACCTTTATATTTACCCGCGATGATCCTCACTTCAGCAGCTCCTCGGCTTTCAAAACAATTTCAAAAATATTCTCAAAGGGCTTCTTTAAAAATAAATCAATTGGCAAGTCTTGCTCGGAAACAATCTCTTCACCAGAAAATGCTGTCATTAAAATCACCTTCGCCGTAGTTTTTTTCATTTGCAAGATCACGTCAGGACCCTTCATTCCAGGCATCAGAACATCAACAAAAACTAAATCAGGCTGAACTTGTCTCCATATTTCCAAGCCCTGCAAGCCATCAGGTGCTTCGAAGATTTCATGCCCTCGCTGCCGCAAGGCCCGCGAGAGGGACCTTCGAACCAAGGGCTCGTCGTCGATCACCAAAACCTTCATGAAAACCCCTGGGCCATGGGAATTTGAATTTGAAAGGTCGTGCCGTGACCCAATTCAGATTGAACCGAAATTTTTCCGCCACATTTTTCGACGATTGTTTTAGAAATACTAAGGCCCAAGCCTGTCCCTTCGCCAATTTTTTTGGTCGTGAAAAAAGCTTCAAAGATTCTGTCTTTAATTTCTGGCGGAATCCCTGGCCCCGAGTCACTCACAGATAAAATGACATCCAAACCCACTTGCTTTGTTGAAATCTTGATTTGGCCTGCTTGGCTCATCGCCTGGCAGGAATTATTCACCAAATTAAAAACAACCTGTTGCATGAGGTGCGGAAAAATGTCGACTTTTAAAATCTTAGTCTCTAACCCTAAAATTAAACGGTGCGATCGCAGCGCCGTCTTTAACATGGGCAAAGTTCTTTCTACAATTTCATCGAGGCTGATTTTTTCCCTCTCAATTTCACCTTCGCGGGTAAATTCAAGAAGATTTTTAATGATGCGTTGGCATCGACCGGCGGCCTTTTCAATTTCCTCTAAATCTTTTTTAACTTCGATACCTTCTTCTTCACTGATCATGACTTGGGCCAAGGACCGAATTCCAGTCAATGGATTATTTAGCTCATGGGCAATATGGCCCGCCAGCGTTCCAATAGCGCCCATCTTCTCATGTTGAAGCATTCGCGCGTACAGTTCTCGAGACTGAGTGACATCCACATATTGATTCACAAAACTTGTGGGTTTTTCTGTTGGGTGCAGTCGAATAGGATAACTCCAAACCTGATAGATACTTTGTCCCACCCTAACCTCTCCCATCTGGGGAGTGCCGTCCTTCAGAGCTTTCTCCAGGGGACAACCGAGGCAAACCTCATCAGAGTTAGCAAAAGCTTTGTGACAGACATGATTTTTTTCACCCAGGATAAACTTTTTATTCGAGCGCAGTAATTGGTACTGCATATCAATAATTGCCAAAGGATCGCGAATTCCATCAAAGGTTTTTTCCCAGCGATAGGAAAAAATATCAAGCTCGTGTTCTAATTGAACTCGATCCAGGGAAATACTGACGGGGTTTAAGCGTTCGGCAATAAAATCTTCAAACCCAGCAATTTCGTCTGAACTCAGGGAATGCTCAAAACACAAAAGCGCCTTCGCTGATTTTTCATGAAACTGAGTTAACAATGTCAAAGATAGGGGAAAGAGCGCCGCTTTGGCGAAGGGTCGACCTAAAATGTTAGCTAGCTCCTTCGAGGCCACTTCCGTCAAGATGTCGTCTTTTTCCATAAACTTAAATGACTTCTCAAGCAGCATCTTTTGAACGCTGCCATTTCTAAAATAATAAATTTCGCTGCGATGACCGGACTGCAGGCAAAGAACCAATTCGCCCACTTTATGAAACTTTCGAAGTTCGCGCTTCAGAAATTTAAAGATATCTTCCACTGCCGACATCGACGCGATCTCTTTGATAAATCGTATCAATGTCCGTTCGGTTTGAATTTGCTCTGATTGATCTTTATTCGATTGTTCTAAGTGCAAAGTTCTTTCGAAAACAATTTTTTCAAGATCAGACGTTAAAAGTTCTAAATTTTTATTTCGCTGGTAATATTCTCGTAAAAGCCAGTTTCGTCGCAAAAACAAATGTCTTTCTTGCAGAGGCACTTTCAGCTTTTCAATCAGGTCTGAGCCTTCAGATTCAATAAAAAATCGGATCGAGTTTGAATTCAATGCCCGGTGCACTAATTCTTGGGGGGCTTTATTAAAAGACACCCCAACCCAGGTATCGGGATGATGTAGCCGCAAGCTTTCCAGAATTTCCAGCTGCCCACGTTCGGCGACTTCGACGACGATCAAGGAATAGGACTGATTAAAAGCCATTCCAAAGGAATCATTCCAATCCAAGGATTTAATTTCGATCGACTGTTCATTAAATTCAAGCTTCGATTTTTTTTCAGTTTGAAATGCGTTTCCGATCCACAGCACGGGACCCACTTTTTGGGTGGACGATAGTTGGTTTTCCGGTATAGATGGCTTCGACACTTTCTAAGATCTCCAACCACATTTGTAATCCGTGGTTAAGATCATAATCGACCACATCGGCCAGTTCCGCAAAATCTTTTTTCTCAAAAGCGGCCACTGCTTGCTGCAGTGAGCTTTGGGTCCCTGTTTCTGCTTTTTCCCAGCCAGGAATTGCAGCTGTGACGGCATCTCCTAAAATATTCTTCAATGAAATAATGCTGCTAATCAAAAATTGGCAATTATCGACAAGGTCGCGGACATCCTTCAAATGATGTTGAATGCCTTTCTTTCGAATTTCTGCACTGAGCTTTTCACATTTTCCAATCAGGTCCGGTAAGGCTTTAATCCAACCTTCTAAGACCTCATCAACCAAACTTGTCGTCTTTTCACTCAGGTATTCAAGACTTGTGACATCTTTCAGGTGCAACGTCGAAAATTTAACTTCATCTGATTCCTGCAGAGCCATCCCATTAATGATAAACTGGCAAACCACCCGGCTTTCTCGCTTAAGCTCTTTTTCAATATCACTAAAAATTTTTGACAGAGGCGTTGCCTCTTCATACTGCTGGCAAAGCTCTTCTCCTGAAATTTTAAATCTGTCCATGGGCGCCTCCTTGGGCTAAGGCTGACTCTTCAAGAACATAGGGTCGTATCAACGAACTAAGAGTGTGATGCATTTTAATTGTTGCCTGAATCGTATCTTGAATGGACCCGGGTTTGACTCGGGCTCTTTCTGCTTTCAGCCAGCTTGAATAAATTCTTAGAAGGGGAACTATTTCAGCCAGCTTATGAATAATCTCATCACTGCGATCTAAAATTGGCTTCAGACGTTCTAAATTTTTAGATGAAACAACATTTAAATTTTCTAAGATGACTTCATTGATCTGATGCAGCTTCTGACAACCTTGGAAAAATTCAATGTTTTCAGTTCTAGGAAAAGGATAGGCCATATACAAGGCTAAAATTAATTCCCATCCGAATTTTTGCTCTTTTGATTCTTCCATCAAAAAGCAGGGGCTTTCAGGAATATACTTAATCAATCCGCCAGGATCTTTTCCCTCAAGAATTTCTGTCATGGCTTCACTGACAGAATCTGATAAGACTTGATCGGCCGTTGGTCTTCGCAAGATAAAGCTTCGCGGAGAACGAGGACCTGTCTCCCAGAAATTCACAGATCCAAGACTTAAATTCAAACAAGGAGTTTTTGTAAAACCAGCAATATGCATCGGCGCACTATCGCAGCCGACCAACAGGCGAGATTGAGTTAAAATTGAAAACAAGTCCCCCATCGATGTTTTTCCAACCCAGTTAATAATTTTCACTTGGGGACAATGTTCGTGAATTAATTCAGCAATAGATAATTCATCCTTAGAACCTACTAAAACCACGCTGATGCTTGGATTTTTCTCATGAAAATAATGTAAAATTCGCGCCCATCGAAACGCCGGTAAACTTTTTTGCGCTTCACTGCTGCCAACATGCAGAACAATGTAATCCTCAGTCAGTTTAAACTGACTTTCCGTCATCATCGGTTGTTGCCAATCTTCGGAAGTAAGTTCAACGCCCATCACGCCTGCCATCAAGTCCGTCAGATGAAATCGATTCATACGGCCAATTCCTACTTGCGCATAAAAATAGGTGCTGATTTCGCCAGAAATATCAAAAAACCCATCAGAATGTCGAGTGTAACCCGTGATTAGGGTGGAGGGTCCCTGTAAGGCATGCACAAGGTAGCTGGAAACCGGTGAAAAAGAAAGGTTGATAATTTGATCGTAATTCTGATCTTTCAGTTTCAAAATGGTCTGACTGATTTCATCCAGAGAACTCTTTAAATCCGGAGCCTCTTGAATGAGTGGCTTAATGATCTGTTCAGTGGTCAAAAAAATGCAATTGGAAATAGCTTCCAAGCCTTCGACAGCCCCTGCAAATTTGGGACGGACCATAAGGTCAATTTGAGCTTCAGGATGAGCCCGGCGCAGCGCCCTTAGAGCGGGCCACGACTGAAAAATATCCCCTAATCTAGCAAGCTGGAGAACTAGAATTTTCATGTGGTAGTTGTTCCTTTACGAGTTCGATCAGAATTTTTAATTTCTCACTGTCTTGATCATAGATCTTAGTCTTCATATGATCCTGATAAGCAGTTTCAAGTTTCAGCAAGGCCGCTTTCAGATATTGTTCCAGATCCTGACTCATACAATCCCCTTTTGGTTGGCGTCATTAGTTCATCCCGATAAAAAATAGCGCCTTTAAGAATTTCTAGACGATCCTGAAAGGCAGACAAAAAGTGTAAAGGCGTTGAAAACGACAACTTTGCTAAATCAGTAAACATCCAAATCCATTCCTGATTCCCTTGGTTCGACGCCAAAGCTCCCATTTTAAGACGCGCCTCTTGGACGTCAAAAAGGGACAATTGGTCCGACCCTAACTTATGCACCAGATTTTCAAATTCACTTTGTAAAACATAAAGTTTTTCTTTCAGGTCATTTTGCCATTCTGCAAGGGTCGTCTGTGGAATTCCGAAATCTAAATTGGATAAATTCTGCGTCTCAAATTCAGGATCAAGTATTTTTCTCCATACAATTTTATTTAAAATTCTTTGATCTTTTACAAGGTCCTTTGAAACCAATTCATAACCGTAAGAAGTTATTTTCGATTTAAAAAGTTGTACACGCTCTGAAGCTGAAGAAAGAATCTCGGCTTCATGGCTTTGTTGCATCAAATGACGTATCAAAGTTGTCACAGTCTTTGGTTGGATCGGTTCACTGCAAAGATGCGAGATTTGACCGCAAGGCTTCGAATGAACACAAGGCCAGCAAGCCACTTTGGAGGTCAGAATATAATGATCACTGGCAAAGGGGCCCGTTTTCCAAGGGTCAGAAGATCCCAATGCCAATTCAATGATGCGAACCGAATTTTGTGCGGCAAGATGCATTGTCACTGTGTCGCCGGTGATCAATAAATCGGAAGGTCCCATTTCCATTTCGATTTTTTCTAAGTTCCAGGTGCAAATCTCTTCATTTTCAAAATAATTTTCAAGGGTGGATCTTTCACTCTCGGCGGCTAAAATCTTTAATGTTAGATAAGGATATTCAGAGTACAGCTCATTTAGCAAATTTCTGAAATTTGCTAATCCCCAGTTCTTCTTGGGGTCGCTGGTCAAAATCTGTAAAAAGATTCGCTTAATTTTTGAATTTTCCGGGGCTGCTGGTGAGTCAACTTTTAAATTAAAACATTGCGCCAAAATTTCAGTGTAATGAAAAGGGAACGCTTGCTTACCCGCAAAGCGATCATTAAATAGCTTCAGCCACCGATTTTCAAGTCCATGAAATCGAGGTCCTTCTGTAAATAGTCCTTTTTTTAAGGGCGCACTGACTTCTTCCGCAAGGTAAGCCGATAATCGATTATGGGTGAAATTGATCACCTCATCAAATTTTTGCTCATTCAAACTGGTTAAAAATCCTGAAAGCTGTAAGTGAGCGCGAAAAATATTATGCTCCCCTTCGCCCACCAATCTTTGCAGTATTTTTCGAGGAAAGATATGGATGTGATCCACTTCTTTCAAAATTCCTGAAATCCAAGAAACTTCGTCATTCACTAAAAGATGGAGCTCACACTGAGGTGACTGCTGTTTCAAGGCTTTGAATAAGGGCCTTTGTAACACAATATCACCAGCTCTTAGCAACGAAAGCACCAAGATCTTCACAGAATCAGCTCCTTTAAAATTCGAAAGCAGTTCAGTCTTAAATAGCTGGGCACATCTTCTTGAATCAATATTTCAAGATCCTTAATATTTAGATATCGTTGACCGGATTCGTCTTTAATTTGAATATCTTTTCGAATCCCATACTTTTTAAAAAACATCTCTAGGCTTTCGCGACTTCGGCCACTCAGATGACGATGAAATGTGGCTAGTAAATTATCATTTTTTGGCCAACAAGGTGTAAAAGCCAAAGCACTCAAATTTTCACGAATCACTTGATCCATGATTTCATGGCCTAATAACCGATCACTGCTTTCAAGAATAATTATTTCCACAATATTTTTTAATTCTGGAAATTGCTTTCTAAACATATTCATCAATCCAGGCCGATGATCGACAACAAAAACCTTCATCATTTTCTTTTGCTCGACAAGTTCGGCAATATGAAAACCATTGCCCAGACCTACCACGATGCAACTAGAATCTATGATCAAAGAATCTTGACACCATTTTTGAGCTTCTTGGATTGGATCTTTTGCGACCAAAAGTTGATTCATCCCACTTCTCCGATCCGACGAAGCTCCTTTTGAATTTCACGAGCCTCTTTTAAATTTGGATTCCAAGCTAAAATTTTAGTTGTTTCTATTTGAGCTTTCACAAATTCATTAAGATACACATAAAGTTGAATCAATATTAAGCTCAGCTCTTCATCAAAGCTTTCTAAACTGAGATAGTTTTCTACAATGGGAATCGCTTGGCTTTCGCGATGGTCCCTAAAGGCCCATTTGGCATAAAGCAAAACAGCCGTGCGATTTTGCGGGTGAAGATCAAGGGCTGTTGTTAAATTGGCCCAAGCCAGCGCTGAATCACCATACTCGCTGTGCATTAAAGCTAAACCCACCCATGCTTTATCGTTTTTTTCATTCACTTGAATCGCTTGGCGAAAGCAGAAAAGGGCTTTGTCGAAGTCTCCTCTTTGCACTTCCAGCGTGCCAAAGTTGATCAACAAAGTATCCGAGTCGCTTTTGACGGTGTAGGCCTTATTATAGAATTCTTCAGCTCCATCAAAGTCTGAAAGTTTAACAGAGATATTTCCCATGTTCTTATAAATTTCAAAAAGCTGAGGGCAGGGATCTTCCATCACTGACAAACATTCAAAATATGCTTTCAAAGCTTCTTCATCATGCTGTCCGGTAAGATACAATTCGTGAGCAAATTCATAAAAGGTCGAAAAATCAGGATGAAATTCTTTTAAGACCTTTCTGACCTGGAGGGCTTCTGAACGCTTTCCGGTCTCTCCTAAAATTTCAGCCATTAAAGATAAAATTTCAAAATGATCAGATTCAAGGCTTGTGGCTTTCCGCAAAAGAGCGAGGGCTAAAGAATATTCCCGATTCTGCCGCAGGCGCTGGGCATGCTTAAGTAAGGCCTCCACCGGATTTTCTAAAGTTTTTAAGGCGGTCACTTGTGGGGGACTAATTCTTAGTCCAGTCGTAATGTCCATCATGGTCTGTATTTCCTCCCACTAGAAAGAAGAGCAACAGAAGTGCCAACCCTAAGGATCAGCGAAATGAAAAAGGTCAGTAGCTGGCGACATCAGAAGACATCTCTTTGACTGAATCCGTCTTAGAGATGTCATCTTTTTGACAATGATCAAGGTTCGCCCTAGGCCTCTTCGTCAAGGCGGTGATTGAAACTCTTTTGCTTATAACCACCAACAGCCTTTTTATTTTTGCTAATGCCTTGTAACTCTTTGATCAGAGAGTTCTTTGTCGCCTCAATACATGACAATATTTGCAAATCCTGCTCAAGAATTCTTTCGACATACTGATCTTTGATTAACAGAGCACGACGAATTTCTAATTTTTCTCCCTCTGAAACTGGCTGTTGGGCCAGGCGAATCTGCTCTTGCTCAGTTTGAGCATCAACATACTTAATGATTTCTAAAATCTTCTCTCTTGAATTGTAGAAATATTCAATGCCTTCAAAGGATCCCACTAAAAAGTTTTTTAGTTCCTTTTCATTCAGGCTATAAAATTTTTCTAAATAGTGGTTTTTTTCATTCATCAGGGTGATCATTCTTGTCATGGCGTCCCTCCTGGACAGTTTAAATTTTTGCATTTATTTATTATTATTGGCTTCGGCATCTTTTTTAACCTGCTCAACCGCGCCAACCCAAGCGCTGTACAGATTTTCCAAAATCTTTACAGCATTATTAAGGTGTTGAACTTTTCCAGTGATATTGGCTTTTGTATACTCATCCATTATAAACATATACAGCTGTTCAAGATTCTTAGAAATCTCGCCGCCCACCCTGTGATCCAAGGTATTATTCAGCTCCATGACAATATCAAAAGCTCGACCGATATTCATGCCTCGATCGGCAATTTTCTTTTCTTCACAGGCTCTGATCGCAAGCTTAGTGAATTTAATGGCGCCTTCGTACATCATAAGAAGGATTTTTTCTCGGCTGGCACTCTGCACTGATGTCGTCTTGTACTTCTGATATGGATTGCTCATTTTTATTTCTTACTCCTGTAACTTTGTTTTTATTCTTACTTATTATCCTTTTTGTCCGCCAGCCATAGCGCCAACTTGTGCGCCTTGAGAATTCAGTTTGCTCATTTTTGATTCAAGATCTGAGAACTGCCGTCTTAACTGCTCTTCTTTTCGCTCTAATTGCTTTTCTTTGTTTTCGATGCTTCGGTTAACGCTGTCGATTTTACTCTGAAGTCCTTTTTTTCGGTTCGGCAGTGCCCCAGATTGAACATCTAACAGGTAGCCAATCTCACGCTTGACGGTGGAAACAAAGCCCGTATTGAAGCCATCTCCACGAAAAAAAGTTGAAACGGCTTTTGGATTAGAATTTAAAACCTTTTCAAATTTTTCCTGGCTGAAAGCCAGAGTTCCATTTCGGTTGAATTCAATGCCAAGTTCAATAGGTCTAGTGATGGGAGAACCCGTTCCTAATTGCGAACTTTGAATCACCCGTCGCAAAGTATTCTCGATCGATCGTAAGATGCCTTGACCACCCAATGGACCCAAAGCCTCTTTGCCGTTCTGCCCTTTTTGTAATTTATTTTGACCTTGAATGAAACCCAAAGCAGCGTTGTAAGAGTCAACAAAGGTTTTAATTTTACCTGAAATGACTTCTAAGTTTTCTTTAACGTTCACGCGTAAAGGGCGACCTGGTGCTGCTTGTTTTAAATCTAAAGTGACACCAGGAATTAAATTTTCGGCATTATTGCTGGGAACTTCGAATTCGAAACCATCTAGTTTGACCTTGGCATTCTGAGCTTTTCTAGATTGATCAAAGTAAATATCTTGATCACCATCTAACATATAAATTGTGGGAAAGTTGACGTTGTTATCATCGCCCGTGCTTAGACCCGTCACAAGTAATTTAAATGGCGCATCTTTGTCCTTACGATCTTCCACGATGCTCGCGCGCAGACCCGTTGGCGAAGCATTAATTTGATTAGCAACCCCTTGCAAGGTTGAATTATTCCCATTGATGTAAACTTCTTTTTCACCGTCGTCGGATTTAAATTTGATATACCCGACGCCGATCTGAGTATTGTCTTTATCAGGAAAACCGTTAGATAAAGCGCCGGGTTTTTGAGCTAATTGCATAACTTCGAGCTGGTACTCACCGGTGACGGCTTGGCTGGGATCCACTTTGCCATCAACGATCGCAGGGTCTCCCGATATGAATTTAGTATCGCTGAATCCTTTTGTGCCCACCAACTCGGCTAAGTTTTTATTGATATCACTGACTTTGGTTTCAAGCTCACCCACCAGCTTAAGAGTGTCTTCCTCTTTTGCTTTCTTAGCCTCCATCGTCTTCACAGGAATTTTCTCACCTTCCATAATCTGTTCGACTATGTTGGGTGGTAATCCTGAGGCCATGCCTGAGATCTTGATGGAGCCCACTTCTAAGTCCTCCTGACAGTGTGGTGTTGCTTCTTTATCAGTCTGGCAGGGTTTTTATGGAAACTGTGAGTCAATTATCCGTCTCAGGTTTTAGCTGGATCTAAGCAGCGGCAGAAATTTCCTAGAGTGGGTTTTTAGAGTAGAATCAGCTTCTTTTCCAGACCTAGTGCGCGTCTAGAAGTTTTTCTTAAAAGAAATAAACCTAAGCTGTTTTTTTCAGAAGGTTGCCCTTATTGGCGCCCTCGCTTAACGGCAAAGTCCACATTTCTAATTCTGGGATTCGACGAATCGTATTTTCTAGATTGTCTTTTACAACAACAAATTTTTTACCATTTTCAATCAGCAGTTCAACAGTCCACTGGTGCTCTTTAACAACGGAAAGCTGACGAAGCTGCTCCATGGATTGGAGAAGCATTTCTTCACTCATGGGTTCTTTATGTTTTTGTTGATCGTCGCGGGTTTGCTGGCCATTCGCATCCCGATCATGAGACATGTCGGACTTAATCGTACGATCCACTCTTTCGGTGGGCCGTATGGGTGTTGCAACAGCATTTCCTAACATTCCTTTGATATTCATATCTAACTTATTTTCGGTACAAAAATTCAAGAGCTTAACGAGCCCTTAGCCTCTCGACCTTGGCCTCATGCCCTTCAAATCGCCAGAGAAAATCCATCTCTCTTAAACTCAAGCTATCAATCGACTGTTTCCGTTTAGCAATAACCCAGACCTTCGAAGTACCCCAGAGAAATCGACTTCAACTTCCCTGGGTAGGTTGGTACCAGACGAGGACGGAGGCCCCTGTCTGAAATTTTTATTTTTTTAATAATATAAAAACAATTAGCCAATCAATTTCAAAGCCATGCCTGGAATTTGATTTGCTTGTGCCAATGTCGCAGTTGAAGCTTGCAATAAGATGTTATTTTTTGTCATCTCAGCGCTGGCCATGGCAACATCAGTGTCTCGAATTCGAGAATTCGCAGCTGACAAGTTTTCATACATGACGCTGGTATTATCATTTGTTGATTGCAATCGATTCTGTAACGCGCCCAATGTCGCACGGAATCCATTGACTCTAGATTGCGCTGTATCTAATTGCGATAAGGCATCTTGGGCACCCTCTTTAGATTTAAAATCAAATCCATCAATACCCAATGAAGAAGCCGTTGCATCTGCTAATGAGGCATCATAGGAGATTCGATCTTCTTTGGCGTTATTATTAATGCCGACTTGGAAATCAAATGTTGATCCTTTGCCGTCAATTAAGGATTGAGAACCAAACTTTGTTGTCACAGAAATACGCTGAGCTTCTTGTTTTAATTGTTGAACTTCATTATCGATCATTCCACGTTCTTTGGCGGCGACCGTATCAGAAGAAGCTTGGATACCTAACTCTCTCATGCGAGTTAAGATATTAGAGATTTCTCCCAGTCCACCTTCTGCTGTTTGAATTAATGAGATACCATCATTCGCATTTCGATTGGCTTGTGAATAGCTTCTGATTTGCGATTTTAAATTTTCGCTGATTGCTAAACCAGCTGCATCATCGGCTGATTTTGTGATGCGGCTGCCAGACGCTAATTGAGCCATAGACTTCTGAATCTCTCTTTGGCTTCCTGTCATTTGGCGCTGAGCTGTGATCGCTGCCATATTTGTTGAAATTCGCATACCCATAAAAAACCCCCTGTTGTCGCTTCTTTCGAAGCGGAAAGTGAGACGGCCCTACGACCTACTCGCGGAATCCGTCCATTGTTGAACACGTTGGCAATGTCACCCTTGCACTCGACCTTCTGCTAGCGATCGATATCCTACAGTCACGCGGGATACCGCTCTCGATGGTCTTGTTCGAGGTTTCATCATCGTTGCTGATATAACATTCGGCGGGGTCTGGGGAGACTTGAGTCTCGTCTAGCATTTCTGGACCAACGTCTGTTTCAAACTAGACTTTGGTTTTGAAATCAAGACCAAGATCGTGCGTTTTCCTAGACCTTCGGCGAGGGTGGCGGAAGGTCCTGCCAGACTTTTGTTGGGATTCTTTTGACGGGATGGGCTTGTCCGCTCCTCAACTATCGAAGCCGTTCTAATCTGCGCTAAATCGGCCGCCAAAGCTGCTCTCTCCTTGCACTGCCCTCGTTCCGTTCCCTGTGCCCTCTTTCCGTTGGGGGTACCGGTCACCACTTCACGCGCGAGGCTTCTTATGCAACAGAACTTTTTTGGCAAAACTCAATGGCAACATCGCTTTTCTTACGGAGGCACGCTTCGACAATGCCGAGCTGGGCGCGGAGCTCGGCCTCTTTCTTCACGCGAACCTTTGCACTTGGTTTTAAAAGCGAGAAAAGAAAAAATCAGACCTGGCTTTCGCACTTATAAAAGGTTTGCGTTGATACACTTTATTTTGCGCAAATACGCCGCCCACTTTTTTGTTAAAATTGAGCAGGTGTCTATTCAAGGCGATCATATTCATTTGCTGATTCGAACCACGCGCAGGAGCAACTTCCAAAACTTCTTCCGCGTCTTTGCCGGGCAGATTGCGCAAAGATTCGAAAAAAAAGGGCTTTTAACCATCACAAAGCAGCCACTCCCCCAGCCGGCAGTGGATCGAGTGCACGCGAACGTGACCGGTACCCCCAAAGTGAACGTGAGTCAGGGGACAAGCCAGAGTCGGGAGATTTCCCGAGCGCCGTGTTTGAATGGACTTTGGCGGCACCGGCCTTTTTCGCGGGTTGTGCGGGGGCGGGCTTATAAAATCGTGCGGGATTATATTCAGCTGAATGAAAAAGAAGCTCTTGGGCAAATTCCTTATCGCAAAGAAAGGCTCAAAGGACTTTCTAATAGCGAATGGCAGATTTTATGGAGATAGCACTAAGGTTCGGTGCACTTTTCAGACAGAATTGAGAGGCGGCCCGACAATGACAAAATTTGGCGGTGTCTAGAATATCGTCATGGGATCCAGATCCTGATGACTTTGAATCTAGCTTCGGTCTTGCACCGTTGATCTACGGAACTATGGATTCAAAGGAGCTTTCGATGAAACGCACGACTCAAACGATTTCTTGGATTTTGGTATTATCAGCCCTGACTGTTGCAGCTTGCGGTGATCGTAGTGAAAGCCACACTCGAATTCGTAAAGGTGATACCACCCAATTCAATGAAAAGTTACCTAATGCGAACAAAGCTTTATCAGGATATTGGATCGAAGAAACACAGCCTTCGTCAGATCAACATGTCACTCGAATATCATACTGGATCATCGATTTAGAAAAGAATATGCTGTCTGCAAACATGCTTTGTGAAACTGATGGTTCATTAAAGGGTGTTGTTGCCAGCGGTCAATCAAATATTCAGGTGAATGCTGAACAATTAGATTTACGAAACCCACAAGATAAATCTGTTTCTTTAGACATTGAGAAAACAAAAGGTTCAAAAATCGATTGTCTGCTCAACGAGAAAAAGGCGTTACTCACCTACAAGTTGGATGGCGATCATTTAGAAGTCGCTGATCCTGACAATCAATCCACATCTACAAGAAAATTTTGTCGCGCGAATTGGGACGAGGAGAACCAACGCCCTGATCCTAGCGGCGCCTGCCAAAAAACGAATGACAGCACTCCTAACGAAAAGGTTCAGATTCCAGAAGTTTTGGAATTAAATGAATACGAATCTGCAGAAGCTAAATCCACTCTCAATGAGGAAGGACCAATTTTAGACAAGATTCGTGCGCCTTCTATACGTTGGAAACATAACCTTAAAGAAAAAAATGGCATCTCATCATACCTGATAATGGATCTAACAAAGTTTAATGAAAGCGATATGATTGTTCTGACTAAAGTTTGTGCTTTGACGAAGGATCGTAAAAGCCCTCCCGGCAAGGCTCAGGTCAGCCAAAAAGCTATTTTTTCAGGAAAGGCCATTCGTCCGTTAGAAGTGGGACATAATAAAGAACCTGATAATAAAAAACCTGCTTGCGAATTAAAAGTTAGCAAAAAGGCGATGGCTTATATCCTGACTGACGATACCCTAACTATAGAAACTGATCGTGGACAAGAGACCTACAATGCAATGAAGGCGACGCCAGCAGAAACAACCAACACGACTGAACAAAACTAACCCACAAATTTGTCATCCCGAAAAATTCCCGAGAGAGGTGGTCCTCTCCCGGGCTGGGCTTAACTGACTAGTGTCAATTTGTGTGGGCGACTAGCCATTTCTTTAACTTATAAAAAATTTAACTAACAAACAAAAATTTAACCGATCAACTTCAGCGCCATACCTGGAAACTGATTGGCTTGCGCTAACACGGAAATCGCTGCGTTCTGTAACACAGAGGCAGAAGCTAACTCTGAAGACTCATGGGCGACGTCAGCATCTGACAGACGTGATCTTGCCGCTGATAAGTTTTCAATCTGAGTGTCTAAGTTCGTGGTTGTTGATTCCAAACGATTTTGGATCGCTCCAAAATTCGCTCGCATCGCACCGACTTTATCCATCGCTTTATCAACAATGGAGAGTAAACTTCGAGCGTCGCCTTTGGATTCAATCGATCCTCCGGAAATTCCCAGCGCATCCGCTGAGGCATCTGTCGACAGATCATAGCTGATCGTGTTTTCTTCACCCGCAAAGGCACCGACTTGGAATGTTTGTTTTCCGCCGGATCCGTCGAGCAGTTTCTTATCTCCGAACACTGTGGTTTTAGAGATGCGATCCGCTTCTTCGATCATATTTTTTGCTTCAATGTTTAAGAAGCCTCGTTCTTTTTCACCGATATTATCAGAAGCGGCTTGGATTCCCAACTCACGCAATCTGATCAAGATATTAGAGACTTCGTTCAATCCACCCTCAGAAACTTGAATCGCACTGACAGCATTGAACGAGTTCGTTCGAGCCATCTGCATCCCGCGGACCTGACCGCGAATATTTTCTGAGATCGCTAAGCCTGCGGCATCATCACCGGCTTTAACGATTCGACTTCCAGAGGCCAGTGCTTGTGATGCATGCTCTGCTCTTGCTTGCTGCTTACCTAAAACTTTTTGCGCCGACAATGACGCCATATTTGTCTGAATTCTTAAGCCCATACGTCCCTCCTAAGGATTTGGCTTACTTCACAGACGCCCACACATAACTTTCCAAACCGAGGTTGCCCATTCGATCTAAAAAGTTGGACCTGCAAAATAAATTAAAATTGTTTGATGGAGTAGGCTCAACAACGAGAGTGGTGACTGACACTCTCGTTGTGAGCTTTAGCCTAGGAGGTGATCTTTCGAGTCAGTGACTGCTGATCCGAGGTTCCTTCAGGGGTTGCTCCAACGTGTTCATAGAACTTCTCGGCCTTGGTCCAGGAAACTTTAGGCCCTTGGTCCAGGTTTTATATAACGCAGCGCATCTTGTTATTGAAAGATCAAGGATTTTGGGGAAAAAATATTTTTAAAAAAAGCTCGCCCAAGGTCTAGTTACACCTCGACCTTGGGCGAGAAATCGTCGCCATCCTCACACAAATGAGGGGTCCAAAGTGAACCTTAAAGACCGTACTAAGCAATGAGTTTTAAAAGATAACCTTGTTGATTGTTCGCTTCGGCCAACACCGACGCTTGGTATTGCTGAAGAATTTGCCCACGCCGCATATTTGATATTTCAGATGCAACATCTGTATCTGCCATTCGCGAATAGGCATCCGATAAATTTTCTACCTGGTTGTCGATGTGGCTCGTCGTAAATTCCATCCGAGATTGAATCGCACCTAATTTTGCACGAGTGCCGTTGATTTCCAAGAGGGCTTTATCAATATCTTTAAGACTATCGCGGGCATCGCTTTTATCGCTGACTGACATTCCGCTAATTCCCAAATGACTGGCTGTCGTATTGGCTTCGTGCGAATAAGTAATGACATCGTCACTGCCACCATGAATGCCAACTTGGAACTCGTAAGATTTCGAAGTTCCATCCAGCAAAGGTTGCGAGCCGTAAGTGGTGGATTTAGCAATTCGGTCCAACTCTTTCACTAAACCTTTTGCTTCGTAATCCATAAATTCACGCTCTTTATCGCCCATCGTATCGCTGGCCGATTGAATCGCCAGCTCTCGCAAACGAATTAAAATATTGGATTGTTCGTTAAGGGCGCCTTCAGCCACTTGCACAAAGCTGACAGCATTATCCGAATTGTATCTGGCCGCTTGGTAGCCTCTGATTTGGGCTTGAACACCCGCCGCAATGGCTTGCCCCGAGGCATCAGCTCCCGCATCTGTGAACCTGGTTCCAGAAGCTAAGGCTCGCATTGATTTCTCAACACTTCTTTGAGTTAAACCGAGCGCACGTTGCGCAGAAACAGACGCAAGATTCGAAGCGATCCTCAACATAAGAGCAACCTTTTCTTTCTCGCCCACACACTTGGTGTACTTACTCTGAGTTCAGCCCGAAGAGCCTCCAGTCACGGAGGATTCGGGCTATCAGCTTAAGCACACCTTAGGAACCTGCGAGGCCAGCCAAGCCTCGACTTTCGTTCAGCAGTCCTACATCTCTTCGGCACACTGCGTTATAACTTAAGTAGAAAGTTGTAAGCATTTAATATCGTTAGGCTTTAAGGCCATTGCAAGAGATATTTTGAAGATTCTTATCTTTGGGAAATATTCACAGAAATGCATAAAAGTTCGACGAAATTAAGCGGCCTAAAAGCCCAATTTTAACCCATTTTTGGCACTGTCTTTCCAATCTTTTCAAACAGCGCACAATCATCCCTTCAATGATTTTCTCTGTGAGATATTGCTGAAGTATGAAAAGTATTTTTTGGAAATTTCTCACAGTTCTGATTTTATTGCCGGCCTTAGGGTGGGCCTCGAACTCATCAGAAAATGAGTCGCCGTTAGATTTAGATCTTTACAGTGGTTACCAAAAAATGGTGTCGACGGTTTATTATATTCCTTTTTATAATTTGGATAAGCCCTACACCTGCTCTGGCAACGATAAAAAATTTACGGTTCGAAGCACTGAAAAAAAATCCATCGCTGTTCTTTGTCGAAACCATATTAAAAATTGCATGATGCAAGGTTCGTGTGCGGTCATAAAAAATAAAAAAAGGCTGCTGCTTAATTATCGCCAATATGTCAACCAAGAACCCCTATTCGCTTTGCTAGATCAAACCGAATGCCCTTATGGACGCGGGCCTAAAAGTGTTTGCCTAGAGCCCTTTTACACGGTTGCTGCCGATTTAAGATTTCATAAATTGGGGGATGTTATTTACGTCCCTGAGCTGAAGGGAATCACTTTACCTAATGGTGAAATTCATGACGGATTTCTTATTGTCAGAGATACTGGCGGGCGCATCAAAGGAAAAAACCGATTTGATTTTTACACTGGCTTTACCGCTTATTCTGATCCCTACAATCCATTTACAATTGCAGGCCTTCAAGACAAGAAACAGGGCATGCATTATTTAAGCGTCATCAGTTCTGGATTAAAAGATAAAATTCAAACGAAACGAAGCTATCCGATGATCTCTAGCGATTTTTAATTTCTAGAAATCACTTTCTCTTCAATGATTTGCCCTTGGCGCAGAACACAGACTTTATCCCCAAGAACATCCACATCCCTCTGATCATGGGTGATCAAAAGAACCGGCGTTTTCTCTTCCATTAAAAGCTGCTTTACAAGTTCGCGACTTTCTTGTTTTAAGCTCTCATCCAAGGCGGAAAAGGGCTCATCCAGCATCAGCAGTCGGGGCTCAGCAATCAAGGCCCGAGCTAAAGCAATCCGCTGCCTTTCTCCGCCTGAAAGCACCGAGGCTGGTCGACTGATAAAGCTTTCCATTCTTAACTTTTTTAAAAATCTTTGATACCGCTCATGAAAAATAGCTGGATCAAGCTTTCGACATTGAGCTGCAAATTGAATATTTTCAAAACCTGACAGATGGGGAAATAATTCGTAAGACTGAAAAACCACCCCTAAACGCCGCTCGCCAATTGGCAGCCGAGCCAGATCGACATCACCAAATTTCCATGTGAATGGTATTTTTATTTCTTCTAAGCCCAGCAGCAATCGAAACACCGAAGTTTTCCCAGCGCCTGAAGGACCCCAAAGAACCGTCACCCCTTGATCAAGAATTTCCCAACTTGGAATTTCTAAATGAAAGGAGTCATAGTCTTTAACTAGATTTTCGACGATCGACATAGCCAAAACCCCAAAAAGTAAAAAAACAGAAAAGTGCGCTCAGCAAAACTCCGACACTTAAAAAACTTGCTAAGCCCAAGCGATAAGTCGACATCAGTGTTTCAGTCATCAAAGCCAAAGTCATGTCATTGTAAGCAAGGATCCGCGACAAAGCAAAATCACCACAAGCCCAGGCGGCCGCCAGCCCCGCTAATAGCAAAGCCCGCATCCTTACTTGTGGCCAAAGGACCCATCTAAAAGTCGCCCATGGCGTCGCTCCAAAAATTTCGGCCGTCGCCATTTGCCCGGCTAATCTTTGCACTTCGCCTTCCCAACCCATGCGATAAATGGTGCCACAAAATAGAAGTGCTAAGGCGCATGGAATTTTAAAATAAGAGAAGACGCCTTCATTGGGTCCCAAAACAAGAAAAGCGAAGCCCGTCAAAGTTGTACTTGGCGCCATATACGACTTTAACCAAAGGCGCAGCCAGGGAAATCCCATGGATAATGTGATCGACATTAATAAAAATAAAATCAGGCCGCCCGTTGAAAAACCGACGAATAATGTTCCCGCAGTGCCTTTTAAAAGACCATCTTTCCAATCTAAAAGTTGCACGGCCGCTTGGGCTCCCGCGATCACGCTATCCAGATAGCCAATCAAAAATAAAATCGCAAATAAACTGATCATCCAGGCGCCCGATTTAAAACCCAGCCAACGAACCTGCCGAGGATTTTCGCCGGCGGGGGTTTTTAATCTAACAAACCAGCGCGCTAAAAATGCCAAGATCGCTAATTGCAAAATCGAAATAATAACGGCACCGCTCCAATCCATGGAAAGCCTTATTTTTTCATAAACCAAAACTTCTAAGGTCGTCCCTTTTCCGCCACCGACAATCAAAGGAATTGAAAAACTGGCAAAGCAAACCGAAAAAATAAAAAGAAAAAGTTCGGCGTAATCATTTTTCAAAGTTGGAACAAATACCTTTTTTAAGAAATGCAACCGAGTGCTTCCTTCCACAACTGCCAGATCCGCCATCCTGCCCAATTTAGTTTCAATCGAGCGCGATAAACTGACGCCGACCAAGCCAAAATTAATCATCGAATGAATCAAGGCCACGCCGATAACACCCGCTGGAAAGGGATCCACCCAATAAAAAGCAATCAACAAGGTAAATAAGGGCGGTAAAAAATTGGGTGTAAGACAGATGACTTCTAATATTTTTCTTATCCTTGAACCCATAGATATTAATCCCAAGGCCGCCCAGGTCCCCATAATCAAAGAGCCTGCCGCTGAAAGGCTTGCTTGAATAAATGTATTTTTTAAGGCCCAAAAAAATTCACTCATGTCAAAATGGGGATGCAAAGGAAATTTCCAAATCAATATTAAAAAAGGACTGAGAAGAAAAAATAATATAAAATAGGCTAAAGCCTGATGCGCCTTCAAGAGCCAGTTTCCCGACGGAGTTCGCCCCATTTTTTAATAAGGTGATCGACGTCGGCCGTGCTTGGAATTTCAAAATTTAAAAAATGTCGATTTTTTAGGACGTCGGAAAATGGCGTTTCATCTTTGATGCCTTTTAAAACAGGCATCATATAATTTTTTTGCATCAAAACTTTTTGGCCTTCAGGCGATAAAATCAGATTAACAAATTTTTCTGACAACTCACAACGCCTGCAAAAATCAGGAATCGCTAAGAACTCGACCTGCAAAGGCAAAGCTTCTTCCATTCCAAAAGCAACACGATCACTTCGTTTTTCTTCAAGCTGATAATAAAGTGGCGAAGTGACATAGGTGAAAACGATTTGTCCGGGATTTTTATTAAAAAGGCCAATGGCCGCCGACCAGGATGGAATACCAAGATTGGCTTGCGGAAGAAGCTTTTCAAGAAATTGAAAACCAGCTTCTTCCCCTTTTGATTGAATCACCCAATGCAAAAACTGAAATCCTGGCGAACTGGTGCGCGGATCTTCAATAAGAATTCGCCCCTTGAAAGCAGGATCTAAAAGGTCATCTAAGCGATGTGGCACCAGACCGTCTTTTTGACCCATAAAAGTCAGGGCGCCCCAATCGTAAGGAACAAAGTAATTATTAGCCAGAGCCGGCTTAATTTGATCTTCCCAATCAAGCTTACCAAAATTTAATTGCTGCCACTTTAGACCTTCCAAAGCTTTTGGCAGATCTAATTGATCTAAACCAATCACAAGGTCAGCGCCTAAACCTTCACCTTCAATTTTTAATTTTTGCAAAAGAATTCCGGCGTTACTGCCCTCAGCAAATTCAATGCGGCAATTGCACTGCTTTTCAAACATCTCTTTTAAAACAGGGCCTGGCCCCCATTTGCTGGTGAAAGAATTGTAAGCGTAAACTCTTAAGATTGGTTTTTCATCAGTGGTGAATTTTTGTTGGTGATTTAAATTGAATAGAAATAACCCAACAAACACCACCGTCAGAAACAGAAAAAAATGTTTCATCCATTACCACCAAATGCCACGACGACGTTTAAAAAAGAAATAATCAAAACCTAAACATCGCCCAGCGCCAACCCAGGCCATCATCACATGAATCGCTAAAAGAGTTTTAAAAAAGTCTTCATGGCTGGGGCCCGAAATAAAAAGCATATTGATACAAAGAAAAATTCCTAAGAACGCGACCGGACGCACGACATACCCGATTATATATGAAATCGCGATGGCAAATTCCAGGGCCATCACAATAAAAGCCAGAGTGACCCAATTGGGCACCATATAATTCATCATTAGCTTATACCATTCGGGCGCATGACTGGCCGGAAGCCATTCTGCAATTTGTTCAGCGATTCGAGGGCGCGATAAATAATCGCTATTAAATTTATGAAGGGCTTCCTGTAAATAATAATATCCTAAGAAAACTCTGAGGAAAGCCAAAGGTAGCAAATGGCCGACATATTTTAAACTTTCAAAGAAGGCAACAAACATAGCTCAATTAGACACCCTTTTTAGGGCAGTGGTCAAAGAGGAAACAAGATTCACATTGCGGGTTCCTGGCCTTGCACAGACTTCGACCGTGGGAAATCAACAGATGGGAAATCAGGATCCAGTCTTTTTTAGAAACAACTTTTAAAAGATCTTGCTCGATTTCAACAGCTGACTTTTTTTTCGTCCAACCCAAGCGCTGACTGAGGCGTCCCACATGAGTATCGACAACAATTCCAGATATAATACCAAATGCATTCCCCAAAACAACATTGGCGGTCTTGCGCCCCACCCCGGCTAACTCAATTAATTTTTCCATTTCCTGCGGGACTTGCCCTTGATGAAGGTCGATAAGGGCGGTGGCACAGGCTTTAAGATTTTTAGCTTTGGTCTTATAAAAATTGGTCGACCGGACAAGGTCTTCAATTTCTTCAACCGGCGCTTGTGCCAAATCTTCAGGCAAGGGCCAGCGCTTAAATAAATGCGGGGTGACTTTGTTGACTCTTTCATCTGTGCACTGGGCAGATAATATCGTGGCTATTAAAAGTTCAAACGCATTGCTATGGTCCAAAGCACAGTGCGCGTCAGGATAGTTTTTCTTCAAGGCTTGCAAAGTTTTTTTAAATTTAAGGTCATTTGAAGTTTTAAGCTTTATCACCGAAATCGCCAATGGCCTCGACTGGACATCCGTCCATGGCCTCTTTGCAAGCTGCCTCTTCTTCGGCATTTGCGGGCTGCTTGGAAACAAAAGCATGACCGTCTTCTTCGTGCATCGCAAAATTATTGGGTGCCGATAAAACGCAGGCGTCGCAGGCAATACAAGATTGATCGACAAACATTTTACCGGGATTGTTGTCTTTCCATTTTGTTTTAAGATCTGCCATCGGGAACTCCTGCTGGA
>JAYWEQ010000063.1:0-4118 GCA_043779185.1 Pseudobdellovibrionaceae bacterium
TTCTTTTTTTGTTTCAATGGATTCGTAGATGGCGGTGATCAGTTCTAAACTTTTTTTGCCTTCGCGGCCACTGAGGAAGCTTTTTTTACCTTCTATTAAGCACTCAACGACATGATCAAGAAATGCTTTGTGACCGTAACCATAAACACTGAGTGGGTTGACTGAGTAATTCTGGATGATATTTTGATCTTCTTGTGTCGTGGGTTGAAAGTTCCAGGTACGCATTTGGTTGACGGCAAAACCACTGATTTCAACACTGCCGCGTTCTCCCAAAACAGAAATCGAACCTTCTAAATCTTTTGGACGGCAGGCGGTCGTGGCCTCGATCACACCCAAAGCGCCATTTTTAAATTTTAAAATAGCGACACCGGTGTCTTCGGTTTCCGTGTTGACTAAAAAAGTGTCAGATTTTGCAAAAACGGATTCGACATCGCCCATCATCCAGTGCAAGAGGTCGACATGGTGACTGGCTTGATTGGTAAAAGCGCCGCCATCGTACTGCCAAGTACCCCGCCAAGAATCTTGATCATAATAGCTTTGATCACGACACCATCGCACTCGCACGGTGCCCATCACGAGACGGCCAAAGCGGCCCGATTCTAATTCTTGGCGCAGGCGAACGACCGGAACGTTAAAACGATTTTGTTTAACGACGAAAAGTTCAACTTTATTTTTTTCACTGGCCACAATCATTTTTTCGGCATCAACCAAGGTCAGAGCCATCGGTTTTTCAACGACAATATGTTTTTTAAATTCTGCTACCGCAACGGCATGCTCAGCATGCATCCCACTGGGGGTTAAGATGGTCACCACATCGATTTTTTCTTTTTCCAGCATTTCGCGAAAATCTTGGTAGAAAGGAATTTTGAATCTGTCACCGATAGCCTGGGCGCGGTTCAGATCAAGGTCAGCAACGGCCGCTAAGCGCGCGCCAGGAATTTGGCCAAGACCTAAAAGCTCGCTATGGCGTTTGGCAATTCGGCCGCAACCGATCAGTGCAAAGTTCAGCATGGAGGACTCCGTAGAAGATTAAAATACTTGGCTTTTTGGGGCTTTTCAAGTGCGACGAAGGATGTTTTCACGAATCCAATACAAGACATCATAAATTGGCTGATCAGACGCATAGCTGCTATGAGCCACAGGGGCAGAATGCAGATATTCTTCCAGCTCGGCCCGAGTAAAACCCAGTTTTTTACAAACATAGTCGGTGTCTGTTTCTAAATCTTGCGGGGAATACAAGGGCGCTTGCAGCTCAGTCATGGCCTGCTCGCGGGTCATTTGGCTTGAATTAATCAACGTCGAAAGGTGAGCTTTTCGCTTATCGATATTAAATTTTGTGGGCAAAATATGGGCCTGATAAAACTTGGTGAAGATCGACTCATAATGCTTCCCCCCATAATCGCGCCAACCTAACTCACGCATTAAAAGCGCTTTGGCTTCGGCCTTATTGTAATCAATCCAGTTTAACGGTTTGTGGACTTGATACCTCATGCCATACATGAAAAAAACATGCTGAAGAGTGCTGACAAAGGGAAAGGTTTTTAATTTTCTAGTGCCGTACTTTGCGTGGATCGCTTTGATGTTCTTTTCGTCAGATTTTCGATGCACCCAGGCTTTGGGCATGACGGCTTCGGTGGAATAATTCGCGCCGCTCAGAATATGTTTTAAATTATACTGCCTAGCTAATTTTAAGATGACTCCAAAAATCGCATGATCGCTGAGCATTTCAAGATCGACCACTTGCGCCTTAAAAAAAGCTCTTTGTAAATCCTTAAATTCCTGCCAATCAATCACATGCGTGTGAAGTTCAAAGCCTAATCTTGAGACGATGCCATGAATGTTGGCGGTGGCTAATTCTGAATTCCAACCGTTGTCCAAATGCACACAAAGCGGGCGAAGACCGTGCTGGTGAGCCAGCCAAGCAATATACGAACTATCGACGCCGCCAGAAAGGCCGACCAGGCAATCCCATTCCTTGCCTTTGCCATCTTGTCTGATTTGAGCAAAATGTTTTTCAAGAGTTTTTTCTTCAATCAAGGTTTTTAAAGGCCAATCTTTTTTAAGCTGATCAAAGGTTTCGCAGTGGTTACAAAGTCCCTGCTGGTTGAAGCGAATATTGGGATCCGTCGTGTCCATTACACAGCGCTGACAAACTTGATAAAAAATCATTAATTCACTGAATCACCGAAGTGGCAAGACAGGCAACTCCCTTCGTTGACATTCAGCGTTTAAAGCCACTATTCTCGAGGCATGATTGTCATTATTGACTATGAAGTGGGCAACCTAGGCTCTGTGCAAAATATGTTTAAAAAAGTTGGAGCCACTTCACAAATTTCTAAGGATCCTGCTGTGATCGAACAGGCCTCAAAGCTTGTGCTCCCAGGCATTGGTCGATTTGATTTTTGCATGCAAGCTTTGCAAAGATCGGGTTTGATTCCCTTACTTCAGAAAAAGGTTTTGATAGAAAAAACTCCAACATTAGGAATCTGCGTTGGTTTTCAAATGCTGGCTGAAAAAAGTGAAGAGGGTCAGGAACCCGGTCTTGGTTGGATTCCTGCCGAGGTGAAGAAATTTAAAAGTCAGAAAGATTTGAAAGTCCCCCATATGGGATGGAATTGGGTGAAGCCCCTCAAGGAATCAAAACTTTTAGAAAATTTTGATCAAGAACCGCGTTTCTATTTTGCCCATTCGTATTATATGGAAACAAAGGTCGCCGATTATGATTTACTACAAACCGAATATGGTGTGACCTTCACTTCAGCGATTCAAAAAGAAAACCTTTACGGTGTGCAGTTTCATCCTGAAAAAAGCCATAAATTCGGCAGGGCTCTTTTTAAAAATTTTGCGGAGAAGGTATGAGCTTGGGGATGAAAAAAATGCGACCCCGAGTCATCCCAGTTCTGCTTTTAAGTGGGGACGGTTTGGTTAAAACCGTTCGATTTGATGAGCCCAAGTACATCGGTGACCCCATCAATGCGATGAAAATTTTTAACGACAGTGAAGTCGATGAATTGATCTTATTAGATATCACCAGTGGTCGCAATGGCCAGCCTCCCGCATGGGGACAACTTTCTGAAATCATCAGTGAAGCTTTTATGCCAGTCACTTATGGCGGCGCTGTGCGGGAATTTTCGCAAGCCGAGAAACTGTTTCAGATGGGTGTTGAAAAAATTGCTTTTAATACCGCCAGTTTCTCAAGCCCAGGACTGCTTGAAAAGACGGCGCACGTTTATGGCAACCAAAGTGTTGTGGCTTCGATCGATGTTAAAAAAAACTTTTGGGGTCGCTATGAGGCCTTTGTTGATTACGGCAGAAAGCCTACGAAAGTAGCGCCGGTTGATTACGCCCGCCGTATGGAAGAGTTCGGGGCCGGAGAAATTTTATTGAATTCGATCGATCGAGACGGCACTCGAACAGGCTATGATTTGGACGTGATTCAGCAGGTCAGTCAGGCCGTGTCTGTTCCCGTCGTCGCCTGCGGTGGCGCCCATGAGCTGAAAGATTTTCATCGAGCGATCTATGGTGCCGGCGCCTCGGCGGTGGCAGCGGGGTCCATGTTTGTTTTTCACGGCAAACTGCGCGGTGTTCTGATCAATTACCCGCGGCCGGCCGAGCTGCGAGAATTGTTTCAATCCCCGGTATGAAATTTTTAATCATCACTCAATATTTTTCACCCGAAGTCGGCGCCGCTCAAACAAGGCTAGCAGCCACTTCGCGGGCCTTGCAGCAGCTGGGTCATTCTGTCGAGGTTGTCACCGCCATGCCAAATTACCCGCACGGGCAGGTGGACTCAAATTATCAAGGATCTTTCTACCGGCCTGAAACTTTTCAAGGCGCCATCGTCCATCGGTTTTGGCTTTGGACTTCGCAAGGCAAAGCATGGGGGCGACTCCTGACCTATTTATCTTTAATGGTCACGGCTTGTGCTGGGATTTTTAAAGTTAAAAAACCAGATTTGGTGATGGTGAATTCGGGGCCCTTATTTTTAGGTTTGACTGGTTTTTTGTACAGCCGAATTTTCAAAGTTCCAATGATTTTTTATGTCGCGGACTTATGGCCCAGGTCCGTCGAACATCTGCAAGGTTTGGGGACAAAATTTTTTATGAATCTAGCGCTCG
>JAYWEQ010000064.1:0-9921 GCA_043779185.1 Pseudobdellovibrionaceae bacterium
GGTCCCGTAAATAGACGTTCCCAAACTGAGAAATCTCAAAATTAGAATTTCGTTTTTAAATCGAACCTGATGATTTACCCAGAAAATAATAATGAGCCAGTTTATAAATATAGCCCATCATAATCTGATGGGAAATCAAAGAGGCGTATCTTTATTAGAAGTCCTTATTGCTATTGGCATTATGATTATTGTTTCTGCTGGCTTTTCAACAATAATGGTCAACCAGCAAAAAGAAGCCAAGTCATTAACAGAAATGCTGTCATCACAGGATTTAATGCGTTCACTGACCGCAAGTTTAGCTAAAGGTGATGTTTGCCAGTATGTTTTAGCCCCCCTCCCTTTTAACGCTCAACTTGTTAAAGATGGAACTCCGCAAACAATTGATCTTGCCAACAGCCCAATTTATTCAGGCATGGTGAACCCAACGACTCCTGGTCCAATACTGATTCGAAAAGGTGATAAGGCTTCACCCTATTCAAACTCCGTTGAAGTTTCTGCTATTAAGTTCGTTGTCGACAGCGGGAACTACGCGGGCACGGGCGGCGCATTCAAGGGCTACTGGTTAGTCGAATTCGATAATTCAAAACTAATTCGTGCACTAAAGCCCGTGAAAATAACTGCTAGTTTTGTTGCAGACACATCTAATGCCACTTCCGCAACGGCGACGACTTGTAACGGTAGCACTCCGGCCGGCAATCAAAGCCTTGCCGGAAGATTAATGGTATCTGATGTTATTAAAAATTTTGCCAATACAGTAGCAGTGGCACTACCGCCTTTCACCTTATTTGGTCTTACTGGCACGAATAGTCCGATAACCATCGATGGAAATGGATTGCTTTCATACACGAGGACATTCAATGGAAGTACCGCTTTAGTTTCTTGCCAACTTTCAACTGTTACGGGCAGCTGTAACATGGGATCTACAGAATTCCGTCCAACCTACGAGGGCATTGTTACTTCCAGCTGCAGCACGACGCCAATTTCTGGTCCAAGCATGGCCAACTTCGGTGGAGTGTCGGTATCTGCTTGCCAGACTGGTGCCTTAGGATGGACAAAATAAATGGACAAGTTACTATAAAAAGTTCTGGCTGAATTCCTATTCAAAAATAAATTTAACCAAAAATATGTGAACCTTTTGCCCTTCATAGCGACCCTCTTTATGTCGAGTTTTGCGCAGCAGCACTCCGTTTTTTTATTTATGAAGACATAAAGCGCTGTTTGCTCAACGAGCACTGTGCGTTGCGAGGATACTTGCTTGTGAGGTGAGGTCTGTTAGAGCTAAGATTTCGAATCTTGGAGATCGCTATGGAACCTTCTCATCAGCAAGCCTTGTATTTAATGATCGGCCTGATCAGTTTAATTGTTTTGGCGATCTTTACTCCCTTTATCCTAAAAGCCTTCAAGAAAAAATCTCTTGTGATTGGTTCTACCTCCGTAGCGGACGTAGAAAAGTCGGATGACTTCACAGCAGCTTTAAAAGAGGCCGATGACGAGAGTCAGAATTTAAAGACAGCTTTAAAATCAACCGAAGCTTATATTTTTGGACGTTTACGGGGCTTATTTTCTGCGGGTCAGCCGACGCCAGAGCTAGAAGATATTGAAGAGGTCCTTTACACTTCCGATCTGGGGCCTAAGACCGTTGAAAAATTAATGGCTTCGCTGCGGGAAAATTTATCTTCCAAAGAAAAAACGCAGATCAACTTAATCCGCGAGACTTTACGAAAAGAGATGACGGATATTTTTCAAGTCACGGCGAAATTGGATGAGCAAGTTCATTGGGCCAAAGAAGGCCCCACAGTCATTATGATTGTTGGCGTGAATGGCGCAGGCAAAACCACATCTATTGGAAAATTATCAGCCCAGTGGGCACAGATGGGTCACAAAGTTTTAGTGGCCGCCGGCGACACATTTCGAGCGGCTGCGGGCGCGCAATTGAAAGCATGGACGGAGCGGGCTCAGGTCGAAATTTTTTCGCCAGAAGGCGTGACAGATCCTGCGGCGGTGACCTTTGATGCAATTTCAAAAGCTAAAGCGCAAGGGTTTGATATCGTGCTTGTCGATACGGCAGGCCGCCTGCACACGCAAGCGCCACTGATGGAAGAACTTAAAAAAGTAAAACGCGTCATGGGGAAAGTGATTGCGGATGCTCCACATGAGACTTTTATCGTCTTGGACGCAAATTCTGGGCAAAATGCCTTGGCTCAGGCTAAAGAATTTCATCAGGTTTTAGGTTTAACCGGCGCAATTTTGACAAAAATGGATGGCACCGCCAAAGGCGGAATCGCTGTCGGATTAGCTAACGAATTAAAACTTCCCATTAAATACATTGGCGTCGGTGAAAAAATCCGCGATTTGCGAGCCTTTTCGTCGGAGGAATTTATTGACTCCATCGTTGGAGAAAATGTTTAGGCGATTCATGACACAAGGCCTCAGGGCTTAAAAGCCGCTATTTGAGCGGTTTTTGAGTCAGAAAACCAGCAACGCGACACTTCTTTTGCCTTGCGGGGCGATAGTTCCTTGATAACCCAGAAACAGCCGCTATACTTTAACTTATTGATCTGGATTTTTTCCAGAGGTTTGGATGAGTTAAGGGTTTCTATCAAAGAAACTTTAAAGAGATTTTGATGTCACTTTCAGAGAATGGGGATTCGGGCCGTGGATCTAAAGAAAAGAACATTTAACTTTTCGATCGCTGGCGTTCCCTACAAGATTAAAACTTCCCATGACGATGCTTTAGTTCAAGAACTGGTTGATTTTGTCACCATCAAAATGGATCAAGCTATGGCAGCGACTAAAAATGCTTCATTTCAGAATGCGGCGGTTTTGACCGCCCTGAACATTGCAGAAGAACTAATCCTCCTTAAGCGCAAAGCTCACCGTGAGCTTGAAAGACTTGAAGAGAAAACTCTAAAGCTAGCCCTCGAAATGGATAACTCCCGCGAAACTTCCTTAGGAAATGCCAAGATCAATAAAGTTGCTGAACTGTAGAAATTCAACTTTTAGTTGAACAGCAAGTCTTCACCGTAAAATGTGAAGTTTAAATTGAGCTTGGAGTTTTTGTGCACTTTGAAAATCTGCGTTCCGAACAGCAAAAACGAGATTTGCGGATATCTTTCCGCCAGCGTGCTGATCTTTTTCAAGCCCATCATTCGGCGTTCCAGGTTGAGCGATTCAACGAACAAATGATTAATTTTTTAAATTCCCAACGAGGAACTTGGGCCGCTTACCGGGCTTTAGGTTTTGAACCTCGTTTGCATAAAATTGTTAAAAGTTCGCCGCACATCAATTGGGTTTACCCTAAAATGGTGGATGATGAAATTCAGTTTTTTGCCTCCGAAAAATTTGCCACCGGAAGTTTAGGCTTTGAAGAGCCTGTGGACGGCCAAGCGGCAACCTTGGATCAAATTCAAGGTTTTATTATTCCAGGAGTGGCCTTTGATCGTAAAGGCGCGCGCTTGGGTCGTGGACAAGGGCACTACGACAAAATGCTAGTGAAAGCCACAGGCCTGCGTGTAGGTGTGTGCTTTGCGTTTCAAATCTATGAGGGGACTCTGCCATCAGAGTCTTTTGACATGAAGATGAATGCGATCGTGAGTGAGCAAGGTTTGTGGTCTGTACCGCAAACTGTGACGGCACCACTGAATCGTTTTGAAAGGGTTTAGGGGAAAATGGAATTAGCAATTGCGATTGTTCTTGGATTATTAGTCGGCGGTGTTGTCGTTTTTTTAATTAAAAAAATTCAAGATGAGAACCAAAGAAAATCAGGCAAAGCCGAAGCTGAAAAAATCTTGAACCGGGCTAAATCAGAATCAGCTAAAATTAAAAAGGATTCTGAAACACGCGCCAAAGATTTTGAAGTTCGGGCGCGAAAAAATGTTGAGACCGAACTGAATAAGCAAAAGTCACAGCTCAAAAATAAAGAGTCCCAACTTGAGCGCCGTTTAAAAGAGCTAGAAGACCAGCAACGACAAAAAATTGAAGAGGTTGAAAGGTCTAGGGCTCATTTAAAAGATCGCGAAGAAAAGATCGCCATCACTGAAAATCGAGTCAAAGAAAGTGAAAAGAAAACCGAAGATCAAATTTTGGAACTGCGTCGCCAATTAGAAACCGTTGCCAATATGAGTGCGGATGAGGCGAAACGGCAATTGTTTGAAGCTTTGGAAGAGCAAGCAAAAACAGAATCTGCGAAGCGCATCACGGTGATTGAAGAAGAAGCGACCAAAGAAGCTGATAAGCGTGCCAAAAGAATTTTAAGCATTGCCCTGGCGCGATTTGCCGCTGAATACACTTCGGAACGAACGGTCAGTGTTTTAGCCTTATCCAATGACGAGATGAAAGGAAAAATCATCGGTCGTGAGGGGCGAAATATTCGAACCTTAGAAGCTTTGTGCGGTGTGGATTTGATTGTTGATGATACGCCAGAAGCCGTGGTGATTTCTGGATTTGATCCAGTCCGCCGCGAGCTAGCGCGAAAGACCATTGAAAAATTAATGGAAGACGGTCGTGTCCATCCAGCCCGAATTGAAGAAGTCGTCGAAAAAATGCGTGGCGAGCTGATGAAGTCCATGAAAGAAGAAGGCGAGCGCGTCGTTGTTGAATTAGGCCTGCCAAATATTCATCAAGAGCTGATCAAATTGATTGGTTCCTTAAAATACAGATCAACGCATGCGCAGAATGCCTTAAACCACAGCTTAGAAGTCGCCTATATCGCGGGGCTGATTGCCGGTGAATTGGGTTACAATGTGAAGCAAGCCCGTCGGGCTGGAATACTTCATGATATTGGACTTGCCATCGATCACACGGCCGAAGGCAATCATTGTTTTGTAGCGGCAGAATGGGCCAAAAAATACGGCGAATCAGAAGAAATTTGCCACGCGATTCGGGCCCATCATGAAGATGAAAAACCCAATAGTATTTTGGCTTGGATTATTTATGCAGCCAATATCCTTTCACAAACTCGTCCGGGGGCTCGTCGACCACAGATGGATGCTTACATTCACCGATTGGAAGATTTAGAAAGTATCGGGAACAGTTTTGATGGCGTTTTAAAAAGTTTTGCTTTACAAGCTGGCAAAGAAGTTCGCGTTTTGGTGGAAAGCAGCAAGGTCACTGACGATCAAGCGCAAATGCTTTCTCGGGATATTGCGCGAAAGATCGAGCGTGAGATGCCCCATTTGGGACAAGTCAAAATTACTGTGGTTCGTGAGACAAGATCCGTGGAGCATGCCAGATAATGTTAGCCCCTCAGGAGCAGATCGATCTTATTAAGAAAGGCTGCGCTGAATTGATCAGCGAAGCCGATCTACTTAAGAAATTAAAAAGATCAGCTGAAAAAAAGCAGCCCCTAAGAATTAAGTTTGGTGCCGATCCAACGCGTCCTGATATTCATTTTGGCCACACGGTGGTTTTTAATAAACTAAAAGTCTTTCAAGATTTGGGTCACCATATTCAGTTCCTGATTGGTGATTTTACGGCCATGATTGGCGATCCTTCTGGGAAAAATGCGACTCGGCCAATGCTGACCAGTGAAGAGATCGAAGAGAACGCAAAAAGTTATGCTGTTCAGGTTTTTAAAATTCTAGATCCTGAAAAAACTGAAATTGTTTATAATTCTTCTTGGATCAATAAACTGACACCGACTGATTTTATCAAGCTGACCGCCCAATACACTGTCGCACGCATGATTGAACGTGATGACTTTACCAAACGCTACAAAGCGGGTGTTCCCATTTCCATTCATGAATTTTTATATCCACTGACTCAAGGTTATGATTCGGTGGCATTAAAGTCGGATGTTGAACTGGGTGGGACAGATCAAAAATTTAATCTTCTGGTCGGTCGTGATTTGCAGTCGGCTTACGGTCAAGAGTCTCAAGTTGTTTTAACGATGCCGCTGTTAGAGGGTTTAGATGGCGTTAATAAAATGTCTAAGTCTTTGGATAATTATATTTCTATCGTCGATTCACCCAAAGAAATGTTCGGAAAAAGCATGCGAGTGTCTGACGATTTAATGTATCGCTATTATGAACTTTTAACCGAAATCACGCCGAAAGATTTAATCCAATTGCGCGAAGACGTGAAAAGTGGAAAAAAGCATCCCCGCGATGTGAAAGTGAATTTAGCGAAGTATTTTGTGACAAGGTACCATTCCGCGGCCGCGGCTCAGAATGCAGAAGATGAATTCAATCGGATATTTGTCGACAAGGGCTTACCGGATGAAGTTCCTGAATTAAAAATGGCTGCTGAAAAGAACTTAAGTTTAAGTGCTTTGATGGTCAAAGCAGGCCTTGTGACTTCCAACGGTGAAGGCTCAAGACTGATTCAAGGTGGCGGCGTCAGCCTGAATGGCGAAAAGATTGCTGATGCGAAATTAAAATTAGATTTAGAGGCCGGTCGTGAGTATTTGATCAAGGCGGGTAAAAAAAAATTTATTAAAGTGATTGTCGAGTCAAAATCATAAGAAAAGAAATTGAAGGAAAGAACTTGAAAGTTAAATTCGTTCCCCAAAATATAGAACTTGAAACCAGCCCTGAAAAAACGCTATTGCAGCTTGCCATGGATAACGGGATTGAAATTAAATCCTTATGCAAAGGTGTCCCGTCTTGCGCTGAATGCCGTATTCGTATCGTTGAAGGTGAATCTAATGTTATGCCGCCGAATAAAACCGAACTGAGTTTGATTGGTACGAATTATTATATCGACAGTCGAAGGCTTGCCTGCCAAGTGCGATGCTTTGGTCCAGTCACAATTGATATGACTGAACAACTTCAGCGGCAAGAAAATACCACCAAAAAAATTCGCGGGTTTCGCTCTGAAAAACCAACAGAATCCATTGCTGTTCTGGATACGATGTTACTGACTGAAAAGCCGCCTGAAAGGCCTTCAGAAAAAATAATTGCAAAACCAATTCCTAAATCTATAAAGTAAACCAGCTGGCGGCTAACTAGCCTAAGGTCTAAGGCATTAAGTTGCCTTTTCTTTTTCCGATAAGTTAGGGAATGTCTCATAAAATTACTCACCGAGAGATCGGTGAAGGACCTATTTTAGTTTTACTTCATGGTTATGGCGGAAGCGTCATGCACTGGGACGCCGTCGTTGAAAATTTAAAAACAGACTACCGTGTCGTCATTCCAAGTATTTCGCATTTATTTTTAAGTCAGGATAAGATTTTTTTCTCGATTCAAATTGAAGTGTTGGCGCAATTTTTAAAAGAAAATTATCGCCATCAAAAAGTCAATTTGGCAGCCACCAGTTACGGCGGAGCGCTGGCTTGGGGATTGTCAGTACAGTATCCTGATTTAGTCGATCGATTGGTCCTCATCAACCCGATGTTGCCGCACCCAGGGAAATATTTTATTTCACCAGAGCTTAGATATTTTTGTGTCACGCCGTGGACAGAAAAAGGCATTAAAGTGGCTCTGTCCACACCTATCGGACAAGCTTTGATAAAAAAATTAATTGCTGCCTTCAGAGATGAGCGCGGTTCTAGTCATGCTAGGACCCAGAAGTTGACGGGTAAGAAGTTGGAATTTGTATCGCACTTGGTTCACAACTTCACTTGGATTTTACACAAGGAAGATTGGACATCATGGGATGATAAGATCGCGCAGTGTTTACGAAGACCTCATTCGATGCTGATTTATGATGTGCAGGATTATTTATTTTCAGAACAAGCTTACCAAGACTTCGCAAAAAACCTGGGAAGTGAGAAGGTGGTCTCAACCAGCGGTGGTGGGCATTTGACGATTAAGACAAAGCCCGAAGAAATTTGCCGTTTCATCAGGGACTTCGTGCCCTGCCAAAATTCCGCGCGCGTTGCGTAGTCTCTGCACGTATTATCTGCACGTAGTATCTGCAAAAAAATTTATTTAGAAATAAACCAACAGTCAGGTTGTTGCTTATTTAAGGCGCCTGCCAAGATGGTATCGAACCGACATTGAAGGGAAGGATACATGCGGCCCCAGCTAAGTCCCCGCGCTTCGCTGGCATCCATATCTAAGGCAGGTCGTTCAACATTCGTGTTATACCGATCGTAGACGGAAGCGATAAAATGCATTATTTCGAATCCAGAAAGAACACTTCGCTGACAAATATTTTGATCCAGTGGTTTCGCGTACTGGCTGACGCAAAGACCTTTAATTCGGGGTGTGACAGCATAATCAGCGACCGTGGTTTGCGTGGTTTCGGCGAAAACTTTTTTCATGCAAGCCAAAGAAGAAAAGTAATCGCTTTGTCCTTCCGAGGAAGAAGGGATATTTGAAACCCATTGGGGTGAGGGTTTCATTGTATTTTCTAAGTAAGGTTGTCCCCCCAAGACATGGCCGACTTCATGACAAAGCATCGCTAAATAACCATCAGGAGTCATTGCTGAATCACGATGCAGATCTGAACCCATATCAATTTCGGCGCGATCTGAGTAAAGAGAAACTCCGGCCGGAGTCATCGGATCCTCCTTGTCCAAACCCAGTTTCAACTTAACATGTCGCTCGGCGGTCACAATCGGGCCATAGACCGCAAGAAAATGCTCTCGAACTTTGGCATAAACAAGATCAAGGTCATCTTGAATGGGAAGTTTTAATATAGTTTCAAAGATGTCACCAATATTTTTATCTTGGTTTTCCCAGGGCCAGACAACATTTCGTAAATCGCGGTATCCCATCGCATTCAATTGCCCCGCGATCGAGACAAAGCGATGAGCAATTATATTATAAATCAGATTCTCTTCGACAATATTTGATTCGGGAAAGTCGACCATTTTAGCAGCTAGGACTTGCAAATCTCGGGCGGTGGACAAAGATTTATTTTTTGTGAAATTCGAGCTGGTTAATTCGTCCTGCAATTTTTGTTCTATTTTTTCAAGCTGACGAAAGAAACCAAGAGTGTACATCTTAATTTTTGATTTGTGGGCGGCGATAAAGTTTTCTAAGTTTTCACAACGGTAAAATTCGGTGCCCCTACGGCAAGCTTTTCGATCAAACTGGTTTTGTCGGCAGGCTGGATTTTGATCAAAACCATAGTCTTTAAAAACACTCTGTAAATCCACGACCTGATAAGGATCACTTTGGCTGTAGCCATGCTTTTCAAAAACCTTGTCTGGGCTGACCTGAACAAAGGCGTGGGAAATAATTCCTGGAGTTGCATAAGGTCCATTATCTAAGATCAAACCGATATCATTAACTTTTCGATCCTCGGCATTTGTCAATCGCCGACAAAGAGGTGATTTCAGCATCGTTTGCATTTCGCCATTTGAGGCATAGCGTTCACTCTTGCTTAAGCCGACTGAAACCATGGCCGCATTTAAACAGTTGGGGCCATCGATCGCCGCAAATCTTATTGTTGTTGTCGCCGTCGCAAAGCTCGATGAAATTAAAATCAACGTTGATATTAGTTTTCGTAAAATAGTCATAACCGATTCCCACCCCAGGAAGCCGGCAATGTAACACACTTTAATTGGGACTATCGAAACTTTGAATTGCCGTTGTAAGACTTTTAAGAGTGTGAAATTTTCGACAAGAGGGGCGCTCTTTCTGGAATTTATTGGGATGGGGGAGCCTTGGAATTGAGGGGTCCTAATGCAACCCCATCTGTTCAGCCGCTAAAAGATTATGTGTTCGGCAAAGTAAACGTAGGTTTTCAGGCATGGTTTTTCCTCCCCAACGCACGGGGATCACATGATCAATCTGAAGTTGAAACTGAGATTCGCAGCGGTTTCCATCAGGGTTTTCGTATTGGCAGCAGCCTTGCGCGTCTGAGTAAAGTTTCCTTTTCAGATGCACTGAAATATGAGGCCGCTTTTTATTTGCAGGCATTGCTTTTTTGAACTCCGCAGCGGAGCCAACTGGTGGTTTATTTATTGAAGCAGAGCTTACTTCACTTTGTCTTTTGAACGGATTGTTATTCTGCGCAGAGATCTCTGGCTTC
>JAYWEQ010000065.1:0-11691 GCA_043779185.1 Pseudobdellovibrionaceae bacterium
CCTTCTTTTAAAATGGTCTCATCTTTCGTTTCTAGTAAATTTAGTGTTCATCGCTAAGTAAAATCAGCCATCTTGCTACTGCCTATCTATTTCCCAATCTATCACTCCTAGATGTTAACAAGGCCTCCCTCGGGGAGGCCTCTTTTTTTAATGTTTGGTGTCTTCTTCGACATTGTTTTCATCCATTTCAAAATCATGATAGGGATTCGTCGTGTCATCGCTTTTTTGATTCTCGTCCATCGACTCACTGGACTTTCGTGGTGCCATGGGCGCTGAGCGCTTTTGTTCATTTTGCGTTTTTTTTTCTTCTTCTGATTTTTTTTGATCTTCGAACGGTTTCATAAATCTCCCTTTGTTGATCTTGATCAAAGCAACAAGCGTACCAGCGCGATATCCAAATATCTCGGAATCTTCACAATTAGAAGTTAGACTCGGCCCCGCTATTGTGGCAAATTTCCCCTAGTAAAGTAGTTAATCTTGGTCAAAAAGGAACTCAACTTATGGCACTGACACTCGGGAATACCAAAAATCAAGATATAGAAATTATTGTGATTGAAGATGATATCGATGTTCAAGATTTACTAAAGGCTTACTTCACCCCTCGTGGCTATTCGATGACATTTTTCGAAAGCCCCTTGCAGCTGCTTGAAGAGGCTAAAAAAAGAAATCTTTATGCAGATGTCATTATTACTGATTTATTACTTCCGGATTTAACTGGGACAGAGCTGATTAAAAAGCTTCGAGCCTGGGGCGTTACGCTGCCAATTATTCTTATCACTTCGAAATCTTCGATCCAAACGGCTTACGATGCCATCCAAGCAGGCGCCTTTGATTTTATTGTTAAACCACTTCATTTACCGCAATTGGAAATTTCTCTTCAACGTGCGGTGCGGTTTAAAGAAATTCTTCATGAGAACACTCATCTTCGACAGGCATTGAAAGAAAAGACAGAAATCCCCTCAGACAAGGTGGTGGCAAAAAGTCAGGGATTTAGAAATGCTTTAGATTTAGCCCGCAGAGTCGCACAAAGCCAAGCTAATATTTTAATCACTGGCGAAAGTGGCACGGGAAAAGAAGTGATTGCCCGAACTATTCATGAGTCTGGCAGCCGCAGTGATGGCCCCTTTATCGCCATTAACTGTGCCGCCATCCCTGAAACTTTGCTTGAAGCCGAGCTTTTTGGTTATGCCAAGGGATCCTTCACTGGCGCTATCGACAAGAAAGCCGGCCTCTTTGAAGAGGCTGAAGGCGGAACACTTTTTCTGGATGAAATTGGTGATCTAAGTCAGCCCTTGCAAGCAAAACTTTTGCGAGTCCTGCAAGATCGAAAAATAAAACGTATTGGTGAAAATCGTTTTCGGGATATCAATGTCCGAATTTTAGCAGCCACTCACCGCAATCTAAAACAAGAAGTCATTGAGCACCGGTTCCGTGAAGATTTGTACTTTAGGTTAAATGTGATTCCAATCCATATTCCTCCACTTCGGGATAGACCCGAAGACATTATGCCCTTGGCAGATTTTTTCTTACGTCGCTTTTCATCGGTGAATGTTTCGACGGCTAAAAGATTTTCAAATGAAACTTTAACTTTTCTTCTTCGCCATCATTGGTCTGGTAATGTGCGCGAACTTGAAAATACAGTCGAACGAGCCGTGGTCCTTTGCCAATCCGAAGAAATTACTCCCGCCGATATGTTGATAGACCCTTCCCATCTGCCTTCAGAAAATAAGGTGCTGCCATTGATTCCATCTTCGAACTATCAAGAAGAACAAGGTGCCAAGGGAATTGAGTCCTCCGTTCCCCACTTCTTGCTGGATGAGATCGTTAAAACTCATATTATTAAAATTCTAGAATTTAATAAAGGAGCCAAGGATAAGACCGCAAAAATGCTAGGGATTGATCGCAAAACCCTGTATCGCAAGCTGAATGAATATGGATACTAATCCCCTCTTGATTCCTCTTGAGATGCGTGAGCGTTATCTTGACCGTCGCTTAAGAGATGTCAAAAATTGTGACTTAAAATTATTAAATTTAGACTGGGCCTACTTTGAGCGGCTCGGGCATCAGCTTAAGGGTAATGCCGCCTCTTTTGGATTTAAAGAGCTAGGGTGCATTGCCAATGACATAGAATCGTCAGCAAAAAATAAAGATTTAGTGCAATTAGAAATTTATGTGAAGGACTTTAAAAACTGGTTTCTAGAACTTAAAGGTGGTCTTCTGTAGACCACCTTCAGAGCCAGCCTTTTACGGCAGGGTTGTTCTATTTTTACCCGTCAACAAAGAAGCCAAGAAACTGATCGCTGCCAGAATCAAGAAGGCGAACAAAACAATTTTGCCTATTTCTAAAGACAGACCCGCAAAATTGTAAGCCCCTAAAACAATTCCAATTAAGCCCAATACGAAAAATATAATAGCAGCTCTTAACATAAATTCCTCCTTTGTTGGACCTATGCTAAAGCAAATGCAGTGCCAATCAGGTTTCACTGGTGCCAGGCACCTTGGCTAGCTTCTCATTATTTTTGAATTTTATTCGTCCGTGGCATAAATCCTCAAAGAGTATTTCTGCCACATAAAACAAACGCCATCAGATTAACTTTTCATTTCTGAAATGATCTTATCTTTTTTAACCCAGACATCCCTCACCCATGTTTGTACGTTTTGACGATAGCTGGGGTCATTTAAGTAATCTCCACTTAATAAGTGCACCGGCACAGGCAATTGACGAACCCGAACTTGAACACGTCGTAATCGTCCCATAAAAGCCTGAAGCAAGCTGACAACGCCCTCTGGATAAATAATTGTAATGTCCAATACTCGGTAGAAATTTTCACCCATGCCTTGCATGACAGCAGAAAGCCCACCGACTTTCGGCACTAATAAATTTTCATAGGGTGATTTCTGAGCCTCATGCTTTGCTTTCGTAAACCGAGTTCCTTCCAAAAAACTGAGAATGGAAACAGAAGACTCTCGAAATTTTAAACCTGTTTGCTTTGCCGTTTCAAAATCTTCGCGGCGTTTTTTGGGGTTCTTTCGAAGTTCTTTAAGGCTGTATCTTTTCATAAATGGAAAATCCAAAGCCCACCAAGCGCCGCCCAACAAGGGCACATAGATCAATTCTTTTTTTAAAAAAAATCGGATAAAAGGAACTCGGTGATTTAAAAAATATTGAAGAATCACGATATCCATCCAGGATTGATGATTCACCAAAATTAAATAAGATCGATCTATCGACAGGCCGTCCAGCCCTTGAATGTCCCATTGAATATTTTGAGTCAAATCCAAGTTGATATTATTGACTGAAATCCAAGCCTCGCCGATCCTGACCATGCAACGATTGAAAAACTTCTTTAGTAACCCAGCTGGCGAAATGGTTTTCAAAAACAAAAAAGGATAAAGGAGCATCGTACAAACCAATGTATTTAAACCAAAAATAAAAAGAGAAAGGACTCCCTTAACATAATTAAAGATCAGCATGCGAATAAATTTGCCCCTGTGGTCGATTAAAGCCAAGTCCTTTTTTTTGACGTAAATCTAGACCGGCTTTCAGTAGGGTTTTAGGCTTTTCTCGACGAGGTCCAGCACGAAAAAATCATATCCTTAAGGGACACCACCCCAATTCAGGAGATTGATTTGAAGAACCCCTTAAAAAATTTATTCGTCCTTGCTGCAATTTTATTTTTCTCGTTTCGCGCCCTTGCCACCGACATCAAAGATTGGAACTTTTTAGTTTTTCTAAATGGCATCAATAGTCTTGATTCCTATGGCCAGCTTAATATTAATCAAATGGAACAAATTGGATCGAACGACAAAATGAATATTATCGTCCAATGGGGCTCGCTAGCCCGTCCCGGTGTTCAGCGCCTGCTGATCAAAAAAGATCATGATTCTTCAGAGGTCACGTCTCCGGTTGTGCAAGAAATGGGCGCCGTGGATATGGGTGATTGGCATCAATTGGTGGACTTTGCAACTTGGGCCCAAAATCAATATCCTGCCAAACATACCTTTATCGTCGTTTGGAATCACGGCAATGGCTGGCACCGCCCCAACCTTGTGATCAAAGATATTTCATTTGATGATCGCACTGGAAACTCTATTAAAACTGAAGAACTTGGACAAGCGATGCAAGAGATTGCAAGCCAGCTTGGTCACAAAGTCGATATCTATGCTTCTGACGCTTGCTTGATGGGCATGGTCGAGGTCGCAGATCAAATGAAAGCCTCGGTTAATTATTTCATCGGGTCCCAAGACCTAGAACCCGGTGCCGGTTGGCCCTACAATACTTTTTTGCAAAAATGGCAGTCTCAGCCAAGCGCAACACCCCTCGAGATTTCTAAAATTCTTTCCAGTGAATACATGACAGCTTACACGGGCGGCCTATACGGTCACGATGCCGCAACGATGTCAGTTTTTGATTTAAACTTCATGGATGATTATCATCAAGCCATCAAAAATTTCACCACTGAAATGGTGCAAATGTCGTCAGCTAAAAAAACAGCGGTCGTCAAAGCCCTTCAAGAATCTAAGTATTTTGCGATGACTGACTACCGGGACATGATGGACTTTACAAATAAGTTAATGGCTTCGTCATTGATCAAAAAATCCGGCGAAGATCTAAGAGCAGCCCACAATAAATTGGTGATTGCTAATGATCAAAACCAAGACAATATGACCCATGGTCTTTCGATTTGGCTGCCCAGCAGCTTGTCCGAATACGAACGCTATTCCGAACGCTATGAAAATTTAGAGTTTAATCAAAAGACCCAATGGAAAAGCTTCTTGGGCCAACTTTATTAATTTCCAAGCTTTGAAGGACATTTTTACTGAATCGGATGGCTAATGCCTTTCGGAATTTCTTCAGCCGATTCATGTAAAAGATCTCCCCGCGTATTCCCTCTTTCTGAGGGGGATAGCAAGGGGTCGTCATCTCGAGTGTATTCATTAATATACTCTTCAGTGGCTGAAATGACCCCTGATTGTGGTTGATGCACCAGCGGCTTTCCATCCACTGTCGTTTCATTATTAGGTTTATTGTCTTGTTGTCCCATCATTTCTCCCGACTTTGCCATTGAGGTTTTAGTAAAATTTTTAGGCTGCAAATGACGAGCCCAGGCATTTTAGTGATGTTGAGACCCTTAAGAACCCTGTTATGAAGCAAGAAAGCCTCACAATTAGCCCCCTCAGGCCAACCCATCTTATGAAAATTTACAAATCTGCCGGTCAAATTTGATGATTTCGCCACTTTTTTCAAAGATGTGCTATTTTCTTCGGCAACCTAAGAAATGAGATCTCCGTGAAAACTTTTGATGAACTATCGTTAAGCCCCGCTGTTGCTAAGGCAATTACAGAAATGGGGTACACCACACCAAGTCCGATTCAAGCTCAAGCATTACCGATTCTTCTCGGAGCTCCCACGGATTTCATTGGTTTGGCCGCAACAGGCACTGGTAAAACAGCCGCCTTTTCAATCCCTATGCTCGAGCAAATTGATGCCTCGATCAAGGCTGTGCAAACATTAATTTTGTGCCCCACTCGCGAGCTTGCATTGCAAGTGGCGGGTCAAATTAATATGCTGGGTAAACACAAAGGTATTCGTGCTTTACCGGTTTACGGTGGCGCCAGTTACAGCGAACAATTACAAGGCATGAAGTCTGGCATGCAAGTTGTTGTTGGAACTCCGGGTCGTGTTGTCGATCACATTGAACGTGGCACTCTTAAATTAGGAAATCTGAAACAACTTATATTAGATGAAGCCGATGAGATGATTTCAATGGGCTTTAAAGACGAACTTGATAAAATTTTAAGTTCTGTTGATCGCGAACAAGCTCGTATTTGGTTATTTTCTGCAACCATGAGCTCTGATGTTCGCCGCGTGGCTGATAAATATTTGACCAATCCACAGCAAGTTCAATCGAACAAAAAAGAAATGTTATCAGCGACTGTTGATCAACTTTATTATGTCACTCGTGAATCCAATAAACCTGAGATTCTTTGCAAGCTGATCGAAGCAGCGGAAGATTTTTACGGAGTTATTTTTTGCCAGACAAAATCTTTAGTGGCGGACCTCAGTCAGTACTTGGTCGATCGCGGTTACAAAGTCGATTGTTTGCATGGCGATAAAGATCAACGTTCCCGTGAAAAGACCATGCAGTCTTTCCGCGATCGCAGAGTCACTGTTTTAATTTGTACCGACGTGGCTTCACGCGGTCTTGATGTGAAAGATATCACTCACGTCATTAACTATTCGCTACCCCGTGAACTCGACAGCTACGTTCACCGTATTGGTCGAACAGCTCGAAGTGGTAAAACGGGAATCGCGATGAGCTTAGTGACTCCAAGTCATATGGGAATTTTACGCCGAATTGAAACCATGACAAAAACCCGTATGCGCGAAGGTGTGATTCCGAGTCGTCGTGATATTGGAACTAAAAAAATATCTTCGATGCTGGCTAAATTTGTTGGCGAAAAATCGGGAACTCGCGCTGTGGAAGTGATGGACACTTCTTGGAAAGAGGCTTTGGGTCAAATGACAGGCGAAGAAGTCGCGGGTCGATTTTTAGCCATGATGAATCCTGATATTTTTTCTGAAGCTGAGCGTTTTGATATGCCAGGTCCTCGTATGAGTGCGGATGGCGATCGAGAATCAGGGCCTCGTCGATACGACCGTCGTGGCGGTGACCGCCGTAGCAGTGGACCTTCGAATCGTCGCGGGAATGATGAACGAAGTTCTTCTCGTCCGACTCGCAGGGCGTCTGGTGACAGTGACTCGGGTCCAACGCGAAGACCATCTCCGGTTGAAGGAGCGGAAAGCAGCCGTCCAACACGAAGACCTTCGTCTGATGTCGATACTCGCCCAGCACGACGAGCTTCCAGCGAAGAATCAACAAGACCGTCTCGGGCGCCAAGTGCTGAACGATCAGAGCGACCTTTCCGTGCGCGCACAGAGCGATCTGTTAGCGTTGGATCAGATCGCGCACCGGCAGAGGGTGGACAACGCCCTCCTCGGGGTGTGACATATGGTCGTATGCCGAAGCGATTTACTGAAAACAGTACGAATCCGCATGCTCGCAGCACGTTCCGTGATCGAACTCCGAACCGCGCCACTGAGTAATCATTTAATTCGTGCAAATTAATTAACTAAATTTCGACAAGCCTTTTGGTAGTAACGAACCAAGGCTTCGTCGATTTTTTTATTTTCACCCTCATCGACGATAAAGACGCCCACGGATTTTGTTAAGTAGGGCGTGTCGTAAAAAACACCCATAACACTGCCACCATCAAATTGTCGCGTTTGAGGGTTGTAGGCGAATGCATTTTCACGGTCTGGAAAATTCGCATCAAAAACATGAAAAATATATTTTCCATCGCTGGCGATCTCATACCATTTTGGGATCACGACATGCTGAACCGTACGATCCGCCCGCAAAACCAAAAGGTTCAGACGATGCTGATCGATCGCTTTGAGGATCTGTTCGAAACTTTGCTGGTTCTCAGCGGTGGATCTTTCCCAATTTCCTAAAAACATTGGCAGATTTTTTGTGCGGTGAAAGTGGTAGATCTGAAAAATTTCGATCTCGTTTCTAAAATCTCTTGGGATCCCTAAGATTCCAGACTCAGAAAATCCCTTTTGCAAAGACGAATATAAGCTTGAGCCTTCTGAAAAATTTCGATCCGTTGAAAAAACCGTGTATTGGCGAAGTGGTCTTTCTTGTAAAATAGGATTTGGAAATCGCGCCGCTTCTTCGGGGCTTGAACCGCGAAACATATCCAAAACCCCGCGCAGCTTAGCTTCGCTGATGTCTGCATCAGGATCTAGCCGCGAAAGCATAAATACTAACCTTTGCGAATGGGCCAGGCTCCAACAATTCGCAAGATATCCCGTCGCCCAATTGGCATCAGGAATCTGAGCTTGAATCGGATAGGCGTCATCACGAATTTTTGAATAAATACCTGAGACCGAAATATTTTTGCAATCAAGGCCTTGAACCAATCGATCACTGATCTGACTTGATGTATTTTGCGCCTGAACAAATGAGCTTTGAAAAAGGAATAAAAAAATCGCTAGCGACACCGTCAATAAATGCACTGGAACCCCCGACACTTAGTTCATCTTAGAATTTGGGGTTTGCCAATCCTGCGGTGCAAGCAAGACTATTTACCAGCGCAAGATCCGCAGTCCTAGAAGGGCTCCCAACAGACTTATCGCCAGAACTGCACCAACGTGAAACGCTAAAATATGAACAGGGCTTGGGGATTGGCAGATCACCTGTAAAACCAGAGTTCCCATCATCGTTGCACTGGTGGCGGCCATGCTTCCACTTCGCAAGGGATGTACCGAGGCTCCCCGTCTTAAAATAAAGAATAAAACAGCCAAAGGAACAAGGGCCATTTGAAGGATCTCGTAACTACAAGCCAGTCCTTCGGAAAAATGAGTTGATTGCGCTTCCGTCATGTCCACACTGGTCGCTCGCAAGATTAATAAAATAATCCAGCTGCCAAAAAGAACCCCCGTCAAGAGCATTAATTTAGAATTTTTTAATCCCGGCACTGATTGTTTGAAGGTCAAATACGGAACTAAACCAAATAATAATCCTAACAAAATTGTTTCCTGTAAAAAAGCCAGATCAAAATTTTTCGTCAAATTCGGCGACTGCGTTTGCCATAAAAAAAATCTTAAAATCATCACGGTCATCGGTGCCAAGGACCACAACAGCCAGCTTTTGACAGGCATAAAAGCCACGGTGGGCTTAGCCTCAGTACTCAGTTGTAAAATCAGTTGTTCAGTCTTCATGGGACGGCACCTTGAAAATTTCTTTTAATTTACTCATCGCCCGGTGAACACCGACTTTAACGGCGGACTCTGACAAATTCATCTCTAAGGCGACTTCCTTGATTGATTTTTCATTCAGCTTGACTGACGTTAGGAGCTCACGTTCACGATTGTTCAGCTGCAAAAATCCCCACTGCAAAGTTTCGGTTGTTTCTTTGCTGTCAGCGGCAGAGTGTGGATCTGCACGGTCAGGAATATTTTCAAGATTCGTTGTAAATCGGTGCCGGCGAATCACATCGACCATTTTATAGTTGGCAATTGCAAAAATCCAAGGCTCTAAAGCTTGCGAAGGATCGTAAGTTCCTTTTTTTAAGTGCACTGCCATTAAGACCTCCTGGACAATATCCTCGACGTCGATCTGTTGACTTAAACGCCAGCGATGCAGTCGTCCTCGAGCGAAGCTGCGCACCAGGACCGAGATAATTTCTAAAAGCTTCGCGTAGGCTAATTCATCGCCCGATTGGACTTGAATCATCAGCTGACGCGGATCCGTGATCTTTGACATGAAGAAACGATAACTTTAACGGCGCTTCTTAGTCTATCAATTAGTGATCACTTTTTCCCCAGATCGAAGTCAAATATCGATCACGACCTGAACGAGAGCGATAAAAATTGTATCTGACGGGATTTTTTTTGTAATAAGACTGATGATAATCTTCGGCTTTATAAAAGGGCCCTGCCGACACGATTTGAGTCACGATGGGTTTTTTAAAAGTTCCTTTTTTTTCCCAAGCTGCTTTCGAGGCTTCCGCCAATTTCTTTTGTTCCTCGTTCTGATAAAAAATGGCGGTCCGGTAAGAATCCCCGACATCAACGAACTGTGCGTCCACCGTCGTCGGATCAATTTGGTGCCAGTAAACATCTAGAATTTTCTCATAGGATATTTTTTTAGGATCAAAAAGAACTTCAACGGCTTCCGCATGACCTGTATTTTCATGGGAGACTTGCTCGTAAGTCGGATTGGCAACGCGGCCTCCCGTATATCCCACAGTCGTTGAAATCACACCCGGCAGCTGATCGAAGGGGGCTTGCATACACCAAAAGCAACCTCCCGCAAACACGGCTTTCTGAGAGGCTGAACCGGCCGATTCAGCCGACGCTGATCCATTAAATAAGAAAACTGTTAAGAATCCCAATAAGACTGATTTAATTTGAGACATAGACACCTCGCATGATTTAAGTTCGTTAAAAATTAGGAAAGGTTACAATTTATTTTTTTGTAACCTTATACTCAAAACTTACGAACAACAGGTTCAATGGAGGTTGTATGCGTAAATTATGGATTTTTTCTTTGAGCTTTTGGTTGTTTCAGTCTGGAACGCTGTTGGCTCAGCCTTTGAATGTTGAATTTCCCAGTTCACCTAATATGTGGATTAACTCACAGCCGCTGCAGTTGAAGGATTTAAAGGGCAAAGTCACCTTGATCGAGTTTTGGACTTTTGACTGTTATAACTGCAAGAATGTCATCCCACATATTAAAGGATGGCATCAGCAATTTCCGGCCTCGCAATTTCGTGTGATTGGCATTCATACACCTGAAACAGCCCATGAAAAAGAAACGGCCAACGTTCAGGCCGCAGTTAAAAGCTTGGGAATTCAATATCCCGTAGTGCTAGACAGTGACTCGGCTCTTTGGAAAAGCTATCATCAAAATTTCTGGCCTTTTATTTATTTGATCGATAAAAAAGGCGAAATTAGATACACCCACGCTGGCGAGGGCGCTTATGCTGAAACCGAGGCCATGATCAAAAAACTGATCGCCGAATCAGAAGGTAAGGACACCATGAAAGAAGCTGCAAAAGAAACTTTTGTAAAACCCAGCGAAGCGGAGTTAAAGAAAAAACTAACTCCCGAACAATTTGATGTGACTCAAAAAGAAGGCACTGAAAGACCTTTTAAAAATGAATATTGGGACAATCATGAGGCTGGCATTTACGTTGATGTTGTGTCCGGAGAACCCTTGTTTTCTTCCGTCGACAAATATGACTCTGGCACCGGCTGGCCCAGCTTCAGTCGTCCTATTGAAAAACAAAATATTGTTCTGAAAAAAGATCGCCGCGTTTTTCTGGGAGATCGCACGGAAGTTCGCTCGAAATTAGGGGATTCACACTTAGGGCATGTTTTTCCCGACGGGCCCGAGCCAACGGGTGAACGCTATTGCATGAATTCAGCATCGATGAAATTTATTAAGGCTTCCGATTTGGAAAAAGCCGGCTACGGGCAGTATTTGCACTTATTTAAGAAGTAGAAACTGCACTCCTTGAAAGGGTCTGGGGATTTTACTCAGATCTTTTTTCTAATAATGACATCGATGAAGTGCCAATTTTTAGGTCCATTCAAAGCAGTATTACCAACTTTTTCAACTTCATCGTAGTGGAGAATATCGAAATTCGAAAGATATCGCTTGAGCGTTTCTGTGCTGACACCAGTTGAATGGCCTGATTTGACCCATTCATCGTTCAAACCAAAAAAACTTCCCGCAAAAATACCATTTGGGTTCACGGCATTTTGAATCAAGGTCCACAATCGATCAAAATGATCAACATCGCAGAAGGGTAACGAGTGGTACGAGTAAATAAATTCGGCGGCAGGAACATCAAATAAATCTTCGAAACTAATACAAATAGTTTTTAATTTCTGAGCTAACTGGGGGCCAGCTAGCTCAAGAACAGCAGATATTGAAGTTGGCTCCCGATCTATCGCAATGACATTCCAACCACGCGACAACAGATCAACTGATTCTATACCAGCTCCACATCCAAGATCTATGGCCGTAAACTCACCTGATTGACCCATCGACGCAAGCTCAATCGCCTTAGCATAAAGAGGCCTAACAGCCCGGCCTTTATTTTTTTCAAAGTATT
>JAYWEQ010000066.1:0-21881 GCA_043779185.1 Pseudobdellovibrionaceae bacterium
CTTTTCTGATTTTGTTGACTCAGAAGACTCAATAAGTTCCTTCCGGCAGCTATCCAGAACCTCATTTAATTTTTTAACTATATGGAAGGAGTCTGCAACCTCCAATGCCTGGGGGATAAATTCTTGGCAACTGGCAATGTAGGGTTTGTGCATATCCTTTGCGACTGTCTCGATTTTTTTGCATCGTTCGGGACCTATAATTTTAAAAAACTCATCCAGTGATTCCTTGCGGTGTCCCTCAGATACCCAGATCACCATCCGGCGATCAATATCAGAAACAATTGTCACGTACTTGTGCCCTTTTTTATAAGACTTCTCATCTACAGCAATGTTAATGGGGTCTGGTACTTCCGCCAGCTGCCAAAGTCTTATTAAAACATCATGGTCAATTTTATAAATGATTCCGTAATCCAAATTAAAAAGCCTCGACACGTCAGCAACGGTGAACATCTTCGTACACAAAGTGTATTCAATGTAATCCACATACCTCTGAGTCAAAAAATGCTTCTGACTTTTGAACGACATCTGTTCAACCCGGTAACCCATCTGACAATGACAAAGAACTCGCATTCGTTCGACTTTCCAAACAACCTTACGATTGCCAAGCGGTAAATCATAAATATGGATCCACTCCTTGTCGTGATAGCCGCTATGGCCATGTCCACAGTGCTTACAAATGTATTGCGCCGGCTCCTTGTGCTTGATCGTGTAAGTGATTTTATCGTCCTTAACGTCCATGTCGAAAACCTGGAAATTTGTTGCTTGCAGATCCAAAAGTCGATTGATACCGTAACCAAAGCTCATGATGTTTCTCCAGGTTGTGTGATGTAGTAATCAACTTCTACCAAGGCGATTCATCATGGGCATTTTTGTTTGTACAAACAGAAGGCAACCTAGACTCAGGTCCCGTAAATAGACGTTCCCAAACTGAGAAATCTCAAAATTAGAATTTCGTTTTTAAATCGAACCTGATGATTTACCCAGAAAATAATAATGAGCCTTTTTTTTTAATGCGTCCGTCCGTATGAAGCGGCATAGGTTATGCTTATGAACTCTGTATTCGATCCACGGGAAGGCCTGGGCGAATCCGGAGGAATCCTATGAAGTTAGCATTGTCAATTTTGAGCCTGGTGTTTGTTTCTTCGTCAGTCTTTGCTGTGCAGGGGGCCGCAACCTCAAGCCTTAAAGATATGTTTAATGCTCGCCTTAAATTAAGACAGCAGTTTATTTCCGGTCAGCTATCGTCAGAAGACGGCGTTAAAATAAAAGCCCAGATCACGGAAAGTCGGTACAACGAAGACCTTCTGGGTGAAGCCTTAGAAGGAAATCAGCGCAGGCCTTTGGATCAGAAATCTCCGCCGGCTTTTTCAGTCGGCCAAACAACGATTTTAAATCCCAACGTTAAGACTCTGAGCTTTCAAAGTGGTGATGTTTTGATGGTTCGAGGTCTTAGCACAATCAGTACGACCATTGCTTCGATCACAGATTCCCCCTCAGGCTTTAGTCATTCCCTGATCATCTATCTTAACCCCGCAGATCAAAAAATGTACACCATTGAAGCGCTGATTGGAAAAGGAACTGTGATCATGCCCTTTGAAGAAACTTTAAATGAAGGTCTTCCTCATATGGTTTTATATCGCCATCCGGATGCAGCCCTTGCCAACCAAGCCGCAAAAATAATTTATGAGCGGGCCACAGCAGCATTGCAAGCGGGTCAATCTATTCCTTATGCAACAAGTTTAACTTTTGAAGGCTATGAAAAAATGACCTGCGCCCAATTAGTGCGGATGGGCTTTGATTTGGCTTCTGGGGGCACTTTGAAAATGCCTTCCTTTCCATCGACTTTAGGGGGCCGATATCCAAATATTGCAGCAGCGCTTGGTTTTCCAAGGACTGTTATTCCTTTGGAGTGGCCAGCTGACTTTGATTCTCAAAAAGATTTAGAAATGATCGCTGAGACTCGTGATTTTCAAGCGACTCTTAATTTTCGAATCAAGGATCAAATTATTTTAAGTTTATTAGATTGGATCGAGCAGGGTGTGGTGGGACATGATTTTTCAAAAATGCTCACGTCTTCAAATCAGAGCTCCTCCGAAGACTCACTTAAAAAAATGACTCGTTTGGCAGGTCAAGCCGACGAAGTCGTGAACGCTTTGACCACTCAAGTCTTGAAAGCCAATGATCAACAGTTAAAAAAAACAGGACGTAATATGTCGGCGTCAGAAATTAAAAACTACATGGGCAAGATTCGGCAGAGCTCTTTAGTTGAAAAGGTCTTACAAGCTAGCGGCTTTAGCCCAAAGCCTGCTTCTTGCCAAAAAGTATTGATGTAAAACTAAATGGAGATTTTTTTATGCAGAGATTAATCTTGAATTTGGCAGTGGGTTTCACGGTCTCATTTTCTCAACAGGTTTTTGCGACTGACTGGAATTCTGTGACTGATAAAGAATCAAGAGCTGCATTTTGCTTAAACTTGCGAGCGCCCTCTGAATATGAAATGCAAGATCTTCTCGAATCACAAATAAATGACCCCGATGTACGAATCAATAGAGTCGTCCGAGGGATCCAATTTAAAAATGAGATTCCTGAAATGGTCGACCTTTTTGAAGCTATTCACAGTCCCCCACGATATACGACCGTAAATCTGAATGATTTGCCGGCGACAAAATGTACAAGTGTTATGTGTGCGATGAAACAGTATTACGGTTTAAAAAATGCACTGCCCATATTGTATATTTATGCAAAATTTGGAATCTCAACGGCTCCGGAAGCCTCGGGTCTGCGCGAAAATTATCAAAATTGGAAATATGAAGAGCTTTTAGATGTTCTAGTCGCCCTTGAATCTTTGCCTCCAACAGTTCTGCCGATCAAAGATCATCACCTTCTTCATTTTTTAAAAGGTTACAGTTTGGCCTCTTATGGTGCGAATGGATCATTGGTCGTAGCCAATGCACGTGTCGATGTCTTTGATATCTGGGACGGCGAAACTAGGTTATCTAAAATTTCGACCTTGGTTCATGAATTTGGACATGTCTTAGGATATCAGCTGGATGATACCGCTGAATGGAAGTCGATGCCCAAAGAAGTAATTTCCCAGTACGCGATGACAAATGCCGCAGAAGATTTTGCCGAAAGCTTTTTGGCCTATCGATTTGCGCCACAAAAACTTCAAAGAGTTTCTTCCAAACGCTATGAATATATTAAAGCTAAAGTCTTTAAAGGTCTGGAATTTAAATCCCAAAAAGATTGCGATGCTCCATTTTTAGAATTTGCTGAGAAATTAGAAAGTAAAAGCAGAACTCAACGGGAGCTGATTTCCTGGACTGAAAGCCATAAAAAAGAAATTTCTGATGAAATACGCCGCCAAGAAAAAATGGGAAGTTTTGTCACCCAAGTCATCGATCGTTGTGGGGCCCAATATTTAAGCGAGACTAAGGATCCTTCATCCCGAGAGCTGACAGACAAATGCATTGCCTCCGTGATTAAAAAAAGAGCTGCTGTTGTCCAGTTACGAAGCGCAGGTCAGAATGACATTCCCGATATAAAAATTCCAGTCGGTGTTCTTTCTGATATCGAGATTTCAAGAAATAAAATGAGCTTAACTCGGCAAGAGATGCGCTATGAGTATGCTAAAAGACTAAACCACTGGTATGGATTAAGGGACTTTACCCCCGGCCCGAAAGACAACGCCTTATGTTCGGTTTTAATTCCTAATGAGGACCAGGCCATCTCGGCGCAAGAAATGATGATTCTGATCAAGGCCTGCGAGCGAAAAACGAAGGAAAGTTTCTTTAAGCAGTTATTTGAACCTGATTTTTACCAAACTTTACATTAATTTGTTTTAGACAATTTAATGACTTGATAGGCTTAATAATGAAGATCTTATTTGTAAATTTGGAGACGTTAAAATTTTGGGTATTTCAGTCAAGTTCAAAGATAAAATTGCCAAGCTGACCGCCAACGATAAAGATCGTCTGGTTCGAATGGGTTGGGAAGATCGCACCACTTTTGATGTGATTGAAAAGCAGTTTGGGCTGACTCAAAATGAATTTATTCGATTTATGCGAAGTGAGCTTCCTCGCAAAGACTATGATCGCTGGCGCCGCCGAGCCAATGAGCAAGGTCATCTCAAGCACGAAAAGAAAAGAGGATTTAAAACAACTCGTTTTAAATCCTCTCGGCAATCTGTTGAGGGCCTAACAAAGGGTTGGAAATAACCCTTTGTTAAAACTACCGACAAGCAGGGATGTCGTGACCAGTTGTGATCAAGCGATCATGAAATACGTCCTCTTGTTCAACAATCACAACCGAATAAGCGCGGGGCTGATGATAGCCGCCCTTTAAATTAAGTTCTACTTAATCTGATCTTTAGCTTGTCAAAAGGTTCTTTTTTTAGAGACACTCAGATCAGTGGTTAGTGGAAAGGAATTTTTATGAAAATATTGTGTCTTATCCTAAGCTTAGTTCTTTCTCACGCAGCCTTGGCGTATCCAACAGCCGGTGATATCGTTCAATTTCGCCAAGCTGATGGTTCGGTTTTAGAAATGAAGAACACAGGTTTAGATTCTGCGAACCATGTTTGGCTGGTGCAAGTAACGCAAGGAACAAAGGTCAGCACTGAAAAATGGGCCGAAGAGGACATGCCATCACAAAAAGAAGTTTTATCTGTCATTTCAAAATGTGCCCAGGATTCCGGGACGGCTGAAACCATCACAGTTCCAGCAGGAAGTTTTGAAACTTGTAAGTTTCCCAATGATTCGGGCGGCTTTACCTGGATTGGCGACGTCCCTTTCAGCATGGTGAAAGTCGACGCCGGCACAACCAAGCTAGAACTTATGAAAGTCAGTTTAGCCCCATCAATTAATCAATAGAGTGAGTTTGCGGCGGAATCGCGGGGATACGAATTTTTGCGGGTGGCTTCGTACCAATATTAAAGTCACCGATGCCCACCTTGACAGCGTCATTCTGTTTAGCCAAGGCCGAAAGGTCCTCGTCGCAAAGGCCATGCATAAAGCCTTCGATGTAGCCTAGCGAACTTGTCAGTGAATCAATATAATTAATTGTGAAGACAGAAAAAATTGTTTTGATCCCAGGGCGCGCGGTGAAGAGAGCTTGCTCATAATAAGCCGCCGAGTAGCAGGCAAAAATTCCTAAAATATAATCTTTGTCAGGGCGATTTTTCACTTCTTGCAGAACATGGCGAATACCAATTTTTTTAATCTTATAATAATTGTCGTAATCAGGCGTGCCCTTCGCATTTAAAACAACCGGCGAAAAATCAGGACCGCCGCCATGCCTAGAATGTCCGTTATAAAAAATCACATCGCCGCTCGCAATTCCACCAAAGTAATTCACTTCAGACTGCGAAGTAAAATCTTTTTGAGTGGACGTTAATGTCGTTATATTTTGATCGTATGTTTGACTGGCCGAGGCTTGAGTCAGTGTCATGCGGACTAAAGTTTTTTGACCTAATAAGGAAATGTCTTTTTCAAGGATGACCTGGCCGGTCAGAGGGTCTCCGGACTCTTTAAATTCGCAAGTCATTTGATTGGGATGAGTGCAAGGTCCTTTCATAAACTTACGAATGGCTTGAAAAATAGCCGGATCCAAAGACGGTGACCTGCCATAATTCTCAAATCCTGTGCCGTCGACGAAGCGAGTGAATTTTTTTTCGCCCCCACCCGCAGAATCATCAAAATAGCCAAGGGCATAATGAATATCTAAAACGCCATCTTTGATCATATTTTGGTAAACCGGAGCACACTTATTTTGTAAGGCCTCAGTCTGACTTAAAGGTCGAGCCGCTGGATGAAGTGACAAGGTTGAAAAATAAGTATCTAGGGTTTTTGGCAATAATAAATCGTAATTATAAATTGCTGAGGCTTTAAGGCTAAATAAAGAAAGGGCTACTAACGTCCAATGTTTCATTGATGCTCCTGGTTTAATTCCACTAATAATTTTTTTTCTTCGCTTTTAATCCAATAATAAAAAGGATTTACTTTGGTGACTTGGGCCTCTTCGAGGCAACTTTTAGTTCCGTTGGCTAAGGTCCGACCCAGGGTCGCAGACGTGACACCAATTAATATTTTGCTTTTTTTACTTTCAAGAAAGTGGGGGCCGCCAGAATCCCCTTGGCATGTCATTTGATCTTTTGAGTTTTTTTGAATAAAATAGCGGTCACTGAATTTTAAAAAGTTATCCTTAATTTGAACAGATCCTTCGCGCAAGACACCGCTTGAAAAAATAATCTGTTCACCGTCTTCACCAGTGTATTCTGTAGAACGTCCAAAACCATAAACATGATCCGTTTGTCCGGCATAATTAGCGCCGGGCTTAGAGGCCAGTTTTGCGATCTTATAATTATTTGGTGCAGATCCCTTAAAAGCTAAAATGGCGATATCGTGATCATAGGACAAGTAAGTTTGGTAGGAATTTACATTTTGTCTGATGCCGGGTTCGCTATTATACAAGGGATGACTTGTTGACTTAAAAACATCAAAGGAAAGTCCGGGCGAATTTGTAAGACGTTCTGTTTCGAAAATAACTTTAGCTAGGGTCATTCCCGGTAGCAAGTGGGGATCAAAACAATGAGCGGCCGTCAAAACCGTGTGTCGGCCCAGCAAAGTTCCGCTGCAAAATCCAATCAATGAGATCTGACCTGGGGCTTCAGAAGTCCGATAAAATTCAATCAGCACAAGACCCAGCGAAGCAGCGGTTTCACTTTTGACGGAGGTGCCGTTGACGATGGCGCTGGAAGGAGGTTCTGCTGAATTGTTATTTTCAGTCTGAGCTCCGCAGCCAAACACCGATAAAACTAATAAAAATAGAATCAATAATTTCAGTGGAAGCCCCCGGCCTTTGTCAGGCGCCGAAGATAAACAAGGAGTCAGCGTTATGTTAGCTTTTTTTTTGGATTAGAAAATTTTCACAAGGTGAATGAAGCGGCCAGATTTTTTAGATTTTCCCCACTTAAACGATACTGGGTCCAATCCTTAAGGGGTTCAGCGCCCAAGCTTTTGTAAAGTTGAATCGCTGAGGCATTCCAATCTAAGACGGACCATTCAAATCGACCGCAGCCACGTTCAACGGCAAGGTGGGCTAAAAAACCCAACAGCTTCCGCCCATAGCCGCGGCCCCGATAGGCTGGTTTAATGTACAAATCCTCTAGGTACAGACCTGGTTTTCCTAAAAAAGTAGAATAGTTGTGAAAAAACAGAGCCATTCCGACATTTTTTTCATTTTCTAAAATAAGAAAAACTTCAGCCGAAGGGTGGGGCCCAAAAAGGGTTTTGGTCAAGTCGTCGATGGTGGCTGTCACTTGATGTTGCAGCTTTTCAAAGTGGGCTAATTCTAAGATCATCGCCAAAATTTCAGGAGCATCTTTTGCGGTCGCTGCAATAATCTTTGGATTCGTCATGGTCGCCTCGGGCAGATGATGATGTTTTTGTCACCAGTCTGTCATCACTATCACAACACATGCATCCTTGAATATCGATAAAGTGGGGACCAACTATTTTGCAATGGAGGTTTTCAGTGCAAAGGATTCTAATTTTCTTTTTTTCTTTCATAGGACTAGCCACTTTTTCCTGTTCCAGCGGAAGTCCCTCTGGCAGCGGCGGGGGCGGGACGATCACTCAAGGTCCGTTGACCAAGGGGCAAGGTCAGGATGTCGGCAGTGCCATCCCTAGTCAGTTCACAGAGAACGGAAATCAGCCACAGCCGCTGGCTTGTCCCGTGGCGGCACCCGATACCTATCAATTTGATTCACGATTGCAAGCCGGCATGATCTGGGAACTTCGAACCGAAGTTTTACGGCCTAACTTTGGTTCATCTCAAATGACTCAAGCGGCATTATCTAAGAATTCAAATGAGCAATTAAGTTTTCTCAATCGAATGAATTTTGCTGTGAATAACGGCCCTAATTACGATGTTGTTTATAATAGCGTGTCCATGATCACTAACAATCAGCCGCAATCTTCAGCATCAACGACAGACGCTTTGAATCAGCAAAACTTAGACAAAGTTCGTCATCTGATGAAAAGCAATTGTATCTTTCAAGGGCGCAGTTCTGAAGCCCCGGTCAATCGTTATGGAATGTTCACTCTTTCCAATGGAACGGTGGTTCCGGCAATTTATTCGACGATTAAAAATCATGGAAGTTGGTCGTGCACTGATTCAGCTGTCAATCATAATGACGATGCCGTTCAACAAGTAGAAACAGTTTCCACTTATGGAGTCCCAGATTTTTTAGCGAAAAAAGCCTGTGGCCCCACAGTGATTTATAGCTACATCAAAGTTTTTGCTAATAATGCAAATACAATGGTCCTGGAATCTAGCCGCACAGAGCTTATTCGTTGGATCAATCCTTCACCTTCTGTAGCGCCAACACCAACTCCACCGTCACCTCCGGCACCAGCACCAACGCCCACTCCCGCACCAACACCACTTCCGCCGGTCCCTGGTACGCCCTGATCGCCCCTTCCTTGAAGGTCTCCGTCCCCATCTTGCTTTTAAGCCTGAGGGGGTCGGAGACCTGCGCTTTTAGAGTCGACATTCAGTCGTTCAAGATTTAGCTTCGACTTAATTTCTGTGGGAGATTGAGTTTGAAAAAATGCGGTTTATTTTTAAGAATTATTGGCGGCGCACTTTTGATCCTGGCGATGCTTTGTCAGACGCAACTTTTTAGGATCGATGCTCTTCAAAAATATCTCTATTTAATGTTGGCTGTCGGTCTGTTGCTTTACGTTTTGGGATTGTGTTTTATGAAAAGCTCAAATTCGGGCCAAAGAGCCGACTGAAACAAGTTCACGACTTTGCCCTTTAAATAGCCTCTATTCGAGGATAGTTCGTAAGAATTAACCTAACGCAGCAAATTTATTACCTTTTTACAAGCATTAGACATCTTGTGTCATCGACTTATTTGCGGTATAAGAGATCCTCATTAATACCGGGGGAGTTGAATTGTGATGATGAACGACAATATAGAAGTCAGTATGGCTGAAGCGTTTGAAGGCCTTGAGACCGCAGAGAAAATCCAGAACATTCCACCACAGGCTCATCAGAATCAGATCATGATCACTGAAGAGGAAGAAGATTTAAACCTTGATGAAATCGACAATATTCTAGAACTGGGTGAAGAATTTTTCCCCCGTTTTACATTAGCGAAAAACAAAGCCCGTTTTCTTCGTATGGTCAGTTGGTATCGCGGTAAAGAAGAGTGGATTGAGGTCGCTCCTTTATCCGGCGTCACAAAACTTTTTAAGCAGCAGACCAAAGAGCTTGAAGGCATTCGCTCTTCAAAGCTTGATTATGAAATGGAATTAGAAACCGGCACTTTAACACCTTCACAGCGTTCTTACCGTCGTGATGAGCTGAAAATGTGTAAGGTTCAAGAGAAAATGGCTGTTCATTTAATTTCAAAACTTCAGGTTAAAATTAAATCCGGTCGACGGTAGTCGACTTGAGACACAGCCACTCACCTGCGACTTAAGACGGGCTTTCGAAGCCCGTTTTTTTTTGCCTTTAAATCCCTCATCCTATCAATCACTTAGATAAAATTAAAATATTTTATACTTGGCCCTTAATTCTCAGAATGATTCGCCGATACATCAGTGTGAGCGAAATACGATTTCTGTATTGAATATACAAGGGGAGGATTCAGATGTCTCGAACGGTTCTAATCATGGTCTGCGATAACCATGAGCAAATCGACACCGCAAAAAAATATTGGGAAAATAACGATGTGACTTTTCAAGTCTATTCGCCGCTGCAGTGGCGCGAAGGTCTTGATAGTTCGTTTTTCCGTCAGCAGTTGATGCAAGGTCTACCAGCCCTGGTTTCGGGCAGCGCTCCCTTGAACAATGATGCTCATAATAACATCCTTCCGTTTGTCAGTGGACCCGCGCCAGAAGCTCGAGTTCAGAAAATGGAACAGATGGAAGCCAAAGCCATTGAAGATGCGATCTATCAATACAAAGGCAATTTGACAGAAGCCGCCAAAGCCTTGGGTATTGGTCGTGCGACTCTTTACAGAAAAGTGAAGCAATACCAAATTGACCCGACAGCCGCTCGTAAGAAAAAAATTGTTGCAGCTTAAATAAGCTCCGACGATAACAATAAAAAAAGGCCGGTCATTCGGCCTTTTTTATTTTTTGGAATTTGAAAAATATCCCAGGATGAAGGTTTAGTTTTCGTCTATGATTGAAGCAAGTAGTCTCTGGTGGGCGTACGAAAATGAGATGATCATAATGAGACGTCAACCACAGTGTGGCAGCTGTCTAAGTCGTGAACAAAAAGATGATCTGCCTTTCAGTTAAGAACGAGATCAGGCGGCACGACTCTAGCAATACTGTCATACAACGAGGTGAGTCTTTATGGAGAACAAAGTGATTCAGTTGCCAAAAGTACAGACGATTCAAAAACGGATGCACGATCGCTTTCATGAAAAGAAAGCCAGTGTGGCGGTGTCTCTGGCTTCGATCTTAGTTCTGTCATTGTTTTTAAACCAATGGTTGATTGCTCCTGGGTTAAATGCACCAGCTGCAGGTCTTCGTGGGATTGCCAGTATTGGCTTAAGCGCCGAAGACTCAAAAAATGACTACAAAAAAAATATTCAATGGGAGCATGAGCTGGCCGAAAAAGTTGCTGTTGGAAAAGTCTCAGCAGCCCATTTATCAGAAAAACCAAGCTTGCGAGATGAAATGCTTTTTAGCACTTTAGCCGGTCGCTACGGTGTTCAATTTGAAGAGGGTCGTATTGTTAGCCTTAATTTTAACAGCTCAAAATCAAATGGTCAGGCGGTGGCTATCTTGGACCGCGAAAAATTCATTAAAGATTATCGTGGATTATGGGCCCTTGATTTTGCTGACACTCAAGCTGAAAGCAAAACGCAAAGCCAAGAGGTTTATAAACTGATCGGCGCCGACAATGCAGAAAAAGGTCGAGCCACCCTGGACCTGGACCTTGAAGGTCATTTAGTCGGTCTTAAAATCATCAAATAAGTCTTAGATTCCGCCGATAGGATATTATGGTTTACCCAGATATCGTGTCGGCCAAAAGCCCGTCACCCGATCAACATCATCAATTTAATTTAGCACCGATTGCGGATCGCTTTTTGGCCTTCGTCATTGATGCTTTTTTATTTGGGTCGGTGATTAATTTTCTGGTGGCCCCACAGCTGAAGGAAGTTCGTAGCTACGCGATTCAAAATGAAAACTCTCCCGAGACCATGATCGTTTGGATGATGTTTATTTTATCGGTGATTCTACTTTCCATATTTGTTCAATCGCTTTGCACTTTCTTTTTATCAGGAACGCCAGGGCAAAGAATTTTAAAACTGCGGGTCGTCAGTATCTCGTATGATAACTATCAAAAAGAATTTAATTCCATTCAGTTTCTACAAGCCATCTTAAGATCATTTTTTTGGTGGCTGAGCCTGGGATTTCTGGGTTGGCCTTTTTTAGAGACCATGAGTCATCCGCAAAGACGATGTTTGCATGACAGGGCGTCTGATACGATGGTCATCAGTTTGATTGCAACGGGCGATTTGGGTCCTAGTGTGATGGAAAAAAAATTAATTTCTTCTTGGATGCGACTGGCTTTTTTTTCGATTTTATTATTGTTGGGTTTATATTCCATCAAGATTCATCAAATGGTGCGCGGTGGATATTTCACCAGGGAAGAATATAACAGCAAGGGATATTTGTGCGAACTTTCAACCACAGAATCTTTAAGTGCATCGAAGCGTTTGGATTTATTATTAGCTGTGCATATATTAGATCCAAGTGATGAGGATTGTTTAGGTGCCGAAAGCGATTTGGCCTTATGGAACCAGGATGAATTTGATAAACCTATGGGTTATTTTGTTAAATATTATCTTGAAACCGATAAAGAGAAAAAAACAGAGTATCAAAAAGTTCTTTGTGAAAAATATCCTTTAAATGAGGCCTGTCAGCTATCGAAGTGGATGCTGACCGAAAGCTCAGCCCTTGAAGCGAATAAAAGTTTTAGCTTAAATACGTCCAGAGTCCTTCTTTTGGTTAAAAGTCTAAAGAAGCAGAATTTTACAACGGCTGCTTCTTTAATGGCGGACCTTTTAAAAGATAAAAACTTGGAACCTTACTTGCAAAAAAATTATGTCAGGATGGCCTGGCAGATTCAAAATTTAAATCTTTCGACCAAACGATCGCCAGCTAGTTCTGAACTTAAATCAACCTTAAAAGATTTTAAAAAAAGGTTTGATATCCCATGATCATTCCTTGTCCGGTCGACTTTTGGAATTATGCTAAATATCCGCTGACATGGGCGATCTTGATCACTAATTTATTAATGTTTATGATTTTTTTCCTGGATGGAAAAGATTCTACCAGCTGGACAACATTTTTTTCTGAAAATAATTTGACCATCACCGGCCGTGTTTATTCGCAATATTTAAAAGATCTTTCTGAAGATAAAAAGATTCTACTGCCAGCGTGGGTCAGCTCTTTAAAAGTGGACAGCACTGAGCACTATCAAACCCTGGGATCTTGGGCTCTGCGCGACTATACGTTTTTAAAACAAGCTGAAAAAATTGAAGTTGTCGGGGACATTGTTGCGACATCGCATTGGCGCCAGGGGATCAGGGATTTCCGCGAGTCCTATTTTGACCAACTGGTTTTTAAGTTGGGATTAAGCCAAGTGAACAAAAATTCTTTATCTTGGATCACCTATCAGTTTTCACATTCTGGATTTTTACATCTGATTAGCAATATGATCTATTTTTTAATCATTGGAGCCGCCGTTGAAGCGATGGTGGGATCGATGGGCCTGATCCTGCTTTATTTATTTGGCGGTATTTTTGCGGGCCTTTTCTTTCTGATGATAAAAAGCCATGGTGGAGCTGTTCCTGTTGTCGGAGCCAGTGGATCCATCAGTGCGTTGATTTCTTTTTATGTTGTGTTTGAACAGCGCAGTCGCATCAGATATGCCTTTTTTATTTCGCTCCTTCCGAAACATCATGGCTATATTTATTTACCGACCTTATGGATGTTTCCATTATTTATTATTGCTGATTTCGCCCATCATTTCAGTTCCGTTGAAGGACTGGGATCGGGCGTTGCTTATTCAGCGCATATCGGCGGCACCCTGTTTGGGGTGATCACAGCCCTTATTTTACGATTTGGTTTTTCAATGAAAAATAACCTTCTTCGAAGTGAAATCTTTCACTAAAAAACTATTCTGTTTCGACAGGGGCAAAGCCTCGGCGTAATGTGTTTTCAGTGACAACGACGGGCTCCATAAAGTGTTGTAAATAATCAGGTCCCCCGGTTTTAGAACCGATGCCGCTCATTTTAAATCCACCAAAGGGATGGCGATCGACCATGGCGCCCGTAATGCCACGATTAATATACAAATTTCCACATTCCATTTCTTCGCGGACTTTTGCAATATGGGCAGGGCTTCTGGAAAATAATCCACCCGTCAATCCGTACTCGACAGAATTAGCAATTTGAAGGGCCTGATCTAAATCTTTGGCTTTCATCATCGCTAACACAGGGCCAAAGACTTCATCTTTAGCAATTTGAGCTTGCGGATCAACGTCACCAAAAATTGTCAAAGGCACAAAAAACCCTTGAGATGGTTGCGGGCCTTTGAATAAAATTTTACAGGATTTTTCAGCCTCAGTAATCATGGACAGGATTCTTTGCTGGGCTTCTTCATCAATCACAGGTCCCATACTGGCTTGAGGTTCATGGGCACCGGCTATGATCATACTTTTTGCAGACTCGACAAGTCGATCGACGAACCGATCGTATACGTCAGCCAGCACGATACAACGACTGGCGGCGGAACACTTTTGCCCTGAAAATCCAAAAGCTGAATACAAAACGCCGTCAACGGCTTCATCAAGATCGGCATCATTATCAATGATAATGGCATTTTTCCCGCCCATTTCGATGATGCATTTTTTTAGATGATGTTGGCCCTGATGAACGTTTGAAGCCTGTTTTAAAATATGCAATCCAACGGCTTTGGAACCCGTAAACGCAATGATGGCTGTTAATGGATGATTGACTAAGTATTCGCCGATCTCTTCGCCGTAGCCGGGTAGAAATTGCACCACTTCATTTGGAAAGCCAGCTTCCTGAATCATTTTCATCAAGCCCAAAGCCACCAGCGAGCTTTGTTCTGCAGGTTTCATGATAACGGTATTCCCGGTCACTAGCGACGCAGCTACTTGGCCCGCTAAAATAGCTAAAGGAAAATTCCAAGGCGCAATCACCAAAGAAACGCCGCGCGGGCGATATTGGTATTGACTGTTTTCACCCGGCGCATGGCCGACCTTTTTAGGAATCGCTAAGTCCCGCATGGCTTGGGCATAGTATTTACAAAAATCAATGGCTTCGCCAACATCACCATCGGCTTCGGCCCAAGGTTTTCCCACTTCAAAAACCTGCGTGGCGCAAAGTTCATAGCGATCGCGCTGCATGATTGTTGCCAGTTTGTCCAACATTTGAGCCCGAGTCTCTGGCGGAGTTTTTCGCCAATTCGGATAAGCTTTTTGGGCTGTTTGGATCGCTTTTTCCGCCAGTTCAATCGGAGCCATTTGCAATTGAGCCACAATCTGAGATTTTTCAGAAGGATTCGGGCGTTGTAAAGTTTGTGTTGATTTTTGCCATTGGCCTTGAACAAAAGGTTGGACGGTCGCAGGAAAAGTGGCGCGGACTTTACTGAGGGCTTTATTCATTTTATCACGAACATCTTTGACGGCAAAATCCAGCAAAGGTTCATTGTAAAATCTTTTTTGAACTTTGGGTAAAGTGGACGAGGTGGAAATTAAACCAGCCGCGGGATCTTTCAACAAGGCCGCCGATGTTTGGCCTTCAGCGAACTTTCCTCGCAACCAAGATTCATTGGAGGTATTTTCTAAAAGTCGGCGCACTAAATAAGCCATGCCAGGAATTAAATCGCCGACAGGAGCGTACTCTCGCACGCGATAACCTAATTCAACCATGGCTTTTTTGATCGGATCAGCCATTCCATAAAGCATTTGAATTTCAAAAGCTTCTTTTGGTAAACCCAACTTTTCAGCATGCACCAGAGCCGCCGCAAGTGTGCGCACATTGTGCGAAGCCAAAGCGACTCGTAAGTGTTTTGCATTTTCTAACAAGAGCCGCGCACAATTTTCGTAGTTAGCATCGCTTTCAGACTTTTTTAAGTAGACGGGAATATCCCAGCCGCGTTGCTCGGCTTCGACGGTTTCATAATCCCAATAAGCGCCTTTCACGAGGCGAACAGTGAAAGGACTTCCGCGTTCGCGAGCAAAGGCGACCAGATCTTTAATATCTTGAAAAGAATCTCGCAAGTAGGCTTGAATCACGCAGCCAAAAAATTTGTAGGAGCGAAATTCTGGTTCCATCAAAAGGTCTTTGTAAACTTCTAAGGTCAAATGCTTCACAGAATACTGTTCCATGTCCAAATTTAAAAAGACGCCTTTTTCTTGCGCACTTCTAAAGACGGGGCGCAGGCGCTCTTTTAGAATTGTTTTGGTGTGATCCCACGCTTTGTCATTGATTTGCGAATACAAGGCGGTCAATTTAACGGAAATATTAATTTTTGGAATCGAGCCTTCGTGATCGCGGTCAATCAAAGGAATTTCTTCCCAAGTTTTCGCATCACTAGAAAGCCATTCAATCAATTCTAAATAGCGGGATTGGTATTCCAAAGCTTCTTTTTCGCTTAAAGTCGCTTCTCCTAAAATATCAACAGTGAAAGTCATTTTGTTTTTTCGGGCTTTGCGCAAAACGGGCAAAGCCTCTTGTGGGTTTTCACCAACAATAAACATCTTCGCCATTTGCGTGACATTTTTCCGAATAGCTCCGGCCATTAAGCCCGGCGCCAATGTTCCTAAACCAATTCCAACATTAAAAACGGACGGAAGCTCTTCGCCATTTTCAGAAAAATATTCTTTCAGATGTTTTGCAACCTCTGAACCCGATTGCAAAGAGGGCAGCACATCCACGAAGCGAAACATATTTGTTTTGAAACTTTCGTTTTTCATGCTCCAGTCCATGATGGACCCGTACCAAAAATCTTTGCTAAAAAGAGAGACCTTGGATTGGCCCTCCATGCGACGAAGAATATCCTCACCCTTTAAGCGGATTTCAGCCTCTAAATCCTGCATGCGAACACCTCATGATTTGAGGGCTTAATTTGCCTCCAGTAAGGGCGGCATTCAAGGAAATTATGACCTAATTTACACCAACTGCCCCACTTAAGTGTGCGTAGCGCAGACTAACGCCTCAAGGTTACTTTGTTATTTTAGGTGTTTAAATGATTCGTTGTTACCAAATGAATTCCTTAGGAATTCATTTGGCCGCAAGGAGATGATAAGCCTCTAGAAAAACTGAACTTATTCGACGCGCGAGTTAAAGCAAGCACACTTAAGTGGGGCAGTTTCTAATTTACAGTCCATTCGTGCTGAATCAAGGAGCCCAGTTGCGCCACCAGGCGGTCGCCTCGAAATAAAGGCCCTACCCCGGCGGGAGTGCCGGTCAGAAGTAAATCATCAGGGCAAACGGGAAAATGTGTCTTTACAAAATCCACCAGTTTTTCCAAAGGAAAAATCATTTGCTGCGTAGATCCGAGCTGGCGAACCTGACCATTAATATTGAGCGCGATGGGTAAATTCCTGAGCGAATTTAAGTGACCAACAAGATGGAACTGAGTGAGCGGGCAGGCGGCCGTAAAAGATTTGGCGAGGGTCCAAGGCTGGCCTTGGGATTTTAAATGATTTTGTAATTTTCGCTCGGTCAAATCTAAGGCCAAACCAAAATGAGAAATTTCTAAATTCTGATCAAATTTTAAGGCCAGCTCAATCTCGTGGTGAACTTCTTGGGTCCAAGCGGGCAAGGTGATTTCTTGGCCAAAGAAAGCGCAGCTGCCGGCTTTTAAAAAAATCATCGGCTCTGTGGGCACTTCATTTCCTAATTCTTTGGCGTGATCAGCATAATTGCGACCCACAGCCCAAATATTGCGAATCATAAAAGCCGTCCCTTTTGTGTTAAATGCCAAATCACTTCAATGTCAAAAATAAGATAGGCTCCTGGGCTCCAACTAAACTCAGGGACTTGATGTAAATCAGAATCACAGGGAACAAGGTTTGAAAACTCCTCGATCCAGTCTAAATGCGAGCATAAAAAAACAACCTCATCAGATTCGCCTGAAAAACTTTCGATGGTCTTCGTGATTCTTTTTCGAAATTGAGAAGAGTCTTCGGTATTTGTGCGTTCATCCAAATTTTCTGCCTTCTCGGGAGCTAAGTTCAAAGATCTGGCCAGGGGGGAAAAGGTCAGGATGGCGCGAATTTTTGGCGAAACAATCAGTCGAGTCGGTTTAGGTAAAACACCGCGTTCAACAGAGTCTTTGAGGATTTTTGCTTGCTGCTGTCCTTGCAAATTAAGCAGTGGATCATGGGTCCACTCAGATTCTTTTTCACCATGTCGGAAAAGGCCTAATTTCATGTTTCAAAGCTTAGCGAAAAAAGCCTTGAGTCTCTATCTCTGGTTTGTTAGTTTTGACACCTAATGTCTGATCCACGTGTCCACCGCTATGTTTCCAATGATTTTACCCTCAGAGCAGCCGCTGTGGATGCGACGCATGTCGTGCGTGAAATGCAACAGTTGCAAGGCACGCAACCGCTGGCCACTGTCGCCGTTGGACGAGCCATGGTCGGGGCTTTATTGATGGCGGCTCAGTTAAAAAATGATCAACAAGTGGGAATTTATATTCGTGGGAATGGGTCGTTAAAAGCGATTTATGCTGAAGCGCATTTCGAGGGACAAGTTCGCGGCTACACGCCGATGCCCAATTATCAACCACCCAACTATGATAGCGGTTTAAGTTTACGGGATGCGATCGGTAAGGGCACTATGACAGTCGCCCGCCATCAGCCCTTTCAAAAGCAACCCTTTCAAGGCACCGTTGAGCTTGTCAGCGGCGAGATCGGCGAAGATATCGCCCATTACCTTCACCAGTCCCATCAGATTCGAAGCTTAGTTTCAGTGGGAGTGTACTTAGACACGTACGGCAAGGTTCAAGCGGCGGGCGGTGTGATTGTAGAAGTCATGCCCGGAGTCGATGAGGATATTGTTGAAAAAATTCAAAAAAATGCAGACTCAAAACCCATCAATGTTTCAAAAATGATTGCTGATGGCGCGCTTCCTGCAGATCTTGTGAAATTATATTTAGATGGAATTCCATTTCTTGAAATTGATCATAATCATCCAGTTGTTTACCATTGTCCCTGTACAAAAGACCGCGTTGTCCGCGCCCTTGAGACTTTAGGTGTGACCGAACTGCAAGATATGATTGAAAAAAAGGAAGCCGCCGAAGTGACTTGCCAAATTTGTGGGCGACCTTACGAGGTCTCAGTCGACGAGATCAAAGAGCTGCGTAAAAAGATGCATAAAGAGTCCCTGAACTAAACTTAGGTCCAGGTGACAGAAATTCTTCTCCGGTTCATTCTTAGTGACGGAGGAGAATCCAATGAAAAAAATCGTCTTATTAGTGGCTTTGTTAGTGGGTGGATCAGCGTTAGCTTCAGGCGATGCCGGGTGTGGACTGGGTGGGATGGTCATTCAGAAAAACTCTAAACTGCTTCAGCTTTTTGCAGTGACGACAAATCAGACTTTGTTCTCACAAGTGTTCGGTATCACTTCAGGAACTTCTGGATGTTCTGCCAGTGGCCTCGTTCAAAATGAAAAAGAAGTTCAGTATTATGTCGAAGTGAATCAAGAAGATTTATCTCGTGAAATGGCTCAAGGACAGGGCGAAAAGTTGAAAACTTTGGCCGTGATGACAGGTTGTGATTCACAAGAATCGCAAGATGCATTTTTTTCTATGACTAAAAGTTCTTACGACAAAATCGTAAGTCATTCGAACACCTCTTCCCAAGAGTTGGTCTCTCATTTGAAAGAACAAATGAAAGAAGACACAGACGTCGCTTTGCTTTGCGATACAGCTTCGCTGTAACCTGAAACAATTCCGTTTGTTTGCAAGCCCTTTTGCAAAAGATCTTTTTTCTTAGTTTTTCTAGTTGACCAAAACCCGATCCGACTGGCGATACTGTCAAGGTGTCCAAAGTAAGATCGGGTTTTTTATTATTGCTGGTGATGATGATTTTTTTTGAAGCGCAGGCTGAATTGATTCCCGATTCAGAAATTCAAAAAGTATCAAAAGGTCTTGAGTGGCAAAGGCTTTTGCATTATCGAAAAAACCTGTTTGGCCAAAGTCGATCGGCGCTGCAAGGGCCGAATTATTTCCTGGCTTCGGACGGAGAATCAAATCCCATTTCTGAACTGCAGGCCAGTGTCGATAATTTATTTGAAAAAAAACCAAGCTTGCAATGCGAATATTTAGCGCGCACCGATTTTATGATTAGAACTTGGCCCGCTCTTTCTAAGAAAGCCATCCGCTGTGAATTTTATGAAGGCTGGAAGGCCAAGCTTGGTGCCAAAAAAGTATCCCTGATTTTTGCAACAAGTTACTTAAATAATGCGGCCTCAAGCTTTGGTCACATTTTTTTAAGACTAGAAAATCCAAAAAATATTTCTCGTGGTGAGCTTCTTGATTACGGTGTGAATTTTTCGGCGCGCACGGAAAACACCTTGGGCGCTTTGTATGCTTTGTATGGATTGACGGGTTATTTTCCGGGACGTTTTGCGATGTTGCCCTATCATCAACTGATCAAGGAATACACCAACCTTGAAGGCCGTGACCTGTGGGAATATCAATTGAATCTGACCGAGGTCGAAGTGGATCGACTGCTGAAGTATTTGCTGGAGATGGAAAAAATATATATCGATTATTATTTTTTAGATGATAATTGTTCGTTTCAAGTCATGTGGGCTTTGCAGGTGATTCGTCCTGAACTGAATTTAGTTCATGACGACGAACCTTGGATGATTCCGTTAGACACCATCAAGATAGCAGAGCGAGCGCACTTGATCGAATCCAAAAAATATCGACCTTCGCTGATCCGAGAATGGCAAACGCGGTTTCAAGCGCTGACGGCCGCTGAAAAGCAGGAACTTCATCAGGTGATTGATTCAGTGAATGGAAAAAATTTATCCAGTTCTCCAGCGGTGATCGAGGCCGCCCAGGTTTATACGGACCTTAAAAGTGACGAGAACCTAGAAAGAAAAAAAGAAAAAAGTTTTTTGCTGGCTCGTCAGCGCGCCAAGCTTCCAATGACCCCAACACTTCAAATTCCAAGTCCGGTCATTTCGCCAGAAGAAACACATGATTCATCCAGTGTGGGCGTCAGCCAGGGCAGCCTTGACAGTCAATCCTATCAAAGCCTGCATTTAGAGGGAGCCTTTCATGCTTGGCTCAGTGATGATACGGGGGTTTCACCCTTTAGCGAGCTGAAACTTTTAAATTTTGAAGTTCGAAAATATCCAGAGCAGCTAAGATTAGAAAAGGCTGTGCTACTGAAGATTCTATCAAGCCAAAGTATCGATCGTTTTTTTCAACCGGTCAGCTGGGGCGTCGAGGTTTCGTATGATCATTATTTGCTAGCGCGCGATGCGGATCGACCTTTGGCAAAAGGTCAAGTCGGATACTCTATTGATCCCATTCAAGACACCCGGCTGATGGGATTTTTATACGCCGGTGTCGGTCGAAATCTTGAACAAAATATCAGCGGCCTGCTGGGCGTTGAATTGCGAGTGTTAAGTAAACTTAGTTCCCACTGGCGCTTAGGTTTGATCGCACGCGATGAAGCGTCATCAGGCAACAGTCAATTAGTCGAAGGAATTATCGAAAGCACGATTGACCTCAGTCGTCAGTGGGAGTTTCGAATTTATTACAGAGCTCAAAAACTCTATTCAAGCGCAATTAAGACCGCTTCTGAAAAGTCAGAGGACTTTGCCCTCAGCGTTTATCACACATTTATTTTGCCGGGATTTTAAAAATCAAACCCGTTGGCTAGTCGGTGATTCGGTTGGTCTTTATCGTCTCAGACTGGAACACATTCGACTAAAGTCCAAGTGAGATCTTCCGATAAGTTTGATATGGGGAACGTCGGCTGGTTCACTTTCGCTTTACTTATGGTTCTGGCTCTTTCAAGTTGTACAAATGCAATTCCAAAACTTGTTAGTTTTCAGCCAGAGAGTTCTTTGGCTATGGCAGCTACAATTAGCGTTCTTGAGGCCGAACAAACTGCCAGTGAATCTGATGTGACTAATAAAAGTATCACTGTTATTTCCAGTATTGCAAAACCATATCCAATAAGAGTATTTTATTCTTTGACTGGTGATGCTATTTATACTGTCAATCACAACTTGCCAGCATCAGGATTTATTACCATCCCAGCCAATGGGATCAGCGGTCAAATTATTTTTAACACCCTGAACTATCCGTTAGGAACGAAGAACACTTTTTTTTAAATGACGCTGACTTCTTTGGATGGGTCAGACGTGATTAGCAGCACTGCAAATCAATCTCGTTTTTTTATAAAAGACACAACGGTTGTCCACCCCGTAGTTTCTCCGACTTCATTTCTGACTCAGTTCAGTACCGGAAGTGCAACGACCTGTGTGGTCCTTTCTGATGGAGTTTTGAAGTGCTGGGGACTAAATACCTTCGGACAAGTGGGTGATGGAACAACTATTGATAAGACTATACCAACAGTCATCGACACGGGAATTTTATATTCCAGCGTTGGAACAAGCGGAGGTACGACCTGTGGAATCACAACAACTAATGTTTTGAAGTGATTACATAGCGACTTTGTCAGGTTAATTACAAAGCGATTTTGTCAGCTGATCGGCGTCATAAGTTTTTGCAGTAGTCTAGATTTCAGATCTTTTCATTTTTCGAAAAAATGTGGATAACTGGTT
>JAYWEQ010000067.1:0-11685 GCA_043779185.1 Pseudobdellovibrionaceae bacterium
CGGGTGCCCTCGGGAAAAATAATCAACCAAATGCGCGGCATATTGCTAAGCAGGTTGAGGATTAAATTGATCGCTTCGCCTTTACGATCTTTGCGATCAATAGGGATCGCCCCAAGGCAGTGCTTAGAAAAAAATGTAAAAACCGGGTTCGAAAAAAAATAATCTTTGGCTGCGGCAATATAAATATCAAGCCAATATCTTTTTGGAATGGACGCCGCAATGGACGTAGCATCCAGATGGCTGCCATGATTTGAAATAATAATCAGGCGGGGATGTTTTGCAAAAACATCGTGATAACTTTGGCCTTTTACTTTGAGCCGGATGTAAAAACGAAAGACAAATTCTTGTAAATAAATGGACCAAAGAAAGCGAAAAAAAATACTGGTCAAATCGATATGACGGGTAAATAACGGCAGATGTTTTAGATAAGTGGGAAGCTTGGTCCATTGTTCATTATCATAGCGCCAGTCTTTCATATTTGCGGCCTTACCCGATCCACAACATAATGTAGTAATAAATCGGTGCGACAAAAATCAGTCGATCCATTCGATGCAAGAAATCACCGCGGCCGATAATAAAGGCACCGACAATTTTAACTTCGGCATCGCGGCGAACGACCGTCATCACCATATCACCGGCGATTCCACCGATCGAAGCAATCAATCCAGAGGCTAGCCAATATTTATCGGAAGGATCCGGCAGCAGTTGTTTCATCACGAAAGCTAAGATCAATGTTAATGCCACTGAAATGCTGGTGCTGCCAACGGTCCGTTTGGGATCGATCTTCGCAAACAGCTTCCACTTTCTGAAATAACGGCCGATGGCTAAGTTGGTATTATCGCAAAATTCCGTCAGGACAATCAGATACAAAATCTGATAAATCCCGCTGGGAAGGTTTAACAAAAGCCCCAGATGCATAAAGGACCAGCCCAAAAAGATAAAGGCTAGCAAGCTTAAGGAAATATACTGAATCATGCGCTTATAGTTATCGCGGATCAGGGGCACCAGGCAGCAAGCACCAAGAACAATCATCGGAATCGTATTGTAAATATCAACGCGATTGTAAAAGCAAGCCATCGTCAGGCCAACAATTCCAGCGTAACAAATAAGAACGAAATAACTTCGATGAAACATACCAATAATTTGAAAAAAAGCTTTAGCTCCGTAAATCGCAAGAGCGGCCAACACAATCAGGGGCCAAGGAGCTGGAAGTGCGAAGACAATAAACAATAACGGCGCTGCAAAAAGCCAACTTTTGATGCTGGCCCATGAGCTGATAAAATAATAAGAACTTTTTCTAAAAATACCAACAATCAGTCCAGAAACAAAAATAATTCCTAAAACCGTCCAGACTGTCTGGCTATAGATTGAATGATTCCAAGAGAAAAACTCCAATGTCATTTTAGGACCTCGTCCAAGCGGTAATCTTTAATTTTTTTATACAGACTGGAACGAGAAATTTTTAATCGATCGGCCGCTTTTTCAATATCCGCTTCAGTTTTTAAACATTGTGTGATGACCCGGGCTTCGAATTCTTCCGTTAAAACACCCAGACCTTTGGATAAATCCAAGGATTCATTTCCAGCTGTCGTTAAGAGTGGTCGAAGGAGCGCATTGACATCTTCTTTGCGAAGCAGCGGCAGGGGTGACGTCAGGCTGAGCTGTTCGCACACCCGACGAAGTTCACGAATATTTCCGGGCCAAGAATATTCTTTCATGGCCAGCAAGCCATCTTCTGTAAAAGATTTATTGCGACGGGGTTTTTCGAGGCTAATAAAGTATAAAGCAAGATCAGGGATATCCTCTTTGCGTTCGCGCAAAGGGGCTAAATCAACTCTTTGACCACAGATGCGAAAATACAAGTCTTCGCGGAAGGAGCCGTCTTTGCTCATTTTTTCTAAGGAGCGATTGCTGGCGACGATCACTCGGCATTGGACCATGACGGACTCTTTGGCGCCGACGCGCCGAATTTCACCGCTTTCTAAGAAGCGAAGAAGCTTAGCTTGATGGCCTGGCGACAAAGCTTCCACTTCATCTAGAAATAAATCTCCACCATGGGCGGCCTCGCAAAGGCCGACTTTATTTTGATCGGCGCCGGTAAAGGCTCCCTTGATATGTCCAAACATTTCGCTTTCAAAAAGATTGTCCGGGATACTGGCCACGTTAACCGCGACAAAAGGACGCTCCCCTTCTTGCTGATTTAAAAGTCTGGCGACGACTTCTTTGCCGGTCCCGGTTTCGCCTTCTAAAAGAACAGGATTTTTTTCACCGCGAAGGCTGGCAATTTTTCGAGTGATATTTTGTGACACTTCAGAGTTTCCCACCCATCGCACCTGGGAATTTTTGTGCTGAGTCTCGAAATTTCTTAAACTCCACAAGGCCTCAATTTTATCGAGCAGTAATAAAACCTCTTCACCCATTAGCGGCTTACTTAAAAATCTTTGCGCGCCTAACTTAAGACAGGACTCCATCAGTTCCCGATTAAAATCGCCCGACATCGCAATGATTTCTAAATTCGACATTTTTTCAGTCAAACGTTTAATCACTTCTAGCCCCACAGGGTTTTTCGAGTGGGGCGTCAGATGCATGTCGACCATGGCGGCATGGAAAAATCGATCAAAGGGAATGTCTGAAAACTCTTTAGCGCTGACCAGCTTCCAATGGCTGGGAACAAGTAAACGTAAAGACTGATGAATGAGACTGTCATCGTCGACGACTAAAAGATGAAAAGCTTTAGAAACTGTCATTTGATTATTGTCCCTGTGTCTGAGGATTTTTGAAACAAATATTGCAAGATGTTACAGACTTCATCAGTGACAAATCGACGAAGGAATATTTGAATTGGGTTATGAATGAACAAATCAAAATTCTTCTTGTTGAAAATATTCACTCGGTGGCAGCGGAAACTCTGATCAGTGAGGGTTTTCACGTCGATCGGATGTCTGAATCGCCAGACGAAGCCACCTTGCTAAAGCTTTTGCCTCAATATCAGGCCCTGGGCATCCGTTCTAAAACCGAAATCACGAAAGCCATCGTGCAGCAGAATCCGCAATTATTTGCGATTGGAGCCTTTTGCATCGGAACCAACCAGGTGGATTTGAAAGCCGCCAAAGGAATGGGAATGCCGGTTTTTAACGCACCTCATGCCAATACTCGAAGTGTGGCCGAACTTGTGATTTGCGAAATGATTTCTTTGTCTCGTCAGTTGGGCGATCGAAATATGAAGGCGCACCAAGGCGATTGGATGAAAAGCGCCGATGGATCGCACGAAGTGCGCGGGAAGACTTTAGGAATTATCGGTTATGGCCATATCGGTTCCCAGCTTAGTATTATGGCCGAGTCCATGGGTTTAAAAGTTCTATTTTACGATATCATTAAAAAACTCCCTTTAGGAAATGCCCGTGTTTGTATTTCTTTGGATGAGCTTTTACAGAATTCGGATTTTATCAGCTTGCATGTCCCCGAAACTCCGCAAACAAAAGATATGATCGGCGCGCGGCAAATGGCGCAGTTGAAAAAAGGAAGTTTTCTGATCAACGCCAGCCGAGGCAGTGTGGTCGTCATTGATGATTTAGTAGCAGCGCTTAAATCAGGACAAATTGCTGGTTGCGCCGTCGACGTTTTTCCCCATGAACCAGCCTCAAATAAGGAAAAGTTTAAAAGTCCTTTGCAAGGCATTGCAAATGTCATATTGACCCCGCACATTGGTGGCAGCACAGAAGAAGCTCAATACAATATTGGTCTTGAAGTGGCAGAAAGTTTTCGGCGCTATCTGAAAATTGGATCCAGTGCTGGCGCTGTGAATTTTCCTAATGTCGATCTGCCTGTCGGGCAGGGGGCTTCGCGGATTTTAAATGTCCATCGCAATGAGCCCGGCGTTTTGCGCGAAATCAATGGCATCATTTCTGAAGCTGGCGCCAATATTCAAGCTCAATATCTATCGACCGACGAAAAAATCGGCTATCTTGTGATGGATCTGGAAATTAAGAACGTTCAAAACCTTTCCCAGGACATTCAGAAGCTAGAGCGGAGCATTCGCACCCGGGTTTTGTACTGATTTTTAGGAATTAGCAGATTAACTAAGGAGCCCCCTTCTTTTGCTAAAATCAATTCTGTTTGGCTTTGCGTGGTGTTTTCATTTTTCTTCTAAGCCTACTTTGCGGCATTCTTGTTTTTGGATTTCTCGAATCGGAAGTCCCCATAGCTATGCACCAGAATCAACCGTTTTTTAAATCCAACCCGTATTTAATTATTTCTTCAAATCAGAAAGCTTCAGGTCGCCTTTTTCATTGAAGGGAATTCTTAGTAAGCCGGTTTTGACGGTGCCTGAAATCTGGTAGGGCGTAGAGCCGCTTTGCAGTAATCCTGCGACCGAATCGGAGAGATCATTGAATTTAATCGGGGCGGGGACCGCCACTTTCGCCGAAGAATTGGCTGGCAGCACAACAGTTTGGTTAAGCACTCCGCTCGTAAACTGCTTATTATTTAATTTTACAGAGTAATCTACTTGATCAATTTTAACGTCGACAGAATTCGGATTTTTCACCAACAAGTTGAAGATCAGCGTGGCCTCAAGAATTGAAGGACTGTTCATATCGATATTGACCAACTGAACTGTCGGTGACTGTAGCTTTAAGGTCGCACAACTTGGCAGGCTAAAAGCTAAAATCAGAGCCAGTAGACTTAAAACTTTGTTCATGATGCCTCCGAAGATAAAGATTAGAGCAAGACTGAACCTTAGACTAGGGAAAGACTCAGATGCATCGGATTGCAGCATCGCAGGATAGGACTTTACTGCAGCGACTTTTGCTCCGTTATAGAATACAAGGAATCCACCATGTTACGGCAAAAAAATTCGATTAAATCCAGTATCAGGTCCAGCCTTAAAAAAACGGGGCAAAGAACCAAAATTCGCCATCCTCGGGTGATTGAACACACTCGTGCCAGTGCGGTTGAATTCACCAACCGCGAAATTGGTTGGCTCCATTTTGATCGCCGTGTTTTGCATGAAGCGGAAGACATTCGAAATCCCATGCTAGAACGCTTAAGATTTCTAGCGATTTCAGATTCTAACTTAGACGAATTTTTTATGAAGCGAGTGGGTGGCCTCAAACGCCAAGTCGCAGCAGGTTTGACCTCGAAATCATCCGATGGGCAAACCCCGCAACAGCAGTTGCTGGGAATTCGTAGTTACGTGGTCGAAATGATGAAGGCCCAAGCCGATTGCTATAAAGGCTTAAAGGTATCTCTGGCGGAAAAAGAAATTCACTTGCTGCATTGGAAAGAGTTAACGGCCCAGGAAAAAGAATGGGCTAAAAACTATTATAAAAGAAATGTGTTCCCTGTTTTAACGCCTTTGTCGGTCGATCCCGGTCACCCATTTCCCTTTATTTCAAACTTATCGACGTCGTTAGGGATCACTTTAAAACATCCCGAGCATGAAGAACGTCTGTTTGCGCGCATTAAAATCCCAAAAAATAAAGATGGGTTGCCGCAATGGATTCGCTTAGGAAATAACGACGAATTCGATCGTTTTATCTCTTTAACAGAAGTCATTATCGAAAATCTTTCTGATTTATTTCCCCTGATGCAGGTCTTAAATATCATGCCTTTCCGAGTGACTCGAAATGCAGATTCAGACCGAGATGATGATGAAGTGGACGATTTATTAAAACATATTACTGAAGAATTGCGGCAAAGACGGTTTGCTGAAGTGGTCCGCGTTGAACATGGTCCCAACCCTGATCCTTGGATGATCAAATTTTTAAGAGATGAACTTGAGCTGGCCGAGGATTCTATTTACGAACATCCCGGCGAACTGGATTATTCAGATCTGCAATCTTTTTCAGACTTAGATTATCCAGAATTAAAATTTACGCCTTATAAACCGATCATTCCGGCCGCCTTTTCTGACGAGCAGAATTCAATTTTTAATTTAATTCATCGGGGCGATTTGCTGGTTCATCATCCCTACGAAAGTTTCCTAAAAACAGCCGAGCGTTTTATTCGCGAAGCTTCGGTGGATCCCAAAGTTCTGGCCATCAAGATGACTCTGTATCGCACCGGAGATAACTCGCCCTTTGTAAGAGCATTGATCCGTGCGGCCGAATTGGGAAAACAAGTCGTTTGCTTGGTCGAAGTGAAGGCTCGGTTTGATGAAGAAAGAAATATTCTTTGGGCGCAAGCCTTGGAAAATGCAGGGGTGCATGTCGTTTACGGAGTTGTCGGTTTAAAAACTCATGCGAAAACGGCGCTGGTGGTTCGGCAAGAGATCGACGGCATTCGAAGCTACGTGCATATCGGAACCGGCAATTACAATATTCAGACCTCAAGGCTGTATACAGACATGGGCTTATTTACCTGCCGCGAAGAAATCACTCATGAAATGGTCGAGTTTTTTCATTACCTAACCGGTCGCTCGCTGAAACGGGATTACAAATATTTATTGATTGCGCCGGTGAATATGTTCACACGCTTTAAAGAAATGATCGACCGCGAAGGCGAACATGCTAAAGCCGGAAGGCCGGCCCAGATCATGGCCAAATTTAATAATATGGAAGAAAATGATTTGGCCTTGGCGCTGTATGATGCCAATCGCAAAGGCTGTGAGATTGATTTGATCGTGCGTGGATTTTGTTGTTTACGACCCGGCGTTCCCGGCATGAGTGAAAAAATTCGCGTCGTCTCGATCATTGGTCGGTTTCTTGAGCATTCAAGACTTTTTTATTTTAGAAATGGCGCCCAAGATCCCTTAGACGGAGATTTTTTCATAGGCTCGGCGGACTGGATGTATCGAAATTTACATGCCAGGGTCGAAGCGATTGTGCCCATCTTGGATCGGCATTTAAAAGAAAAATGCTGGGAAATGTTGCAGATTTGTCTGAAAGATCAAAGGCAAGCTTGGACGATGGATTCCAAAGGCAACTACACCCAAAGAATGTCAACGGACCCGGGCGTTCATCAAGTGTTGATGAATCTGACGAAGCTGCGTAATATTATCTCCGACGACCCTCAACCGAATAAAGGTGGAGTTCAATATGGAGATTATTCTAGTAAGACACGCGGTGGCGGAAGAGCGCGCCGAATTCGCAAAGAGCGGCAGCGAGGATCACCTGCGTCCACTGACCATGAAGGGTCGAAGGAAGATGCAGAAGGTAGCGATCAAACTGAGTGATTGGGTCGGAGACATCGATGCGATTGTCACCAGTCCTTTTGTTCGGGCCCGAGAAACGGCTGAAATAATTTCTGAAGCATTTTACGAAGTAAAAATCATTGAGGCTCCCGAGCTTGTTCCGCAGAGTCCCCCCCAAGCTTTTTTGAAATGGCTGAGCGCTCATGCGCGGGAATTTAATAAAGTCGTTGTCGTAGGGCACGAACCCCATATCAGCACTTTTTTAAGTTTTCTTTTAGCCGGAGTTGATCATGCGATTGTTGAGATGAAAAAATCTGCGGTGGCCTCTTTGGAAATAGAGTCTGCATTAGGTTTGGCGGCTGGGACAGCCCGTTTAAATTGGCTGGTGCCGCCCAAGTTGATCGTTGATTGATGACTTTCGGAGCAAGTTAAAAACTAAACCTAGCTCTTTGTAATTAACATTTAACATATTTGTCGTTTTAAACTGATAATCAATTTGGGTCGGGCGAGTAAAAACCGGACATTCCTTGCCACCGCTTCCTTGTGTCACATGATCTTTTGATTCAAGAGCTTTAATGGACCCACGACTGTATTCCGCTTTTGTTTCAACGCTTGATTTTAGAGTTTGTCCGTCTTTAAAAAGACAATTCGCCGTCAAGAGCACGCTTTCTGACTTAAAAGTGACATCCAAAAAAACTTTTGCATCATCCAGTTCGTAAACTTCCTTTTCTGATGACCAAGTGCCAACCAGTTGAGGATCCATTGCAGCAAAAACCGTCACCGAAGTCAGACTCAGAATTAAAGTCAGCAAATGTTTCATAAAATATTCCTCCACTGGGCGCGTTCAAGGGACTTGAAACTTGCCAACGAAAAGTAATTTCTTCAAATGATGATCTTGTCAAAATTTTAAATTTGTCCTGCGACAGTGGATAAAAGGCCGTCTCTTAAGCCAACGCAGGGAATTTGGATTTTTTCAATGCCGGCCTGCCTTAAGACAAGCTTTACGACCATCATGGCAGGAATAATCACATCGGCACGATCGGGGCGCAGTTTTAATTTTTCAATGCGATCTTTGATGGAAAAAGGCCGCAAAGCTTCTGTCAGCTCTAAAAGTTCCCCTAAAGACACAAAGGTGTTCGGTGTTTTTTGCAAAATTTGAAGTTTTAAGCGGGACATCGTTTCCAGATTTCCACCGGTGCCGACCGCGAAATCAAAAGACATCCCGGCCGCTTCTTTTTCTAAAAATTTAACCAGTGGCACGATAAAATCCCCAATGACGACATTTAGGTGGCCTTCGGTTAAATTTCTTTTTTTTAAATTTTCAAGAAGGCGAACAGTGCCAATCGGAAAGCTTTGGGTCACTAGCATTTTGTCACCCTGGCAAAGGGTCAGCTCGACACTGCCGCCACCAATGTCAATTAAGACTGCCTTTTTTTTAGTCAGGTCGACCTCGCGGTTCACGGCATTAAAAATCAATCGGGCTTCTTCGATGCCATCGATGACTTCGACGTGAATTTGACTAATGGCCGCCATCCGAGTGATAAATTCTTTGCTATTTTTGGCTTCACGCAGGGCGCTGGTGGCGACAGCCCGGCATTTTTCGACCTTAAAGCGTTTGTTCAGGCGACCAAATTCGGCAAAGGTCTTTTCAGCTTCTTTTAAGGTGTTTTCGCTGACAAATCCTTCGGTAAAAACATCATGCCCCAACCGGATCGGCGAGCGAAATTTCTTCAACGTTTGGAGGCGTCCTTCATGGGTTTCGCCGATGATCATTCGGATGGCATTCGAACCGATATCAATGGCAGAAAAACGCTGGGACAAGGCGACTCCTAGGAGATGAAAAAATAAGCCTAGAGGATTTGCGCAGCTCCCGCAATAAATGGATCCATGTTAAGATTTTGTTTTGACGCGCAACATTTTGGTCTACAATAATTATCGATTGGACAAAGACTAGATGGGATTGCTACAAATCCTCGGGGGATCACATTGGAACGAATTCTTGACGCTCAGCTGGAAGAAATTAAAAAGCATATTTTGATCATGGGCGGCTATGTTGAAAAAGCCCTGACCGACGTGATTTCTGCCCTGACGGAGCGAGACGCTGAAAAATTTCAAGGTGTGCATTTTGTTGAAAAAAAAATCAATGAAGACCACAAGCGAATTGATAACGAATGCATGGGATTTTTGGCCAAACAAGGCCCTGTTGCCAAAGATCTTCGAATGGTCTTAGCCATCATTAAAATCAACACCGATCTTGAGCGAATGGGTGACCAGTTAGTGAATATTGCCTACACAGCTCAGGATTATCTGGGCCGTAAGCCTTTGCAGATTGTTAAAGAAGTGTCCCATATGTCCGAGATCGTTCGTGAGATGGTCAGAAAATCTTTGGACAGCTTTGTCCGATCAGATCCAAAAGCCGCTGAAAAAGTTCTTGAAATGGATGATTCCGTCGATGCTTTAAAAAATCAAGTCTTCCGTGAAATGATCACCTTTATTAAGGCCAATCCTCAAGAGACTGAGGCCGCCTTAGATATTATTTTAATGGCCAGAAATTTCGAGCGCCTGGGTGATCACGCCACTAATATTGCCGAAGATGTTATTTTTGTTTCGACCGGCAAAGATATTCGCCACGGAGGCGCTGATGCCTGAAGTCTCTGCCGCCATTCTGGTGGTCGAAGATGAAAGGGAAATCCGCGAGCTGATGGCGTTACATCTGCTCCGGCAAAAATATCAAGTCAAAGAATGTGCCTCGGCGGAAGAGGCCATGCACGCCCTGGAAAATCAAAAATTTTCGCTGATTGTTTTGGACTGGATGCTGCCTGGTCTTTCGGGTCTCGATGTGATGACGTTTTTACGAAATCGTAAAGAAGCTCCTAGTGTTTTAATGGTGACCGCAAAAACCGAGCCTCAGGATATCGTTCAGGGCTTGGAAAAAGGCGCCGACGATTATTTAACGAAGCCCTTTGATCCTGCCATTTTTCTGGCGCGGGTGAATGCCTTGTTGCGAAGGTCGCAACTTTCCAAACAAAACGAATCGATCGATCACTTGATTTTGGGATCTTTAAAAATCGATTTTAGCAACTATGAAGTTTTTGTCGGCGAAGAAAAACTTCATTTGACGCCTTCCGAATATAAACTTTTGGTCACCATGGTGCAAAGCCGCGGCAAAGTTTTAACTCGTGATCAATTGATTGAAAATATCCAAGGCGAAGGAATTTCAGTGATTGGCAGAACTATCGACACGCATGTCTTTGGCCTGCGAAAAAAATTAGGTGACTGGGGCGATCATCTTGAGACCATTCGCGGTATTGGCTACCGTATCAAGTTGGATTCTTAGATGACAAAGCGTTACCCTTGGCGATTATTTTTTAGATTTTTCTTTGTTCAAGTTGTCCTTTTTAATTTTCTAAGTTTAGGAATTTTATTTTATCTTTCTAATAATTCAGAGATCAGTCGAAGCAGTGCGATTTTTTATTTATTGTTATTTTTCTTTGGCAGCATTGTGGTTTCAGCGATCTCGTCCTGGCGGTTCACGGTTCCCATCTGGAGAATCAGCCGAAAAGTGATGACGTTAGCCTCGAAAAAAATATCTCGAATTTCTAGCGAAGAAGAGGACCTGCACGAAGACGGGGATTCTGAATATTCCGAGCTGGATCATGCTTTGGAAAGATTGCGGCGAAAATTAAAAAAACGTAAAGAGCAGCTTGAGCGCGAGCGCGAAGAAACTCAAGCCTTTATGAGCTCTGTGCAAGAAGGCTTGGTCAGTTTTAGTTTAGATGAGCGGCTTTTATATTTTAATTCTCAGTTTGCTGCGACTTTTCTAGAGCCTGTTCAGGTGCAAAACGTTAATGTTTTTTTAACCAATGTCTTTCGCAGTCCCGAAATCTATGAAGCCTTTCAAAGCGCAAAAGAGAAAGGCTTTTCTCAAAAAATAACTTTAAGAATGAACTCTCGGCTTGATGGCGGTGGAAGGTTTTTCTCGGTCTCATTGTACCCGCTGCGAAAAGGTCGTTTGCGCGAAGTTTACGGCGTGATTGGTGTCTTTTATGACATCACCGATATTAAAAAAGCGGAACAAATTCGGATTGAATTTGTCGGTAACGCTTCCCATGAATTAAGGACACCGCTGACGACCGTGAAAGGTTATCTTGAAACATTAAAGGAAGATTTTAAAGCTGGACAGATGGAGCAAGTTCCTAGCTTTTTAGAAATCATTGGTCGTAACGTCGATCGTCTGATCGAGCTAGTGAATGATTTATTAAGTCTTTCTAGCCTTGAGCATGGCTCACAATTAAAGTTAGAAACTGTGAATGCCTTAGGCATTTCCGAAATGGTTGTCAAAGAGCTGGCACGAGCGGCCTCAGAAAAAAACCAAATGATTCGCATTACAGGCGACTTACCAAAATTTCAGGCGGACTTTCGCAAAGTTGAACAAGTGCTGATGAATCTTGTCAGCAACGCGATCAAGTATATTCCGGAAGGAAAAACCATCCAAATTCGCTGGGAGCGCGGTCTAAAGAATGATGTTATTTTGCGAGTGATTGATGATGGTC
>JAYWEQ010000068.1:0-7485 GCA_043779185.1 Pseudobdellovibrionaceae bacterium
TTTTGTAAATTCACTTTTGATTACGCCGGCAAAACTTCCAGCTGACTCAATAACCGTAAAGCCTTGCACAGATTGAAGCCCAAACACGCGCGGTGTCCCGACATAATCATTGCCGCTGTTGATTTGACGTTGGGTTTGTTGAAGCCGTACTTTTTTGATTTTAAATTCCCGATGACACCTTCGACTTGTGCGCGTTCGCATTTTATTTTTTCCGACATCTTCATCGACACGCTCCATTCGGCTTGACCCAGTGGTGCGATACCCACATTTTTCACGCCAAGCTTTTTTGCTTTGTTGATATTCGGTCCGCTGTAACCACCGCGGTCGAAGCCAAAAGTTTCCGGCGCTTCGCCAAAAAGTTCGATGTGTTTCTGAATCGAATCGATACAAAATTTCTTGTCCGATATATTGGCAACCTTGTCCATCACAAAACCCTGTGCAAAACCATCGATTCTGCTGATACCCCATTTGATTCCAAATTCGACTGACTTTCCCGCCTTGCCGCGAACAATTGAATAAAGTTCCGACATCTATTTGTTTTTTAAGGAGATCAAAGGCCTTCTTGTTTTTTTTTGAAGGCCCCGTCAGTGATTGGCCTATTCTTTCAGGACATTAAATTTCAGCTTGTTCAGATCCAGCTGATTCAGTTCATTCAGATGCCACCCCGTAAATTCTGGAGAGGCGAGCAGGCTAATATGATAAGGCCCTGTGGGGATCATTTTAGCGTCGTCCATTAAGATATCGAGGGCTTTGCGGCAGAGTTTATTTTTTTTATTGATCTGACTAGTTTGCCGCATCTGTTGGACGATCTGATCGAATTCAGAATTGTTATTCTGAATATAATTTTCCGGATGCCGTTGCGTGAAGTTTTCCATGATACTGGTGCAGGTCGGGCGATCCGGAGATAAGCCCTTGCGGAAAACAGAGGGTGGATTTTTTTTGAGTTCAGAAACATAAGTTTTGTTTTCAACACCGCGAACTTTGAAATCGAGGCCCAGATTTTTCTTCCACTGAGCTTGCAGCCAATCCGCCGTTCTGCGGTGATCATCGCCCCCTTGCAGGGAGTAATAATAAACCCAGTTCTTTTTGATCGTAGGCTTCATAAAAGCTTCTTTTTGCAAACAGGGCCTTTGCGGTTCAGTCCATTCGACGGGGAAACCTGGGCAGCCGGGGCGCCCGACACTGGCTAATAAAGTTTGCCATTCTTTGAAATCCAAAGACCCTGACAAGGCTTTCCGAATCTCAGGAAGGTCTTTAAGTTCGGGCCCGAAAGCTAAATAATCAAAACGCAATACGGGCAGGCTAAAGAAATCTTTTCGGTCCTGATACTTTGAAATAAGAAGCGTCGGTAGGCGGCGAACAAAGTGCAATTCTTTTTTATCGTAAAGCCTTAGCGCTACAGAGTCTTCTTCGATGGCTAAAAAATCGATATCAGGCCGTGATGCAGGGCCTGGATAAACAGAATCACTGGTGACGGAAATGCTTTCAGCTGGTTTCCAAGATTTTATTTTATAAGGCCCATTGGTTAAAAAAGTCCCCATAGTTTTAAAGTCATAAGAGCCTTTCATAGGACTTAAATAAAAGGTCGAAAGATTGTATTCAAATTCCTCGTCATTTTCATTCAAGTTAAATTGTAACTTGCCGGAAGAAGTGACTTTAACGCCTAGGTCTTGGGGCTTTTTTTGTCCCTCAAAAATGGCCTTGGCGTTTTTAATAGGGAACAAAAAGTCCGGCCTTTGGGCTTTACTTAAAGGATCTAAGATTCGCAGGTAAGTGTCGATAAAATCCTGGGCAGTTATTTTTTCGCCATTGCTCCAGCGCAAATCTTTGCGCAGCTGGCATTGCAAAAGCAGCCCTTTGTTTTTACGAACACAGGACTTGGCCATATCTGGTTTTAAATGGCCTTTGCCTTCGTAGATAAATAAATTACGAAAGATATTTTGAAAAAGATAGCTGACGCTAGAGGTTTGCTTCTGCGGCTCTAGCGTTTGTGGGTAGCTGTAAATGCTGATTTTAAAAATCGGTGGCTCTGCTGCCAGTAAAGATAAGCACCAAGAGCAAGACATAAAAAATAGTAAAATTTGAACTCTCATTCTTTTGTAGGGCCTATTTTTCCAATTCCATTTTTGCAATGGTCTGAAGTTGCATATTGCTGGTGCCTTCGTAAATCTGACCGATCTTGGCATCACGCCAGAATTTTTCTACGGGATATTCTTTGGTAAAGCCATTGCCCCCGAAAAGATCAATCGCTCGTGATGTGATTTTTTCGGCAGCCTGCGAAGAAAACAATTTTGCCATGGCGGCGGCTTCGATAAAATCTTGGCCTGAATCTTTTAATCGTGCGGCATTGTAAACCATCAAGCGGGAAGCTTCTAATTGAGTGCGCATCTCTGCCAGCTGAAATTGAACGCCTTGATAACTAGAAATATTTTTTCCAAACTGTTCGCGGCTTTTGATATATTTTAATGTCGCGTCGTAAGCACCCTGAGCAATGCCAACCATTTGGGCGCCAATACCGATGCGCCCTTCATTCAAAGTTTCAATGGCAATTTTATAGCCCTTGCCAACCTGTCCAAGGACGTTGGTAGCAGGCACTTCACAGTTTTCAAATAATAATTCGCAGGTGGAGCTGGCGCGGATGCCAAGTTTGTCTTCTTTTTTTCCGACTTTAAATCCAGGAAAAGTTTTTTCCACTAAAAAGGCGGTGATGCCTTTGTAACCCAGGGTGGTATCGATATTTGCGAAGACAATAAAGAAGCTGGCTTCATTGCCATTCGTGATCCAAAGTTTATTGCCGTTAAGAATATATTTGTCGCCTTTTTTTTCGGCTTTTAATTTTAAAGCAAAGGCATCTGATCCACTGGAGCTTTCAGACAGTGCGTAGGCTCCGACCCACTGGCTAGCCATTTTTGGTAAATAAAAATCTTTTTGTGAATCCGATCCCCATTTTAGAATGGCGTTCGTCACAAGAGTGTTTTGAACATCGACTAAAACACTGACCGAGCCATCGACGCGTCCCAATTCTTCAACGGCCATACAGGCCATCGTGAAGGTAGAGCCGGCTCCGCCGTATTTTTCCGGAGTTTCAATGCCCATCAGGCCCATTTCAAAAAGTTTTTGTACTAGTTCGGGCTTCATCTTGGCGTGCTCGTCCATTTCTGTGACAAGAGGCTTTATTTCAGCTTCGGCGAAATCCCGAATGGCGTCTTTAAAAGCAGATTCATCCTCAGATAAAACAGTCAAAGCATGTCTTGAGCTCATAGGTCCCCCGAAAAAAGATTCGAAAAATATTTTCACTTTTGAATCTAGCGGGGACTGAGGCGGCAGACAAGAAAGTCACCATGTGCTTTGCGGCAAAACAGTTCTTGTTCAGGGGCCTTTTTCGGCTTGCACTGGACTTTAGCCACTGACTCGTTTAGCGTTTTGATATGGGTGATCCTTTAGAAATTGGTTATAAGCTTGCGACGATCTATGTGCCGTTTGTTATTGCACTTTGTTTCCATGAGTATGCCCATGGCTGGATGGCCATGCGGAAAGGCGATAACACGGCTTTGCGGATGGGCCGCCTGAGCATGAATCCTTTGGTTCATATGGATATGGTGGGCACCGTTTTACTGCCGCTCCTGGCGATTTTTACGCATCTGCCGATTTTTTTCGGCTGGGCAAAGCCAGTGCCTTTTAATCCAAGAAACTTGGCCAATCCCAAAAGCGATACTTTTTGGATTGCTTTGGCGGGGCCTCTTTCTAATATTTTGCTAGCGGTGGTCTCTTCGTTAATCATTGCGCTGATGGTTCACTTGCCGATGGGCTTGATTGGACTTGATTGGCAGAAGGCCGTCGGGATGATTTTAGTCGAGTTTATTCGGATCAATCTTTTTCTGGCCATTTTTAATATGATTCCCTTAAATCCCCTCGACGGCGGAAAAGTCTTAGCTCGGTTCTTGCCGATCAGTTGGAATTATAAGTTAGAACAAAATGAAGCCATGACAGGACTTATTTTGATGGCCCTGATTATGACGGGAGCTTTGCGGTTCTTGGCCGTTCCTGTCGAGATGACCGCTCGAGTTTTAGTCGGTTTAGCGACTTTGGGAAGCTAACTGAAATGTCACTTGAGCCAGCCCCTAAAAAAGAAAAAAAATTTCGAGTCATGAGTGGCGCTCGCGTGACGGGGCCCTTGCATATTGGAAATTATTTTGGCGCGATCAAGAATTGGCTGACTTTGCAGCATGAGTACGAAGGTTTTTTCGGTGCTATGGATTGGCATGGAATGACGTCAGCCTATAAGAATTCAGAAAATATTTCTGAGTGGTCTTACGAGATGATCGCTGAACTTATTGCGTGGGGATTAGATCCAGATAAGAACGTGCTCTTTATTCAAAGTAAAGTTCCCGAGCATTTAGAACTGAATATGATTTTTAGTAATCTGACGCCCATGGGTTGGCTTGAAAGAGTACCGACTTGGAAAGACGCGGAAGAAGAAGCCAAGCAAACGGACACCCATAATTTGGGGCGCTTTTCTTATCCCGTTTTACAAACCGCAGATATTGCCATTTATAGGGGCGAACGGGTGCCGATCGGCCAAGATCAGTTGTCGCATTTAGAACTTTCCCGAGAAATCATTCGAAGGTTTAATCATATCTATAAAGCAAAATTGCCAGAGCCCCAAGCCTTGCTGACATCGACGCCCTTACTGCCCGGTTTAGATGGCCGTAAAATGTCGAAGTCGTATGGCAACACTTTGCTTTTGACTGAGCCTGACGAAAAAACTTTGCGCAAAAAAGTGAATCAAATGATGACAGATCCCGCCCGGGCCTACAGGGAAAATCCTGGAAATCCCGAGATCTGCCCAGTGTTTGGGTTTCACAAACTCTATTCCACAGACGATGATTTAAAATGGGCTGCCGAAGGGTGCCGCACTGCAGGAATTGGCTGCGGCGACTGTAAGGGTAAGCTCTTCGAGAACATCGAAAAGGTCACTGCCGAGCCTCGAAAAAAGAAGAAAGATTTGTTGAATAATCGCGCTCAGCTTGATTCAATCGTCGAGTCTGGCTGTCAAAAGGCAAGGCTTGAGGCGCAAAAAACACTGCGCGATGTCAGGTCATGGATGAAGTGGAAATAGGAGCAGGATGTCGATCGTAATTTCTCTGCCAAAATTTGAAGGTCCCTTAGCTCTTTTGCTTTATCTTATCCGAAAAGAAGAGATGGATATTATGGATATTAAAATCCATGAAATCACGTCGCAGTATCTGGAATATATAAAGCTGATGAAGGAACTGGATCTAGAATTTGCCGGTGACTTTATTGCGATGGCGGCGACGCTGCTGCAAATTAAATCCCGAATGCTGCTTCCTCAGTACGATGAAAACGGCGAGATCCTTGAAAATGAAGATCCTCGAAAAGAACTTGTTCAAAAACTATTGGAATATCAAAAATATCAAGAGGCCGGCAAAGCCCTTTACGAGCGACCTTTAGTCGGCCGAGATATTTGGCTGCGTGGCTTTCGCGAGCGTTTGGAGCCTCAAGAAGAAGGCATCGAGATTGAGGACAACGGTTTATTTTCCTTAATCTCGGCTTACAGAAAAATCGCCAAGGCGGCGATCAAAAGAATTCATCGCGTGACGGCCAAGGGCCAATCCATTGCCCATCGAATTTTAGAAATTAAAGATCGATTGATTGTTGGACGTCGGATTGCTTTGACCGAATTGATCAATTCGACGGAAGAAAAAGCGCGGCAAATCTTAATTACTTTTTTATCAACTTTGGAATTAGGCAAAATGGGTTTTGTGAATCTTTATCAGACCGAACCTTTTGGAGAAATCTGGATCGAAGCCACTCGCACCATTGAGGCTGATGTGATCACAAGGGTGGAAGAGTACGACAATGTGAATTCCGAAGACGTGGCGGCGCAAATGATGGCAAAATCTGAAAAAGCCAATGAGGCACCCTTAATTCTAGAAGAAAATATTGAAGAAACTTTTATGCACGACGAAGAAGTGGCAGCCTCTGAGGATGAATTAATTTCTTCCTCAGACCGTCTTCCTGAAATGGCCAGTGACGACGAGATTTTTGCAGCCGAACAAGAACTATTTCACTCAATTGAGGACGTAAACGATGGCGAAAAAGAAGCTTAAGGGTAACATCGAGGCCTCGGAATCCAGCACAGAAATGGCGCAAGGCCTTTTGACCGCTTTGGAAAATGCCAGCAGTTTTCTAGCTGATGTTAAAGAAGAAGCCGCATCTCCTCAAGAAATAACGGCCGAGTTCGGTGAAAACCTTCCCGAGATGCCGGTTGAAGAACCCGAAGATTTCTTAGCTGCATTATCAGAAGAATCGACCACAGAGAACCCAGAGGCCGCAGAACTTGCCGGCACTGAATTAGAAGACTTTGATGCTGCAGATATTGAAGAGCTTGAGTTTGTGGAAGATCAACGGCTTGAATCGATCATCGAAAGCATTTTATTTGCTTCAGATCGTCCTGTCAGTTTGAATTCAATCAAAATGGTTTTTAAAGGCACCAACGTTAAAACTGATAAAATCCGACGTATGATTGATCAATTGCAGGTCGAGTACGCGGGAGCGACTCGGGGAGTTGTGCTAGAAGAAGTTTCAGGTGGATACCAGCTTCGAACCAAAGTCGACAATATGGAATTCTTACGAAGGACTTTAAAGGCCCGCACGTTCCGATTGTCAGGACCCGCCTTAGAAGTGTTATCGATCGTCGCCTATAAACAGCCGACCATTAAATCTGAAATCGATGAAATTCGCGGCGTTGAATCCGGCCATCTTTTGCGAGCTTTGATGGAAAAGGGCCTGGTTAATTTCGAAGGTAAAAGCGAACTGCCAGGTCGACCGATGCAGTACGGAACGACTCGCAAATTTTTAGAAATTTTTGGTCTTAGAAATTTGCGTGAGCTTCCAACGCTATCTCAGATTGATGAGATTTTACCAGAAGGAATCAGTGAAGAAGAGGGTCAAAAGCTCAGTGATGTCACGGCCTCGTTATCTGAACAGATTGGCACTAGTTTTTCACAAGGTGAAGAAGAGCTAACAAAGATCACTGAGCAGTTAGAAGACATCACAACGTCGTCGGACTTTTTTGAACAAGAAAAAATCCGCCAGAAACAGAAAAAAGAATCTGATAAAGCGCAAAATATTCGAGAAGCCATTGCTGTGGGTGAACATGTTCCGACGAGGGATGTGAACTGGCTGACTCGCTATGAAGAAGCTTTAACAGCAGGGGAGGCGATGCCTTCTGAAACGACCGAATCTGAACCTGCTGTGGCAAGTACAGATTCGTCGCCAGGTCTGTTTGAAGAAGAAGCTCCCCATATAGAGGATGAGCTTCCCTTTTATGACGAAGCTGATGTCTAAACGTTAGAAACTGCTCCACTTGAGTGTGCTTGGATTAACTCGCGCGTCGAATAAGATCAGTTATCCTAGAGGCTTATCCTCTCCTTGCGTCCTTTCGAATTCCATAGGAATTCG
>JAYWEQ010000069.1:0-9324 GCA_043779185.1 Pseudobdellovibrionaceae bacterium
TTTAAGTCGATTTTTTTGCTTCTGACTGTCTCAGAAAATAAATGAATGACCTCATCAAAAACAGCGCGCGGATCAAAAATCACTTTTTCAACAATAATCTTTCCGGCTTCAACTTTAGAAAGATCAAGAATATCATCAATGATATGAGTCAGCGCTTTTACATTTCTAGAAATGATATCCAGATAATTAACTCGATCCCCAGATTCCAACTGAGGATCCTTCATCAACTCTGTGAAGCCAAGAATGGCTCCCAGGGGTGTTCTTATTTCATGACTCATATTTGCCAAAAAAGCACTTTTTGTCTGATTTGAATTTTCCGCTGTCAACCTGGCGGTCTCTAGTTCATCTGTTAATTTCTTGTAGGCATCAACATCTGTGATCGTACCAAAGAATTCTAAATCTGTGTTCGGCTCATTCACCGGCAAGGCCCGGCATAAGTACCAGCGATATTGACCATCCTTTCGCCGGAATCGGTATTCTGCTTGAAACTCAGTCTTGGTTTTAATCGCAGTTTCGAACTCCTGCATCACCTGATCTTGATCCTCAGGATGAATTGTTTTCAACCAATTTTCGGTTGTGATTTCAGTCTTTGGCAGCCCCGTAAAATCTATGGCTCTTTGGTTCACATAAATGATCTGTCCGACTTTATTTAAAACAAACACGATCTGAGGGATCGAATTAGCAAGGGCTTTAAAATGTCTTTCGCTGGCGGCAAGCTTTTCTGTGGCTTTAACTTGAGCCGTTACGTCTTGAAGAAAGCAAAGGACCCCTTTAATCCGACCATCGCTTCCGCGAAAGGGCCGGTAATTTGCATCGATTAAAAAAAGACTTTTTTCACCAAATTTATTTTTTAAATTAAACGGCATTGCTTTTCCATAAAATTCTTTGCCTGTTTTTAAGACCCCTTCGATTTGTTCAAAAAATCCATCAACCTCAGACCCTGAAAACACCTGTCGAAGTCCACTCCCTAAGATTTCAAATTGGACATTGATCATTTTTTCAAACGGCGGATTAAAAAGAGTTAACGTCAGCTCTGACCCTTCCATCAGAAAAATGGGAATCGGAGTTTGCAGAATTAAATTCTTCAGCTCAATTCGAGCTTTTTCTGCCTCAAGACGAAGCTGAGCTTCTTTTTCTAGAAGTCTTTTATTTTCCTGAGCCAGTAAGAAAACTGGCCGCTTTAAAGAACCTCTCATTTTTGGAAAGTATCTTTCAAAATAGGCCGCAATAGCAGGTTCACCAGCTATTAATTCTTCAAAATGTCTTCGGTATCTTTCATCTTGTTGGTAGGAGATTTCAGGATGAGCTTCAGCCCAGTTCAAACAAGTTTGATTGTAAGTTAATAACTTTGCCAAATTGCCGTAGTTTTCAGAAGTTAATAAATATTGAATTTTTTTATAGAAGCGCTCTGGCTCACGATTTAAAAAAAGAGCCACACAACAATATAAAACACATTCTTCTAAAATTGATCCAGGCAAAGGCCATTCTTTTGAAAATCCAATGCCATCACACTTTGTTTTCTGAATGATCTCATCATAGGTTAAAGCGGGCATTTGTAGTAAATCAAAGACATCAGAGGCCGTCATCCCCAAGGGCATCAAACTGGAACTATGAACAACCAGACAATAAGGCACTGAGCAGTATCGACCCAATAAGGCTGAAAGTTTTTCCTTAAATAAATTTGGGATTGGATTGTTAATAAATAACTCTGTGGTCTGTTTCCACAGATCTTCAAGGATACCAGGCAGTCCTAGAGCTGGCGCATAAAAAGGCGGAAAGAACCCAAACTTTTTAATAATCTCAGCTTTTATTTTTTCAGATTGGTTCATGAGTTTATTTATATGCTATTAGAATTTTTTTTCAACTCTTGAAAAAAGTTGAATATATCTAATTTATTATTGACCCTTATCAAGGTAAACATCACAGCCCCCTAGGTTTTAATCTGCATTTTTGTCATCAGCATTTTTGCTAAGGGACCAATCTCTAAACCTTCGTCTTCATTGGCAGCACTGATCAATAAATCAACGCGGGGAAAATACCTTAATGAAATCGGAACATCCAGGGTTTGACATAACTTCGCAGGCGAAGTGACTGAATGTCTTCGACACATGACGGGTCTGTCATAATAAACACTGCATTCTCCAGAATGATTAAGGAACAAACATTTATTTCGTAGGTTGTGACTGCCTTTTTTCCAAACTGGATCTCCGACGGGTCTTGCGCTTTGTTCAGACCATCGTAGCTGATCAACACCATGACCTTGTATGATCAGCTGTGCTAGGATTTCAGTTTCATAAGAAGTGATTTCAACTTCAATATGACAGCAAGCCGAGCAACCTTTTTGGCAAGAGGCTTTAAGATTCTGAGCTTGCTCAATTTCTTGATCAACTAACTGATGGAGTTTGCGGGCTCTTGAGATTCCAGGTTCGACTTTCTGCAGTTCAATCTTTGCTTCAATTAAGGCTTCATGCAAAGAATCGATGAACTTTTCAAATGACAAGACATCTAAGGTGGATTCTTGCTCTAAAATAAATTTTTTAAAAGATCGAGTCAGACGCGGATGGTGGATCAATAACTGCTGATAGTTCATACCCACTTATTGTCTACTGAAGAAACAGGACTAGGCAACCTTCATTGTTTTTACCATTGGGTAATTTTTCATAGGACCACTGATAGCCTGCAAGTTTTAGATATTTAATCGCAATTGCTTTCACCGTGCCGGTGCCTTTGCCAGTCATAATACGGGCTTTTTTTAAATTGGAATTAGAAATTTGAACAAGAAAACGGTCGATGGCCTCTTCGACTTGGTCTGCTTTGTAGCCATGCAAATCAAGAAGGTCTTTAGCCATTCTGACGTCCCTCTTCACGGGGTTTAAAGGCCTGAAATTGGCGCGAAATTCTTTGCCATACTTTGACCTCTTCTGGAGTCACAAATGACATGGCGGTTCCCGACCTTCCAGCGCGGGCAGTTCGCCCAATGCGATGAACGTAATCGGCGGGATCTTGTGGCAAATCATAATTAATGACATGCGCGACATGGGAAATATCAAGACCCCGTGCTGCAATATCAGTGGCAATTAAGACGCGCACAGAGCCTGCACGGAAGCGATCCAAGGCCTCTTTCCGCTGGGCTTGCGTGCGGCCACCATGAATGGTCGCACAATGAAATCCGTACTCTTTTAAATACTTGGTGATTCTTGCAGTGCGAATTTGAGTGCGAGCAAAAACGAGTATTGAGCCTTCACGGGCACCGATCTGCTCCAGCAGAGTTTCATTTTTTCGAGCGTTTGGAACTTGCACCGATTGCTGTTCAATCTGAGGACGATTTTCTTGCGTCGATGCCACTTGAACACGAACGGGCTCTTTTAAATATTTTTTAGACAGATCAATAATATGCTTTGGAAGGGTGGCCGAAAAAAGCATCGTCTGTCTTTTTTCTGGCAAAAAAGTTAAAATTTCATTTAATTGGTCGGCAAAACCCATATCTAACATTCGATCTGCTTCATCTAAAACCAAGACTTCTAATTTCGAAAGTTTCACATTTTTTCGCCGCAGATGATCCATCAAACGACCCGGTGTTGCGACGATGACTTGCGGTTTTCTTGTTAACAGCTGCACCTGAGGACGCATGGATAAACCACCGATCAGATTGGCCACTAGAATTTGCGGACTGAATTTTGTCAGATCTTTTAAAACTTCACTGACTTGCTCAGCCAGTTCTCGGGTCGGGACCAGAATTAAGGCAACGGCCTCTGGGTTTGCAAGAATTCTTTGTAAGATGGGAATTGAAAAAGCCACGGTTTTACCACTGCCCGTTTGGGCTCCGCCGATTAAATCCGAACCTTTTAGGGCCACGGGGATAGCGTCTTTTTGGATGGGCGTCGGCTGTGTAAAGCCTAGCACCTTTAGACTTTGAGCGATTTCTGGGTGCAAATTAAAATCAAGGAAAGAATCCAATAGATCCTCCAAAAAAAAGGGCTGTTTCAGGGCCAGAATCTATCATTAAGAGGGCGCCTTATCTACTCTGTTCTAGCACTTGGAATTTCTTCACGGTATAAGGTAAAGATATGAAGGTTTTAATGCTGCTTTCACAGACAGAAATCACGGGGGCCGAAGTCCATGCCGTGCAGTTAGGCCATTGGCTGTTACAGCAGGGACATCAAGTCCACTTGGTCTCAGACACTTTGAATCTGCCAACGACCCTGCCCTTCACGCAAAGACCCATTCATCCCAAAGGTTTTTTTAAACGTCTTTCAAATATCTTGTTTCTTCGGCGGTTGATTGTCGAACATCGTATTGATGTTCTGCATGCCCATTCCAGAGCGGCGGTTCGCGTCGGATTTTGGGCTTGTTTCTTTTCGCGCGCCGCCTTGGTATCAACGGTCCATGGTCGTCAACATTTCTCGTGGTCTAAAAAAGTTTTTAACTTTTACGGACGCCATATTATTGCGGTTTGTAAAAATATTAAGACCCATCTTCAAAATGATTTTGGCCTCAAAGCTGATTTTATCACTGTGATTGGAAATCCAGTCCATGAGGCTCCACAACGCCCCGAGGCCGCGAATCCACTGACAAGGCCTATGGCTATCGTCGGGCGAACATCAGGCCCCAAGGGAGATCAAACAAAGCGTTTGATTCTTGATGTATTTCCAAAAGTTTTAGAAAAATTTCCTTCATTAAAAATTCATTTATTGGGTGGACCTGTTAAGAATTTAGGGGCCGATACTTTAAAAAAAATTGAAGAATTAAATCAAAAGTACCCGGGTTGTCTGACGTCTCCCACCATTTCAAAATTGGATGAAGCCTTACCTGAATATCGACTTATTTTTGGGGCGGGCCGTGTTGCCATCAGCGCCCTTTTACAAGGTGTTCCAGTTTGGGCGATTGGTGAATACAATAGCCTGGGACTTGTCACAGAAAATAATTTTTCTAAATTTTGCCAGTCTAATTTTGGAGATATCGGACCTTCTAGGATGGCTCCTGTTTTTGACACCGGTGTGGTGATCAAAAGCCTGACTGACTTCTTGGAATCCGGTGCTCCCGCAAAGCTGGAAAGTCAGAATTTACAAGTTGCAGCTAAGCAGATTTTTGATGTCCCAAAAGCCGCGAAAAAAATTGAAAATATTTATAAGGCGGCCCTCCTTTATAAGAATTATCCAAAATCAATTCCAGTTCTTATGTATCATATGATCACACCTACCGAAATCGAGACTCGACACAAGATCTTTGTCACCACGCAAAGATTTGATCAGCAATTGAAGGCCTATCAAAAATGGGGCTATCAATCGCTTCAATTTAAAGACCTCGAAGATTTTACCTCTGGAAAAAGAGATTGGTCGCAGTTCCCACGCCGGCCATTGATGATCACTTTTGATGATGGCTACACCAATAATCTAACGGAAGCTTTGCCGGTTTTAAAAAAATACGGAATGAAGGCTGTGATTTATTTATTAGCGCAAAATAATATTAAAAATAATTATTGGGATGAAGGCGAAATCCCTTTGCAAAACTTAATGTCGGCAGAAGAACGAAAAAAACTTTTTGCCTCTGGGCATTTTGAAATTGGCTCCCATGGAATTGAACACAAGCCCCTCACCAAAATGTCTGAAAAAGAGGCCCTTCATCAGCTGAACGAATCAAAAATCATGCTTGAAAAAGAATTCAATGCACCGATATTAAGTTACGCCTTCACCTATGGCTTAAGAACTGATGACCTGGCGGAAGCGGCCTTTAGTGCGGGCTACAACTATATTATCAATACAGATCAAGGTGGCTTTCATATAAGCCAACCGCTGACTTCGATTTTCCGAACCCCTATTTTTCCACAAGATCAGGGTTTTAAATTATGGCGAAAAGTTCAGCCCTGGTACCGCCGGTATTTTTACTTCACACGAAAAAAATAAATTTTAGCTGATGAAATGTTTTAGAATTTGAAACAGGCCCACAGCTAAGACATAGGCTACAACGTTAAAGACCACCAGTTGTGAAACCGCGTATTTCATGGAATTATTTTCTTTGATCGAAATGGCCACTGTCGACATGCATTGCAGAGCAATCATAAAAAATAAAATCAGCGCCATGATCGAAGCCCCGGTAAAAACTTTACCACCATCGGAAAAAGTCGCTGTCCGCATATTTTCCAGCAATGAATTTTGCTGGGTCTCTTCATTATTGTCTGTAACATTAAAAACAATGGCTAAAGACGAGACAAAAACTTCTCGGGCTGTGAAGGCACTGATCAAGCCGATTCCGACGCGCCAATCAGATCCCATAGGCCTAAAAATGGGCTCTAGGACATGGCCGACTTGTCCCAAGTAGCTTTGCTCAAGCTTCTGAGCGGGGTCTTTAATTTCATAATTTGGAAAATTGGACGCTCCCCAAACAAGAACTGATAAAACCAAAATCACAGGTCCTGCTCTTTTAATATAAGAATAAGTTCTTGTTAAGGCTTGCCGAAGAATAACGGGCACTCGCGGGCGTCTGTAAAGGGGGAGCTCCATCATAAAAAACGAAAATTCTTTTTTAGGTAAAAGCTTATTCAGAAGACCCGCAGCCAAGGCACCAATCACCACGGATACAATGTAAATTAAAGCCAAGACCAGGCCCGGCTTCCAAGCTGATTCGTTCTTAAATAAAAAAGCTAATAAAAGAGCATAGACAGGCAGCCTTGCTGAACAGGTCATCAAGGGAATAATAAAATTAGTGATCCACCGATCCCTGGCCGAAGGAATATTTCGGCTGGCAATAATGGCTGGAACCGCACAAGCAAAGCCAGATAAAACCGGAACAAAACTGCGGCCGCTCATGCCTAACTTAGAAAATGGTTTATCAATAATTGTCGCGGCCCGCGCCAAGTACCCCGAACTTTCAAGGACACTGATGCCAAGGAATAAAATAAAGATTTGCGGCACAAAAACTAAAACGGCTCCAGCCCCAGTGATCAGGCCATGACCCAAAAAGTTGCTAAAAATATTTTCGCCTAACAGCACGACCACTTGCTCTGCAAAAAAGCTAAAACTGTGATCAATGGCCTCCATAAAAGGTTTTGCCATCCAGAAAATGCTAGAAAACAATAAAGTCATGATCAGCACAAAAGCGATCAAACCAAAAATAGGATGCATCAGAACAGCATCAATTTTTCGAGTCGTTAAACTGACATTTCGCATTTTTGAAATCAAACCAGGGTCGTTTTTTAAGGCCCTTTTGGCGACTTTTTCAATTTCGGATTGTTTTTTTTCTTGTAGATCCAGATTCCAAATATCGGGCTTATTTCCGCATTGGTCTAAAGGTAAACGATCACAGGTCTCTACCAACTTTTGGATTCCGGCGCCCAGTAACCCGTCGACCGCAACGACTTTGCAGCCAAAGCGTTCGCTTAAATAATTCATATCGATTTCGATATTCTCTTTCCTTAGAATATCAGACATCGTGACAGCAAGAACCATTGGAAATCCAGTTTCCTTGATCTGCTCAGCCAGCAATAAATGCCGACCTAATTGCGTGCCGTCGACCACGACAATCACGCCATGAACTCGGCCCACCTTAGGATTGCTATAAAGAACCTTCAGGGTCACGACCTCATCGGCACTTTTTGGATGAAGGCTGTACACTCCGGGCGTGTCGACCATTTGGCCTTCGGCATGCCAGTGCGAAGCCAATTGACCGACTGAATATTCAACAGTGGCCCCTGGATAATTAACGGTCTTAAATTTTGAACCGGTCAGCCAGTTGTAAAGTGTCGTCTTACCGGAATTGGGAGCACCCACTAAGGCAAAGGTCTTTAGAGAAGTTTTTGGTGGTAAATTTAAATCTGAATCAGCAGACATTGGCTTTCCTCATCTCGAAGCGCCAGGACCGTCGTGTTAATTTCTATCAGCAGAGGCCCTTGAAAGGGAGCTACTCCTAAAATTTTTAGCACGCAACCTTTATGAAAACCCATTTCATGCAGCCGTTCAATCACCAGATCAGGGCCGTCAAAGTCAGTCACCGTGACTTCACGAATATTTTTCTGCTTTTTGATTTCTAGGAGTTTCACTTCCATTTTATGACACAAAGAGGCCCGAGCTTGCATTAAATCTTAGAAGAACCCTCTAGCCCCTAAAGCTAATGAAAGTAAGTTGATAATCCGGGCGTCACCTTTAAATCCTCGACCCGACCTGGGTCTAGAACTAGCCGACCTTAGTAAAGTTTTTAAACCAAGGTCCGATCTAGTTGAGGTGAAAAACTTGGCCTTTGTCCCCCTCATCATGGCTTTCTTCATAGCAACCCCAGCCCTGGGTCAGGCTCTGCATGCCCCGAAGGTTTGCGAAAAGGGTCCGTTGATTTTAGAAAATTTGACCTCAGAGCCGCAAAATTTATGGTTTCAATATTATGGCGAAAAAGGCTTTGAAGAAGTTCATTGGCTTTTAGAAAAGTTCGAAGTTAAAACTCTGACTCCCGAAGATCTTCCGGCTTATGACTATTCCATCAAAACATTAAACCCGAAAGTGAAAGCGACAACTGACTGTGGATCCGAGCTTGTGCCGTGGACGCCGCAGGTTTCCCCATCCCGTTCTTGGCGCCTCCGACGGGGCTTCGCCTACAAAGGCTATATTCAAAATCTAAACCCAAAACCACAAAGTGTTATGTTACGCTTTTTATCCTCTAAAAATAAACTTCTTGCCACTCAAACCATTCAATTGGCTTCGCATTTAAAGACAACAGATTTTAAATTTTGGGCCCAAGGTGCAAAACTTGAAGTCGTTGCAGAGGGACGTATTTCAGTGATCGTTCAAGAAAATGAAGCTGGAAAGATGACCTTATTAAAAGAGCTTGCCGCCGCTCCTGTTCAAATCACTGTCGACCCAGCTGCCGTTTACTTTTTACTGTCCAATGATCAGCGAAGTGATTCTTTTATCGTGAAGCTTGAGGATCCTGTGCTGATTGCAAAGGCTCGCAATAATATCAGTCGCGGTCTTTATCAGCTGATGGTCGCCACCATCAGTTATGCGCCCCAAAGCGAAAATCGTTCTTTGGTCAGCCCTGATAGTACACCCTTTTCTTGGCGCGTTGATCACGTTTCAAATTTTAATGATTTTGCTGATATCTCTTGCGATGCCTCGCCTCAGAATGTGCAAGAAAAAATATTCGATTGGCTGGCGAATAAAAGAATTTGTTTCTGGTCCTACCATTTAACAAAGGAACTATCCCCTCGCCAAGTGCAGTTCGGTCAGCTTAGTTCTCAGCCTTAATTTTTGTTGAAGCTCCCTGACCCGGAGTTTCTTCGACATAAACCTCAAGGCTTGAGACATCATGCTTTTTAAATTCCAACATTAAAGTTTCGGC
>JAYWEQ010000070.1:0-3776 GCA_043779185.1 Pseudobdellovibrionaceae bacterium
ACGAACTTATCCACAGAAAAATAAATTATTACGGCTAAAACACAAAAAAATGTGGAAAACTGATTAAATTTAGACTTTAAATCGCCGAACTCGCTCTAAATAATTTAAGCGTAGAGGATGGCCTTCAAATTGAAAGTGCGCATTCGAGGTAAAATAAGATGACTGTAATGAAAAACCTCATCGTACGATTATGGCAATGGGTTTTCGGCCCACATCCACAGGGAGTCGGCACTCTATTGCTTGGTATCGCAGCACTTTCGGCTCTCTGGCAAACGTCTTCGTTATTGGACAGAGTTCTCCAAATTCAGAAGCAAGCAGAACAGATAGACGCCGCTGTAACTGAGCTGAAAACGCAGTCCCATCAGATATCTTCAGCAATTGATTTGTTGGGATCACAACTAAAGGAATTGAAAGCAAATCAAGCTGTTGAATCTTCACCAGCACTGCAAGCCCCAAGTCCAACCAGAGAACAAATCAAAGAGGCAATTAAAACTATTCCTCAAATGCCATCAACAAATAGATCAACGATTTATTTGCCGTCAGATAAAATTGATAGCACTGTTGATATGATCTATGAGGCAAAAACTCCTGCCGCCAGAGCGGCCATCTTGCAAAACTCCCTTGAATATAAAACTTTTAGCCCTTCTCTTTTAAATGGGAATGGCGAGCCAGGTACTAAATGAGGTGCATAAAAAATTAGGATAGAAAAAAGACCGATTTGCCATCGGAAAACATAACTAATCGGGATTGTGTTTGCAAAGAGCCGCTTAAGCAGTTGCTTTTTTGGGCTGGTACGTTGGATGCGAAATTTTAAATGAATTCGCATCATAGGCCAGCGTTTTTAAAAAATTAAAGGTTTGAAACTTCGGAATCTTACGACCACTTTTAATTTCTGACAGATACTCAGGACTGACTCCAAGATGGGCGGCAATTTCTTTTTGCTCACAATTTTCTCGCTTGAGAATCAAGATCAAAAAGTTTTGCACATAGTGAGCAATCGAGGTTTCGATCTTTGAATCCAGGTCCTTCATCTGAGCTGCACTTAGAATCAGTTCTCCGCAGTTTTCACACTTAAAACCATCAACAGATTTGATTAGCAGAACTGCAGGATAGTCACGCCAAGGAAGAGTCAGGAAGTCTTTTCCCAACTTCTGAAGCTTCTCAGAACCACAATTTCCACAACGCTTGGGATGAATCATAAAAACTCCTTTTTAGCCAACTGTTTTACCTTTTACTGTCTTCATTGGTTTTTCTGGAGGATGAAACGAAATTTGCTCCAGAACACCATTTTCAAATATAAACTTCACATACCAAGTGCGACTATCAAAGATCAGTCCATAAACATCTGCTACTGTTGCTCCCCACTGCAGCACTCGCTCCACAAAATCACTCGGGCTCAATACCTGAATACCACTCAATATAAACTGCATAGCCTCTTCATAGCTCTTAGGAGCGTCTGTTCCGGCGTAAACCTCGATCACCTTATTAATTGACCGAGATGGCGCTGGAAACCAAATATTCCCAAGATCTGCTGACTTGCAAAGATGCTGAACTGCCTTTAGGTCGTACTTAGCTGTTTGGCTCACAGCTCAATATAGCTTAATCTAGGATTAAGCACAAGACTTAATCTCAGATTATGCATAAAATAAAGAAATTCTCAGAATTGGACGTTGATTCGTCTCCAACCCCATCAGAAAACCATAGAAATCAGTAGAAAGTGCCGGAAGCCATAACGTTCCAAGTGTTTGAATTGTTTATTTTTTCCTAAGTGTCTTCACTAGTTGGAAATGGCTCCCGACTGCCCTCTCCCCCTACCATTCCTCGGCGGGTCCAAACCGCCAACACCGAGAAGCCAAGACAAATTAAACGCTTACAGAAGCAATAACCGAGCAAGCATTCAGCTGAATATTTCAGCATATTTCATTGAGCCGCGAAGAATGGCGGAGAGGGTGAAAGTTTCGTAAGTTGCCGTTATTATTGAGGCGAACTATGCGGACCCTACCAAACCCTACCAGCCGTTGACCAAGCTTAACTTTATCGAGGGTATTTACCCCCGACGGTGACTGTCAAGCCGGATGACTTCGGACTCATTGAAAGTGGGAATTTCATAACCAAGACTGTTTGTAGCACCTTGCAGATCGATCCCTGCTCTTCTGTTGTAACCGTCTGTCGTATCCGAATCACTGTGTCCTACAATCGCCATGACCCTTGAAAGGGATACCCCTTGTGCGAGCATGTTCGTAATGAACGTGGCTCTTAGGTCATGGAATCGAACCGAGGTGATCTTGATCCTTTGGCAAAACTCTCGAAGGACCTTTGCCTGACCTCCACGTAACCACTCTGTATGTCGTGGCAGCACGTGGGGTTCTTTAGGATCGGCATTCAAGCGACGCTCTTTCAAAAAAAACAGAAAATCTTCACTGACGGGCACTACACGATTTCGTTCGTTCTTCGTGCTTTTTAAACCATTCTTACTACTCCAAGACTTATTAACGTGAATCATCTTGGCTTCAAAATCCACATCTGACCACAAAAGTGCAATCATCTCGCCTGAGCGCATTCCGGTTTTTAAGGCCGTTACCCAAACGGGGTAAAAGTAATGATTCGTAACCTTTGCTTCGGTCAGAAGCCGATCCACTTCCACTCGATTTAAAACTTCTTGGTCATTGACTGGAGCTTTGACCGTCACCCCAGCACAGGGGTTCAGAGCCAGCTCTTGATTATCAATGGCCATCTGAAATATTTTTCGAACAAGTTTCAGTGTGTGCTTTCGAGTGTGTGGCGTTACCTCTTCGGGAAGGTTTTCGAAAATCAGATCGCGAACATCATCTTGTGTAATCTTGGTGATGTCCTTTTCTTCCCAAATCGGCAGCACATATCTATTCAAGCACTTCTCGTAGCAATAATAGGTCGAGGGTTGATATTGTTTCTTTAAACTAATCAAACACTTCTGAAGCCAAGCTTTCCAAGAATGAACTGGTTTCTTATTGATGAAGGCCTCAAGCTCTTTTCTGAGCTCGAAGGCTGCCTCATCGGCTTTTCTTTCTGAAGTGATCCCATACCGACAACGATAGATTTGTTTTCCATCTTGATCTCTCACTTTGACTTCTACTAGATACAGTTTCTTTCCGTCTTTTATGTAAGGCTTAATTGCCATTATCATGCTCCTTTCAGGAGCAAGCTATTCAGCCAGCACTTACGAAACCTCAGACGGCTTCCCAATTTTTTAAATTCAATTTCTCCCCGACAGACTTTGATTCTCAAAGCATTCGGTGAAATTCCTAAAAATCGGGCTGCCTCCGCAGAAGTCAACCACTCTCCAACTTCCAAATTTTCAAAGAACGAAGGCTCTAAAAATTCAGAGCCTTTTCTAGAATAGAGTTTCATACAACTCCGAAAAAAAATCAAGCAACAAAAGACAGGAAACTCTTTAAGGGCCTAGCCCTCAAGGGATTTCATCTGCGCTCGGATCAACTTGATTTTCGATATAGAGATTATTATTTGCGCCTTGATCGCGCTGATTATTTTCCTTCTTCTTAAGAGAGGACTTTATTTTCTCAATCGGCTTTCGCTTTGTCATTAATTCTTCAAGAGTGAGCTCAAGGCCGCTGCGCTTGGCAAGTCTTACCTTTTCAACGGCGCGGTTGATCCAGCGCATATCATCATAGTGCTCAGCTCCCAAGAGCTTTGCTTCAAGCTCAGACAAGTTTTCGCTATGCTCTCGTATTAAAAAGTTTGCAAGATCACTTTTAGAAAACTTAATCATGCCGTCGTAT
>JAYWEQ010000071.1:0-13735 GCA_043779185.1 Pseudobdellovibrionaceae bacterium
CATGACGGAAGATTGGATAACAAAACGGGAGCTTTCGGCGAAACTGCGCTTTTCCGTTTCTTATTTGAACAAGCTCATGAGAATGGGCTGGATTCCATATAAGAAATTAAATAGAAGCGTTCGTTTCAGGTACTCAGAAGTTGTCGCAGCCCTTGAAAAAAGGAGCACGGCATGAAAAATTTTGACCCGAAGGTATACAGCGGAAAACGTAGGATTTACCAAGTCATCAAAGGTTACAGGGGAATATCAAAGCTCTGGATCTGGAATGAATTTTTAAAATTCTATCAAATTCCAGAGCGTGGCAACACGTACTATGCAAGAAAAACGGTTCTTGAGGATAAAGTAAAGCGGAGGGAAACTAAGTCGTTTCCTAACCTTGATGGCGCCCGAACTTGGCTCATTTCTAGCCAATTAAATTCGGATGTCACTCAAAACTCTACCCCTAGGTCAACCGCGACTCTTGCGGATGTCATCGACAAGTTCCGAGAGATTCGTTACAGGTCTCTTCGAAAAAGTACTGTGGACCTCTATGAACGACAATTGCGATTGTACTTCGATCCCCTATTAGGCACGTCTCTCTCAGAGTTTAACAGCTCTACGATTGATAAATGGATTGGCGGATTAACTAAAAAGCAAAAATCTGGTGAATATAAAACAACCCGGACAACCTTTGAACAGGAGTTACGTTTATTAACGACGTTACTAAGCTTTTGCAGAGAGTACTTTGACGACTATCAGACCCTCGACCCTATCAAAAAACGGCATAGGGAATCTGTTATCATCAAAAAGCTGCAACCAAAAGAAAAGCATCTCACGGAAGAACAGTTCTATTTGTTCAGAGATAATCTTAGAAGGCTTCACAATGGCGAGATGTTTTCTAAACTAGCAACTGTGCAGTATTTCCAGGCTCTAAGAATTTCTGAAGCTGCGGCGATAAAGTGGGAAAACATAAAATTCCATCTTGAAGTGCCACGGCATTCGGAACTTGAAATCAAAGAGTCTATTTACTGGCCTCGAAAAAAGGGAATAGCCGCACATGTTCAACTTGGATTTAAAAACTCTGAGAAGCAGAAAGACGGCAAAAAGGTCAGCACCTTACTTCCTGAGTCTTACAAGGTCTTGAGGGCGCAGTTCACACGAAATTCCTCAGGACTTGTTTTTGCTTTGGATGGTCAAGTGATCGAGTACAGGCAAATTCAGTATGCCTATGACCAAGCCTTTAAAAAAGCCGGTCTGGACATGCGTGGAACTCACATCATGCGACACGGAGGAGCAAGTTTGGCCTTCAATAAATCGAATGGAAACCTCGCTGTGGCGGCGGCCCAACTCGGCAATACAGTTTCAGTGGCGCAAACATATTCACACTTGGACAAAGCGGCTTTAAAAAATTACGCCAACCAAATTTGGGACGAAGACGTGGCTGCAAATGGCTGCGTTTCTGAAAAATTAGGCTCTAGTTGATTTGTATTCTAGCTGGAACCGAATTGGCGGAGAGCGAGGGATTCGAACCCTCGAGGCCCGCGAAGGCCTGACAGTTTTCAAGACTGTTGTATTCAACCGCTCTACCAGCTCTCCGTCGACCGTTTTAGTGAACTTAAGCTCAGCGTTCAATCATAATCACAGTTAGCGCGTTGAGTTATGGTTAGGGTTTTTTAATTTCCGTTTTGCCACCCATATAGTTTTGTAAAACCTTTGGAATGGCCACAGTGCCGTCCTCACGTTGATAGTTCTCAAGAACTGCAATCAATGTGCGCCCGACAGCCAAACCACTGCCATTCAAGGTGTGCAAAAACTGGGGCTTTCCCCCTTGGGATTTAAATCGAATGTTGGCGCGACGGGCTTGAAAGTCTTCAAAGTTAGAGCACGAGCTGATTTCACGATATTCGCTTTGCCCAGGCAGCCAAACTTCTAAATCATAAGTTTTTGCAGATCCAAAACCAATATCGCCCGTGCATAAAAGCATACGACGAAAGGGCAATTCAAGTTCAGTGAGAACTTTTTCTGCATGACTGGTCAGTTGTTCATGCATTTCATGCGAACGATCCGGATGACTAAAGGTCATTAATTCTACTTTATTAAATTGATGTTGGCGAATCAGACCTTTGGTGTCGCGACCATGGCTGCCGGCTTCAGATCTAAAGCAAGGTGAATAAGCACAAAAACTTTTTGGCAAATCACTTTCATTTAAAATTTCGCCAGCAAAATAATTAGTGACTGGAACTTCTGACGTCGGAATTAAATAATAATTCGTCCCTGCTAGGTGAAATAGATCTTCAGCAAATTTTGGCAGCTGAGCTGTGCCCGTTAAACTTTTATCATTCACAATAAACGGTGGAATCATCTCAGTATAGCCATGCTTCGTGCTATGAAGATCCATCATAAACTGAATTAAGGCTCGCTCAAGCTGAGCCCCAGCGCCTTTTAAAAATGTAAAGCGCGCGCCCGTCACTTTCGTTCCACGATCAAAATCCAAAATATCTAAAGCAACACCCAAGTCGCCATGCTCTTTGGCTTTAAAGCTGAATTTCTTTGGTTCGCCCACTTTTTTTACAAGCTTATTATCTTCAGCCCCTTTGCCAACGGGCACTGAAGAGTGGGGTTTGTTCGGAATCGTCAGCAAAAGTTGGTGCACTTGCAAATCCAAGCTTTGCGCTTGCTGTTCCATTTCTTTCACAGCTGTCGAAAGCTTTCCCATTTCAGCAATGATTTGGCTTGCATCTTGTCCTGATTTTTTTAACTGCACTACTTCGCCGCTGATTTTATTTTGCTTTGATTTGGCGGTCTCAGCTTGAAAGATCATCTCTTTACGCTGCCGGTTTAGATCAATAATTTGGTCTAATATTTCCGTCGAGGCGCCACGATTCACTAGACCTTGTCGATATTCATCAAAGTAAGAAGGACCGCTGTCGGTTTTTTTTTCAAGAAGTTTTACGTCAATCATCGCAGACCCTTTTTCGTTTTAAGGTGCTAAAAGTATATACATTCGAAGAAGTTGCGCGACAAGAACCATCATAAGATCAAAGATTAAGACATGTCCTAAAGTCCACGCCTGTGAAATTCGCATAAAAACTGCCATCACCACTAAAATAACAAACAAAAGCGAAAGGGTGCCGTAATGGGAAGCTTCTTGACCCGCTAAAGACAATGTTAGCGCCAGGAAAAAAGCGGTCAATCCACGAAGCACCACAAGAAGCGTTCGCGCCGATCCCGTTTTTACACCAGATTTCATTCCGTCTGCCAAATTATTCATTTTTTCAGAAATTCTCATTTATCCTCCGTCACTTATTTAGTATTGCAATCTTCACTTGGAAATCCAAGTTGGTTTAATCGACCGACAATTTCTTTTTTATCCGGGGCATTTGGCGAAAGCTCTAAATACAAGCAATAACCCTTGATCGAGGCCTTACGGTCCCCTTTTGTATCAAAAATCGCACCTTGCTCGCGATAAATTTCAGCAAAGCCACTTTCCCGCGTCGCCGCAATGGCTAGCATATCTTCGGCGACCTCGGTGGAGCCATTCAGTCGGTAACACTGGGCTGCTCGGACATAGACCTCGGCCCCTTGAGCACGAAGCTTCAGCGCCTGGGCATATTCGCTCGCACATTCGGAGTATTGCTTCTGTGCATAATGAATTTGCCCGGCCAAAACGTAGCTGTCTGATAAATAGGGATTATTTTTTTTCTCCGTTTTGATGGCCTCCATCGCAACATCTAAGGCCCCCGCCGCAAAGGCCGCCTTCGCTTTATAATAAAAGGTTTTGGGATAGTTGGGGTTGATCTTATTGGATCTTTCAAAGTATTTGACCGCATCATCATACCGCTGCGATTCAAAATAAAGACGACCCACCTCAAATATCGGACGCGCATCTGTTGGATCTAAGGCCGAGGCCGACAAATAAGCCTTCAAAGCTTTGGTAAATTCTTTTTGTTCTTTGTAACATTCGCCCAATCCTAAAAACGCGTCTTTGTTCTTGGGATCTGCATCGGTCACTTGCTCGTAAAAAGCTTGGGCCTGCGGATACCGCTGCTCACTCCGAAAAAGATCTGCCAAGGCCACCCGATATTCATAGTTAAAAGAATATTTTCTAATTAATTCTTGAAGAATTCTAGCGCCTGCATCAACTCCGGTTGTGACACTCATGATCAGCGCATAATTTTTATTGGCATCAAGACTACTACCATCAATTTCTAAAGCCTTTAACGCAAAACGAGTCGCATCTTTTAAGGCGTCATCTCGTTTTTTTACTTCGGGCAATGTTCCTGGCAGAATTTTTTTGGCTAAGAAAATATTCGCTTCAGAAAGTAAAATGAGTGTGTCGATATCCCCTTGATAAAAAGAAAGGGCCTTCTGTCCATAAACGATGGCGCCCTCTAAATTATTTTTTCTAAACTCCATTTGCGCAAGCCCACGATAAACTTCATAGCTGTCCGGAGCATCTCGCTTAGCTTGTGCCAAAATTTGAGAAGCCGAAACAAAGTCAAAGCGACTGGACAGATAATCGGCCCGCAAGACATACGCAGAAATTAAACTAGGATCTGCAAGAGTTGCTTTTTTTAACCATTCGATAGCTTCAAAAGATTGGTGCAACTGCCATAAACATTTTGCGGCTTTCATCGCAGCCACACCATTTTTAGGATCTAATTCAAAAGCGGTTTTATATTGGGCTTGCGCTGAAAAACAATCGCCTTGCCGGGCATACTGGTCACCCAAGAAAATCAGCTCATTTTTTTGAGCCCCCGCCATTTTCAGGTCATCCATTCCACCAAGGCGAATCAGAAAATCTTTAATCTCTGGATTCTGTGGATCGCGTTCATAGGCCTTCGCCGCTGATTGTCTGGCTAAGTCTTTGTCGTCTCTTTGAAGCGCCAAGGTCGCCAAAATAAAATATCCTTCTCCTTCAATTTCGCGGGGAGCTCTGGAGCGCATATCCAGTGCGGTCTTAAGCCATTCAAAAGATTCATCGATTTTATTATAGCCTTTATAAAGCACAAACCCCATCCCCAGCTTGGCCGATTTATGATTTGGATTCACCTTCAGCGCACTTTGGAAGTTTTCCATGGACTCAGCAAATTGCTTAGTTTTAATTTGCAAGAACCCCAAGGCCACTCTTGGCTTCAACCAATCTTTTCCTTTTTCCATGGCTTGGCGATAAAAAGCGATCGAATTGTTGAAATCGTGATCATAACTAAGAAGCTCGGCCTTGATGACATAAATCAAAGACAGAAATGAAATGTCATCCGGGTTATCCATCATGTTATCCACAATACCGCGTGCTTCCTTCACGCGGCCTAAGGTCATTAATTTAATGGCTTCACAAATATTTCCATGAATTCCAATGAGATTTAAATTTTTGGTCGCCTGACTGAACTGGGTCAGAACTTTTTGATCGACTTGATCCTGATATGTATAGGGCCAAAGCTCTTTGTAAACCAGACAAAGCAACGCCCGCCCCGGCAAAAACCTCGGCGCACCCTCAATTAAAGAAACCAATTTGTTTTGCGCTTGCAGATAGGACTCGACGCTGTCTTCTTGAATATCAGCTAACGCCAGCTTAGTCCGAGCTTTCACTTCTTCACTTGAAAAAGTATCCTCCCCGGCTTTCGGGGCGATCAATCGCAGCTTCCCTTTGCTGTTTGAGCTTGGCCAAAACAGCAAAATAATTCCGAGCAAAATGACGACACCTAATCCAAGAACCGGCTTCCACATCAAGCGAAGGCGCGTTTGTTTTTCCATCTGTTTCAAATTAGACAGTTCAATGACCGGCGCGCTTTGTTTTTTTTCTTCAAGAACTTGGTTTTTGGGATATTCGGGAACAGGCTTTTCAATTTCAATTTTTGAAAGGTGAATAGCGCTTTCGGGCAGAATGGTCTCTTCCTCTTTTTGTTGGCGAAAAGTCGTCTCTTTTTTCGCTTCAACGACATCATTTTCCAAAGCACCTAGCAAATGATCATAAAACTCAGGCTCCTGAGAAATAGGAATCCACTTGCCGCCGGGATAACGGGCAATCTTTTCTTCACCGCTGACTTGACCCTCACGAATCATTTTCAATACGACCTGCGTATTAAAAGGACCGCGCAACTTTCCCTGATCCGAGCGAAGGACCCATTGAACTTCTGTATTCGTCATGACTTAAATATTTTACTGGGGAAATCGCCAAGCGCCTATGCAGGCTTTGTGATCCCCTCTTTGGTCCTGAATTGTGGTTCCATTATGGGTTTGAGTTCCAAAATGGATTTCTTTTTACCAGTATAAAGTCCTGAAATACCGCTAGTTTCCAACAGACTGTCAAACTTTTTGGCACGTGCTTTGCTTAAGTGATTTGTAACTAAGCAGATGGAGGAGGTTTCAAATGATTCAAAAAGCTCTTGTCGTTATTTATATCTTGGCAGTCCTTGCGGTTTCCGCAACAGCCGAAGCAGCTAACGAAAGTTCACCGACCCCTGGTTTAGGATGGATTACAAAATAAGTTTTTGTGTTAGTTATTGGGCTTTGCAGCCAGTTGGACCTGCAAAATCACTTTGGCTCTAAGGACCCCCTCCCGAAACCAAAGAACAGGTCTCAAACTGGTCGCTTAAAAAAGCCCGATAGCAACCACAGTTTTTGACATCTTAGTTCGATACCCCTCCTGAACTAAGATAATGTTACCCGAAGCTCTGAGCCCCCCTCAGAGCTTTTTTTTTTGCTCTTTTTGCGTTGAATCTCAATTTGAAACAACTAGTTTAGGATATATATCTTAAATAAACATGTCGCTAAAATAGAGAATTTGCGACACGTTTTATTGACTTGTTGTCGGCAGCGACATATCTTTAGAATATGTCGCCAAAATTGAAAAATAAGGATATGTCTGTATTGCCCTGGGATCCAGCAAGGCCCTACCAGAATTTGCCACTGCTTCCCCCGAAGAAGGTCGATTTAGAGTCTAAGCCGGTTCTAAAAAAATGCGTTTCAGCGCGAGCAGCACTTGCAGAGTTGAAAAAAGCTGCCGAGCTAATTCCAAATCAAAGTATTTTAATTAGTATTCTACCTTTGCTTGAGGCTCGCGCCAGTTCTGAAATCGAAAATATTGTGACCACAGCCGATCGTCTTTTTCAATATGGGCACATGGAAGAAAAAGCGGATCCCGCTACAACAGAAGCTTTGCGCTACGGACATGCCCTTATGGAAGGCTTTAACTCCCTTAAAAAACACCCCCTAAATACCAGAACAATGGAGAAAATCTGCAGCACAATCAAGGGTGTGGATATGGGTGTGCGACGGGTTCCTGGCACACAACTGATTAATGATAAAACTAAAAAAATTATCTATACACCTCCTGTAACAGAAAATCTCCTGAGAACATTACTTGGGAATTGGGAACAATTTTTAAATGGGGCCGATGAGATTGATCCACTTGTGCGAATGGCTGTAGGACATTATCAGTTTGAGGCAATCCATCCTTTCACTGATGGCAATGGCCGCACAGGCCGAATTCTAAATAGCCTATTTTTAATTCAAGAGGGCCTATTGGGTTTACCTGTTTTATATTTAAGCCGCTATCTTATACAAAAAAGAGAAGACTATTATCGATTACTGTTAGCGGTCACAAAAAAAGGGGCTTGGGAGGAATGGATTTTATTTATACTCCAGGGTGTTGAAGAAACTTCTCATTGGACAACAAACAAAATTGAAGCGATTAAAAATCTAATGCGTCATACGACCGCGCATGTTCAAAAAAGAGCCCCTAAAATTTATACTTATGAGTTAGTCAGCTTAATATTTGAACTTCCATATTGTCGAATTCAAAACGTCACGGAAAAAGGACTTGCTGAACGACAAGCTGCTTCCCGCTACCTTAAAAAACTTGTCGCGATCGGAATATTAGAGGAGGTCACTGTCGGTCGAGAAAAGCTATTTATTCATCCCAAGCTGATGAAGCTTCTGTCTGCAGATGCCAATACCTTTGCATCTTATTTCCCTGAAAAGACCAACACCCATAATAAAAAAACCGTCGACTAATAAAAATTTTGGAGCTGAGGAAAATTTTATTCGCGGAGGATATGCCGCACAAATCAAGCTGTCTATAATTATAGCTTCATCCTTACGCTCGTCGGGAAATTTTAGCACCCAAAGCAGAGAGTTTACCTTCAAGGTTTTCGTAGCCGCGATCTAAATGATAAATTCGATTAACAACTGTTTCGCCCTTAGCAACTAAACCTGCTAAAACCAAACTTGCACTGGCGCGAAGATCTGTGGCCATCACGGGGGCTGCTGTCAGGCCACCCGGTCGTCCGCGCACAACGGCGACGCGACTTTTAGGAGTGATGTCGGCACCCAGACGAACTAATTCTTGCACATGCATAAAACGATTTTCAAAAATAGTTTCGGTGATAACGCTGGTCCCTTCAGCGACGGCCATCAAAGCCATAAATTGCGCCTGAAGATCTGTCGCAAAAAGCGGATAGGCCGCCGTTGTGATATCAACAGACTCCCATGTTTTTGTGGGATGCACTTTGACCCAATCTTTTCCGGAATCAATTTTAAAACCACACTCTTTCATTTTTTGAATCAAATGTTCTAAGTGGGCTGCCGTGCAATTTTTGACAATCACTTCGCCACCAGAGATTGCGCCCGCCATCAGCAAGGTTCCTGCTTCGATCCGGTCTGGCATAATTGAATGTTCGGCCGGTTTTAATTTTTCAACACCTTGAATTGTGATGACACTTGTTCCCTGTCCGGTGATTTTTGCACCCATTTTATTTAAGTAATCGGCTAGATCGACGATCTCGGGTTCTTTGGCAGCGTTTTCTAAAACTGTTGTTCCATCAGCTAACGTTGCAGCCATCATCACGTTTTCCGTTCCGCCGACAGTGCAGGTTTCAAATAAAAAATTGGCTCCTTTTAATTTTTTAGCTTTGGCGGTGACATATCCTTCACTGGTTGTGATTTCTGCGCCCAGAGCTTTCATGCCATCAAGATGCAAATCAATGGGCCTTGTGCCGATGGCGCATCCGCCTGGCAATGAAACCACGGCTTCACCGTATTTTGTCAGCATCGGGCCCAAACACAAAATACTGGCGCGCATTTTACGAACCAGATCATAATGGGCTTCAAAATTTTTAAGGGCTGAAGCTTTCACTGAGAAATTATTTCCGTCGCGCTGGGTTTTACAGCCTAAGCTTTCAAGCAGATTTGCTGTTGATTCAATGTCTTTAAGTTTTGGGACATTGCTAAATTTATGTTCTCCTTCGGCCAGAATCGTCGAAAAAAAAATGGGTAAGGCTGCGTTTTTTGCGCCGCTGGTAGAAACTTCGCCGTTTAATTTATGTCCGCCTTGAACTGCCATATTATCCATGAACTTCACCTCTAATGATGCGATCGTGTCCCGAAAGATCTTTTTTGATCGACACTGATTTAAATTTTAACTGATCAAAATGGTTTTTCATATCGGGACCCTGTTGGTAGCCCATTTCCATCAACATCAAACCTGGTTCCGACAAAAAAGGTAAATAAAGCTCGGACCATTTTCTTAGTTTTGATAATCCGTTGTCTTTAGCAAATAATGCCTCCGAAGGTTCAAAGTCCTTAACAGACTTTTGCACTTCTGTGTCAGTTTCAGAAATATAAGGTGGATTTGATAACAGCAGATGGATTTTGCCAGCACCCAGTTTTTTAACCTCTGCTAAAACAAGCTCAATATTTTCAGCATCGGTTAAAAGAAAGCGGCAGCGATCTGCGACGCCTAAGCTGGTCGCATTTTCTTTAGCAAAATTAAGAGCTGGTTCGGAAATATCAACTGCGATCAGATGAGCTGTCGGATTGGCTTTAAGAACACTCAACCCGATGCACCCTGTTCCACAACCTAGATCAACCACCGTTAAATTTTCTTGAGGATTTTTTTTCATCCAATCGATAGCTTCTTCAACTAAATGCTCGGTTTCAGGTCTTGGAATTAAAACGCCAGGACCGACTTTAAAAATATGACCAAAAAATCCGCGTTCCCCGACAATGTAGGCAACCGGTTCACCTTGCACATAACGTTTGACGAGTTCGCGAGCCGCAGTCAGCTCCTGTTCATTCAGAATCTGCTCAAATTTTAAATAAAGTTGAATGCGTTCAATTTTTAAGGAATGCGCTAAAAGAAGTTCGGCGTGCAGGCGCGGGGATTCAAAACCTTTATCTTTAAAAAACTTAATGGTTTTATCCAAGACCGCTTTGATTTCCATTCTTAACTTCCCGTCTGTCTTTTAAGAGCTTCGGCTTGGAAGTAAGCAATCAAAGGATCAATTAAATTTTCAAAACTGCCCTTCATCACATCATCCAAAGAATGCAGCGTCAGACCAATTCGATGATCTGTGATTCTTGACTGTGGAAAATTATAAGTTCGAATGCGCTCGGACCTATCGCCCGTGCCGATTTGATCAAGCCTTGCATCAGAAGCTTGTTGTCGAACGCGGTCATCTTCAAGCATTTGAAGTTTTGCAAAAAGAATTTGAAAAGCCCGCTGTTTATTGGCGCCTTGCGATTTTCCCTCTTGGCAATGCACCATGAGTCCCGTCGGCAAATGATGAATCCGAACAGCTGATTCAATTTTATTGACCGACTGTCCACCCGCCCCGCTGGAGCGCATGGTATCTATCGTGATGTCCTTATCTTCAATTTTAATTTCATTCACTTCCGCTTCAGGAATAACGGCAACTGTAATTGTTGAGGTGTGGACGCGGCCTTGCGCTTCTGTTTTTGGAACGCGCTGAACCCTGTGCACTCCGCTTTCATGTTTTAATTTACTAAACACAGATTCGCCCGTCACATGCGCAATGATTTCTTTGGCGCCGCCCACGTTGCCTTCTGAGTAAGACATCATTTCTACTTTCCAGCCTTGCTTGGTCGCAAAGTAAGAATAGCCGCGAAAAATTTCTTCAGCAAAAAGAGCGGCTTCATCACCACCCGCACCAGCGCGAATTTCCAGAATAATATTTTTATCGTCTTTGGGATCTTTGGGGATTAAGGACAGCTTCAGTTTTGATTCTAACGCTGGAATTTGTTCTTCCAAATCACGAATTTCTTCACGCAGCATTTCGCGCATTTCAGAATCGCTTTCGGAAGAAAGCATCTCTTTATTCGCTTTTAAGCTTTCGTTTTTTTGTTTGTAATCACGATAGATGGAAACGACTTTTTCAAGGTCTGAAAGTTCTTTCATCAATTGGCGGTACTGCTTCATATCCGATGCGACGTCGGGCCGCTGAAGCGCCATATTAACCTGTTCGTACCGGGATTCGACTTCACTTAATTTTGAAAACATTTTGAAATTCTCGCTGAGTCAGGGGAAAAAGACAATTTATCACGTCAAAAAAAAAGTGCGGTCATTTTTCATGCCGCACTTTCTTAATTTATCCAAAATGAATAGCTAAGCTTTTTTAGCGTATTTTTTCTTAAAGCGATCGATACGACCTTCGGTATCCATAATACGCTGCTTACCAGTGTAGAAAGGATGAGATTGCGAAGAGATCTCAACTTTGATCAGAGGATATTCTTTACCATCTTCCCATTTAACCATCTCTTTAGAAGACAAAGTCGACGTCCCCAAAAATGAGTAATCACAAGAAATGTCCTTGAAAACGACGGTGTTAACTTGGGGGTGAATTTTGTCTTTCATAGCGGTTCCTTTGTAAGGGCCTTTGAGTAACATATCGAGCCATAGGGGACAAGAGAAATTTCCCTTATCCGCCGCTCATGCTGGTCAAAAAGGCGCCGTTAGTTTTGCTGCTAGTAATCTTATCCTGCAAAAATTCCATCGCATCGATGACATTCATCGGAGCTAGGACCTTTCTTAGGATCCAAAGGCGGTTTAAATCGCCCTTTTCGATCAATAAGTCTTCTTTTCGAGTTCCTGATTTATTGATGTCCATGCATGGGAAAATTCGTTTTTCCATCAGTTTGCGGTCCAAATGGATCTCAGAGTTACCGGTTCCTTTAAATTCCTCGAAAATAACCTCATCCATCCTAGAACCCGTATCGATCAGGGCGGTCGCTATGATGGTTAAAGATCCACCCTCTTCAATATTCCTAGCTGCTCCAAAAAAGCGCTTTGGTTTATGAAGAGCATTGGAATCCACACCACCCGATAGGATCTTTCCCGAAGGGGGAACGACCGTATTGTAGGCGCGAGCTAAACGAGTGATGGAATCTAGCAAAATGACAACGTCGTGTTTGTGCTCGACAAGGCGCTTGGCTTTTTCAAGCACCATCTCTGCCACCTGAACGTGCCGAGTGGGAGGCTCATCGAATGTTGAACTGATCACTTCCCCTTTTACGGTTCGCTGCATGTCCGTAACTTCTTCAGGGCGCTCATCGATCAAAAGAACGATTAATTTTACTTCTGGGTGATTGGCTGAAATGGCGTTGGCAATATTTTGCATCAGAACTGTTTTACCAGTTCTTGGCGGTGCTACGATTAAAGCCCGCTGGCCCTTACCCAATGGGCACATTAAATCCACAACCCGAGTCGTCAGTTCGCCGGGATTGTGTTCTAAGCGCAACCTTTGATCAGGATAAAGCGGAGTTAAGTTATCAAATAAAATTTTATCTTTACCAGTGTCAGTATTTTCGAAATTTAATGAATCAACCTTTAATAGCGCAAAGTAACGCTCGCCCTCTTTGGGTGGACGAACTGTGCCTGTGACGGTGTCACCGGTTCGTAAACCAAATCGGCGAATTTGCGAAGGGCTGACGTAAATATCATCAGGACCCGGAAGATAATTATAATCCGGAGATCTTAAGAATCCATAACCGTCGGGCAAGATTTCCAAAACGCCAGAGCCATAAATATCAACGCCTAATCGGGCCGCACGTTTTAAGATCTCAAAAATCATATCTTGGCGGCGCATTCCGGCGGCATTTTCAATTTTTAATTTCAGAGCAAGCTCTGTCAGCTGAGTGATGGATTTTGATTTTAAATCCTTTGATGACAGCCAACTTTTTTCCTCTTCCGTCAGCTTTATTTCTGCTAAATCGGCGTCGGTTAATTCTGTATTTGCTAATTCACCCGGAGAATCATCTTGGTTCGGGCGGTTGTAATTTCGATCTTGTCTGAAATCCCGTCTTTGATTGTTGTTAGAACTTCCACCACTGCCGCCGCCGCTGTTGTTATTGGATTTGTAGTCTCCGCCACCACTGCGATTGCGATCTCCGCCGCCACCACCTGAATTATTATTTCTTTTATTATTATCAAAACGGCGATGATTATTTCTATCATTTCTTTGGTAGCTGCCGCCGCCTGAATTAGATCCTGTGGGCGTCGGTCTTTCCTGCGGTTGGCTTAACGCACTAGGCCCGGAAGACGTTGTTTCAGAAGGGGCACTGACTTGAGGGGCTGAAGCCACCGTCGACTCGATGGGTGGTGCAGAAACAACGGGTGCTGATTCTGCGACAGCTCCGTCTTCGGCTTTATCGACGGGTTGAGCTTTGCTGCGGCCACGTTTTTTACTTACGTCGGCAGAGGAAGGTGATTTTGTATCTGGCAAGGGAGGCTCCTTTTGGGCATCAACTTTTTGATATTCATCAATATTTTAGTTTTTATGGGCTATTGGCTCTTTTGAGGGGTTTATCGTTTTAATAACTTTGGCATTCTTAAGAGACTATTTCGGACCTTGGACCAGGTCTGATACAACTAGATTGATGGATAAGACCCACTTTGTCAAATAAATTTGCTTGTCTATCTTTTCTGTTAATCTGTTTCATTTAAAGACAGTTGTTTCAG
>JAYWEQ010000072.1:0-16141 GCA_043779185.1 Pseudobdellovibrionaceae bacterium
TGGATCAGTGCCGAAACAGGTGTCGGACCTGCCATGGCATCAGGCAGCCAAACATAAAGGGGAATTTGCGCTGACTTCCCCGTCGCTCCAATAAATAAAAACATTGTTCCCAACGTGATGGCGCCGGTCCAAGTTAAGTCCGGAGTCGTTGGAATCAAGCTATTGATCTCATAAAAATTTAAAGTTCCAAACGTCGTAAATAAAACAAACATCCCCAGCAAAAAGGCGGCATCGCCCACTCGGTTTGTAATAAACGCCTTCATGCCGGCCGTGGCTTTTGCTGGATCTGTAAACCAAAAACCAATGAGCAAGTAAGAACAAAGGCCAACGCCTTCCCAGCCAACAAACATCGTCAGCAAAGAATCGCCTAAAACTAAAATCAACATGTTGAAAATAAAAAGATTTAAATAAGCAAAATATTTCGCAACACCCTTATCGTGGTGCATATATCCAATAGAAAAGAGGTGGATCAAAAATCCAACGCCTGTGATGACAAGAATCATAATTGCGCTGAGCGAATCCACCATAAAGCCAGCATTGACTTTTAGTTTATCAGTTGCGATCCATTCAAAAAACTGAGCACTGATTTGCCGACTTTCGTGCGGCAAATTTAACAATTCGATGAAAAGCAAAATGGCCGAAATAAAAGAAGTTAAAACTGCAATACTTGCAATTGCACCAGACACTTTATAGTCGTGTTTATTATAGCGAAATCCGTTGATTAAAAATCCAACAAGCGGGCTTAAAATAAGAACGGCAATTAATGTTGCGTGGTCCATAGCTGACTTATCCTTTTAAGTGTTCAAAAAAGCGAATGTTGACTTCGCGGTAGCGTTTAAAAATAGAGACCGCCAGCGCCAAGCCAACAGCGGCTTCCGCTGCAGCGATTGTCATGACAAAGAAAACCATGATCTGACCATCGATTAAATTGGAGTATTTACTAAAGGCCACAAAACTTAAATTCACGGCGTTTAGCATCAGCTCTATACACATCAATAATACAATCACGTTTCGTCGAAACAAAACTCCGCCCATGCCCATAAAAAATATCACCGCTGATAAAACCAAATAATGATTCAAGCCAATTTGGGTGATGAAATCAGTGTTCGGCATGTGTGCCTCCTTTAGATCTTGCTAGCGCCACGGTTCCAATTGCGATCACCAACAGAAGGACGCCTAAAGCTTCGAAACCAAAAATATGTTTGGTGAAAAGAAGTACACCCAGAGCTTTCGATGAATCGGCTGGAAGCTGAGCCACTTCCTGCGCCGGTGGCTCAGACAGGATTCCACCCGCTGAAATAATCGTCGTAATCACCATTCCTAAAAGCAGTCCAACCGTTGCGATTTTAATCCCACCCGTTATTTTCCCGCGCGAGAAGGCTTGAGTTTCAGCCTTTAGATCAAAAAGCATTAAAACCATAACGAATAGAACCATCACGGCGCCGGCATAAACAATCACCTGCACGCCCGCAATAAAATAAGCTCCGAGGGTGACAAACAAGGCTGAGACTCCAACCATGGTCATCGCTAAGCTTAAGGCTGAGTAAATCGGATTTTTAACTAAAACCACAGATAGCCCTGCAGCTACGACTACAAAAGCTAGAAACCAAAATAAAAAAGCGTCAGCGCCCACAATATGCTCCTAAGCTGTGATATAAATAACAAATGCAGTGATCATCGTGTTGGCCAGGGCCCACGGCAACATTGTCTTCCATCCTAAGTCCATCAATTGGTCATATCTGAATCGTGGCAACGTCCATCGCACCCAAACAAAGACCCACAGAAAAAATAAAAACTTCAAAAGGTAAGAAATAAAAAATATTAAAGACACCATGATGCCGGCCAAGGTCGGAGAAGATAACAGATCTAGCATAAAAGCCTGGGCCTCAGCCACCGACCAAAATGGTATCAAATATCCGCCAAAAAAGAAGGTCGTGCAAAGTCCCGCAGCAATCATCATATGAGCGTACTCACCGATGAAAAACATCAGCATTTTAAATCCACCGTACTCGGTGTGGAAACCCGCCACAAGTTCGGCTTCGCCTTCGGCTAAATCAAAAGGCAATCGATTAGATTCAGCAAAAGTTGCGGCAAAAAATAAAATAAACGCCAATGGTTGGTAAAAGATTCCCCAGTTAGGGAATAAATATTTAAATGGCCCTGGTATTAAAGACGCATCCACACCCAAGCCTAAAAAGTTGAATTTTAGAAGGCCTTCTTGGTGATGAATCATTTCGCTTAAGTTGAAAGTTCCATACATCAGGATGATGCCGACAATGGAAAGTCCTAAAGCTAACTCATAACTGATAATCTGAGCACTGGCGCGCATCGCACCCATTAAAGAAAATTTATTTCCAGAGCCCCAACCTGCCATCAAAATTGTGTAAGCTGCTAATGACGAAACGCCCAAAATAAAAACAATTCCAACACCGATATCATAACCTTGAATACGAATGAGGTAAGGTCCCCAATTTTGACCAAACATTTGGAAAGCTTCAATGCTGAATGGCACAGACATAGGAATTGCGCAGTAGGCAACCGCACCTGGTATCAGCGCAAAGACAGGAGCCGCATAAAAAAGAAATTTGATCGCGCGGCCCGGAAGAAAATCTTCTTTCGTCAAAAACTTTACGGCATCCGCCAGCAACTGCATTAAGCCTAAGGGACCCACTCGATTAGGACCAAAACGGTTTTGAATAAAAGCAGATCCACGGCGCTCAACCCAAACCAGGATTGGCACCAACTGAACCATAAATAAGAAAATAACTACCAGCTTAATCCCGTTGATAAGGATTTCAAAAATATCTTTACCCATTGAATCAGTCCCACTCTAAAGCTTTAGATTTAATTTCCCAAAAAAGTCCGAAAATAAAAACGGCAATAAAAATCATCATGCCGACCAGAACACCAAGACCCTGCCCGCTGGCAATAAAGTCGCGGAAGGTCAGTGCCCAGGGGTACATAAAAATAATTTCGATATCAAAAAGAATAAAAAGAATCGCTGTCAGATAAAATTTCACAGACACCTTGGTGTCTTTTTTATCTTGGCCCGGGATTCCGCACTCATAAGGTTCTAATTTAACGGCGCTGCTCACACGGCGGCCGCCAGTCCAGCGTGCTAGAAAGAGTAAACCAGTTCCGAAAAGGCCAATAAATACCACAAGAAATATGACTCCACCTAAAGGCACATTCCCCTCCAAACTTTAGTTACATTGGGTCTAAACTGTTATATACATCCCTGAAAAGAAAACCAAGGATTAAAAAGGAACCTCCAACGAGTTAACACACGATAATGACAACAGAATTAACCCACACAAGACTAGAAACAATTCTCGATCGAGAGTTCGAATTGCAAAAAAAAGTGATTCGACTTGTGGGCACAACTTCGCCACTGACCTTAGCGTTTTTCTTTTCTCAAACTTTTTCTAAACATATTAACGACTTGCCGCATGTGGTTGTATTTCCCGATGAAAAAAGTTGCCGTATATTTCAGCAGTGTTTAGAAGTTTTTAATCCGAAAAAAAACAGCTGGATTCTGCCTGGTTTTGACGTCTCTCCATTTTCTGGTCTGTATCCAAATTCAAAAGTCATCAATGAACGATTAAACTTTCTTTACCGCGCGCAAAACTCAAAGCCCGGTGATCTTTTTCTTGTCACAGCTGAATCTTTGAGTCAGCGCACCCTCCCCTATTCTGTTTTTTCACAAAAAGTTTCGCGCTTTTCAGTGGGTGACTCAATTCCAGAAAATTTTTCGGCTCAACTTCAGGCGCTGGGTTATTCCTCAGCCCCGATGGTTGAAGATGTGGGGCAGTTTGCGATTCGCGGCGGGATTATCGATATTTTTTCAGCAGCCCATGCGGCTCCCGTTCGGATTGAGCTGTTCGGGGATCAAATTGAATCTTTAAGACACTTCAATATTTCTGAGCAGCGAAGCACCGATGAGATCGCTGAATTTCACGTTATTCCAGCCCGAGAAGTGATGTTCACCGACGATAATTACGAAACGATGATCGCCCGGGTTCGTGGCCATTTGTCAGATCGCAAAGTTTCAAAAGAGGATTCTGAAGAGCTCATTCGAGCCTTGGTCCTTAAAAATTTTTATCCCGGCATTGAATTCCTTTTGCCCTATTTTTACTCAAAATTAGATTCTGCCCTAGATTATTTTTCGAGCCCCGTTAGAATTTGGTCCAATGATCCGCCAGAAATTTCTCGGAAGCATGATGAAGTCTGGGCCGATCTCAAAAAGGATTATGAAAACTCAGAAAGTATTTTAATTCGCCCTGAACTTGAGCTTTTGTACACGCCTTACGAATCTTTGAAATGGCCCGAAGATTCTTTTGAGATTTCGATTTCAAATCTTGAGTTCCTTGAAGAGCAGACCGACGCCATCAGCACTGTTCATTATCGAACCCAAAGCCTGAATGATTTTCAGAACCTGGCCAATAGCACAACAATAGGAACTGATGCCTGGATTGTTTCCATCAAAAGTCGCCTCGAAAAATGGCGTGCAGATAATTACCGAATTATTATTGCCGTCAAAAATCCACTTTTACAAAATAGGCTCAAACTTTCACTTGAAAAAATGGGTCTGAAAAGTGCGCAACCCGCAGTCCACGAATTGCTGTGGGATACCTGGCTGCAGGAACAAGATCGTGACCAAAAACTAATTCATATTTTGCCGCAAAATATTTTTGAAAGTCAGCGCATTGACGAAGAACGTCTGATTTTTTTAAGAGAGTCTGATTTTTTCGGCGCCAAAGAACGTCGAAAAACAGTGGATGCGTCCGAAGATTTTCAAAAAAAGGCCCGCCGCCTCAGTTTCGGCGACTTAAAGCCTGGCGATTTTATCGTGCATGTGAAGCATGGAATTGGCCAATATGAAGGCCTGCGCATCATGAATATTAATGGTGCTGACAGTGAATTTATTCAGCTCTCTTACAAAGACAAAGATAAACTTTACCTTCCCGTTTATCGAATTGGCCAAATTCAAAAATATTCAGGGCCCTCTTCCGCTGCTCCCTTAGATCGCCTGGGCGGGCAGGCTTGGGAAAAAACAAAAATCAAAGTAAAAGGTCATCTTCGCGATATGGCTGCTGATCTTCTGCAGCTTTATGCTAAGCGCGCTGAAATTTTACGTCCGGCCTTTAAAATGAACGAAGCCGAAGTCGCGCAGTTTGAACGCAGCTTTCCTTACGAGGAAACTGATGATCAATTGCGAGCCCTTAGTGATATCACCAAAGATTTTCTTTCTCCACGGCCCATGGATCGCTTGATTTGTGGTGATGTTGGCTTTGGAAAAACAGAAGTCGCTATGCGGGCTGCTTTTTTCACTGTTCAAAATCAAAAGCAAGTGGCTGTGCTTGCGCCGACGACAGTTCTTACCTTTCAACATTTAGAAACATTCAGAAAAAGATTTCATGGTTGGCCGATTCGAATTGAGGCCATCAATCGTTTTGTAAGTCCAAAAGACGCAAAAAAGATTTTAGCTGAAGCCGCAGAAGGAAAAGTCGATATTCTCATCGGCACCCATCGCATCTTAAGTAAAGATGTGACTTTTAAAGATCTAGGTTTGCTGATTGTAGATGAAGAGCAAAAGTTTGGTGTAGCTCATAAAGAGCGCGTTAAGAAGATGAAAACACAAATTGATACTCTGACTTTGTCTGCGACCCCCATCCCAAGAACTTTAAATATGAGCCTTGTCGGAATCAGAGATTTAAGTTTGATCAACACAGCCCCCGTTGATCGTCTGCCGACTCGAACTTTTATTTGTAAATTTGAAGCTGAAATCTTGAAGAAAGCCATCGAAGCAGAAATTGCTCGTGGCGGTCAGATTTATTTTGTTCATAACAGAGTTCAATCCATTTATGGAGTCGCTGATGAAATTCGGCAACTGGTTCCAAAGGCCCGAATTAAAGTGGCCCATGGACAAATGCCAGAGCATGAACTTGAAACAACCATGCTTGGATTTTTTCATCACGAAGTCGATCTTTTAATTTGTACAGCCATTGTCGAAAGCGGCATGGATGTCCCTACGGCTAATACTATTTTTATCGATCAGGCGCATATGTTCGGCGTCAGCCAACTCTATCAGCTGCGAGGGCGTGTCGGCCGCGCCAAGCAACGAGCGTATTGTTACCTTGTTTTACCACGCGATAAAAAAATCGATTCCCATGCCCAAGAGCGCTTAAAAATAATTCAAGAAAATACGGCTTTGGGTAGCGGTTTAAAAATTGCCCAATATGATCTGGAACTTCGTGGTTCAGGAAATATTTTAGGGGAAAGTCAAAGTGGACATATTGATTCTGTAGGTTATGAACTTTATATGGATCTTTTGGCTCAAGCTTTAGCCGAAGCGAAGGGTCAGCCGATTGATGATTTTGAACTTGATCCGGAAGTTAATTTAAGAATTCCTGCACTGATTCCAGACAGCTATATTCCAGATATTCGATTGAGGCTTTCTTACTATAAGGCCTTGGCTGATATTAAATCTGAAGATGATTTAAATCAGATTGAAGCCGAGCTTCGTGACCAGTACGGCGAAATCCCAGAGTCCACGGTCAATTTAATGGGTCTGATGTTGATTCGAAAGCAGTGTAAAGATTTAGGCGTGCGTGATATCAGTGCCGGCGTTAAATCGATTTCACTTATTTTTACAGAAAAGACACGCTTGAAAACTGAAACTATTATTTCTTTAGCAACTCGAGAAAATAAAAAGTATTCAATCACGCCGGATCATCGATTGAATGTCAGGCTGAATACAATTACTTGGTCAGCTGTCTTTGAGGAACTCAATTATCTGTTAAAACTCCAGCCGAAGACCTAAGCCTAATATAAAATTAGAGGCCAAGCTTGAGTCTGCTTTTTTTAAAGTCTTTAAATATTGAGTGGCGAAGATATCTAGATAAGTATTTTGAATTCCATTTTCATTCAGGGTTTGGGTTGCAAGATCTGGATCCATCCAATTAAGTTGAATCAAAGCCCCAAAGCTATAATCAAATCCGATACCGGTCGTGACGGTGCCGCCATCACTTGAACCTGTTTCGCTTTCTTTGATTCTCATCTGCCAAATTGAGCCCGCTACGTAGGGAACAATATAAGGCTCGGGGAGCAGATTATCTAGTGCGTACATGCCGCGACCAAAATACTTATAAACTCCCATCACCCGACTAGCGCCTAGAAAAGTCGTTGTCGCTTCGCCATAACCAATTCCCCCCATAAAACTAACAGAGCCTAAAACAAAATTATATTTATAACCGGCTTCAATAGAGGTTAAAGAAATCGGGGTTTTTCCATATGAATTTTCGTAATATTCAGAGTCAATCAGCGATTCCCAGCGGCCAGGAACATAATTTTCCAAATGAATTCCAAAGTTAGCCCCATAGGTCCGCCTTCGCTCTTTGTAAGGCGCGTAGACATCGATGGGATAATTAATTTCCACAAGACGAGCACCTTCTTCAGGCGTGGCGATAGCGGTGCTTGGACCAAAGGCCTGAATTAAAAGTGCAGTGATCAAGAAAAAAAGCAGATGTTTCAAGACTCGAATTTCCCTCTTAAAATGCCGATCTAACAGCAGTTATGTATAAGTTTAAGTCCTTTGGGCACCTACTAGCTATCCTGTTTTTAGTTTCGGGTCTTTTTCCGAACTATCTTCTAGCTCAAGAGTCGCTCAAATCCACTGCTAACGTCCCAGATCCGATCCGTGAGGTGATCGCAAAAATGACTTTGGATCAAAAGGTCGGGCAATTATTTATGATTGGTTTTTCTCAAGCCACTCTAGACCCAAAACTAAAAACTTTTTTAGCAAAAATTAAGCCGGGCTCATTTCTTCTTTTTAAAAGAAATATTAAGTCGCTCGAACAAGTGCGAGAGATGAATCGCGAACTCACCCAGCTGTCGCTAGAAAATACGGGCGTAAAACCACTGATTGCCGTTGACCAAGAAGGCGGATTTGTTTCAAGAATTCCCGTTCAACCCCCGATGCCAAGTGCTTTGGCTTTTGGGCAAACACAATCTTTGTCTCTGGCTGAAAATTACGGAGAGGAAGTGGGTCACCTTTTAAGTGACTTAGGTTTTACAATGAACTTGGCCCCGGTTTTAGATCTTTCAAATCCCCAAGAACCTAGTTTTATTGGCGTTAGGTCTTTTGGTGGGGATCCAAAAAATGTGGGCGATTTTGGTTTTTCGATTTCAAAAGGACTTTGGAAATCTAAAATTATTCCAACCGCAAAACATTTTCCAGGTTTAGGATCAAGTCTTGATGATTCCCATTCTTCTTTAGTAACACGAATCACCAGCATGGATGACATGTTGACGACTGATTTAAAGCCCTTCGAAAAATTTTCTGAGCTTGGACCAGAATCGGCTGTGATGGTTTCTCATTTAAGTTATCCCGTGCTTGATCCCGCCAATGTGCCCGCCTTGTTTTCTGAAAAAGTCGTAACCGGACTTCTTCGAAAAAAGTTAGGTTTTAAAGGCATTATTTTAACAGATGATTTAATGATGCAAGGAGCTTCGCAGTTTGCAAATCCCGGAGAAGCCGCCCTTCTTAGTCTTAAGGCAGGATCCGATATTGTGATGGTGACCTGGTCCTATAAAGCCCAACTAAAGGCTTTCTTAAGAATTAAAGAGGCCATTCAAAAAAACGAGCTTTCGATGAGTGCCGTGGACGAGAAACTTCGCCACATTTTAATTGCAAAGTCTTTAGCAAGCCCATCCAGCGATTCACTGAGTGTTCGGCAAATTGCACAGAAAAAAGATCTGCCCAGAGAAAAATTAAAAGAGATTGAGCAGACAGTTCTAGAATCGAATTTAAAATTTCAAGATCAAAAGCTTGAGGGGATCAAAGCCGACCCTCTTTTTTGTGTTGTATCCCCAAGCCAACATTTTTTGGAATCTTTTAAATCTGGAACCAGTTTAAAATTAAAATACTTGCTGGTGAACAGCCTCTCGACCTCTAAATATTTAGAAAAACTAATTTTAAAAAACGCTTGTCAGAATTCAGTGATTTCTATTTACGGACAAAAAACCACAAACCTGGCTGAGGGACTTTCGCCGGAAACAAAAGCAAAAATGATGCTTGTTAATTTAAATGCTCCCATGTCTTTGGTCGACGAAGCGGCTTATTTATCTGTAGTAAATTTATACTTTCCGCACTCAAGTGCTGGGCAAAGACTAGCCCAGCATATGTTTCATCGAAAGCCTGCAGCGGCTTCTTATTCCCCGCGTGCAACGTCTAAGTGAGCCCGCGCTCGCGAAATATCCCGCTGCGTTTCGTCCCACTGTTGGTCATCCAAAGTTTCGTTTAAAAGCTTTTTTTCACTGGCAACAATAGTCGCTTTATCTTCTTCGATATTCGTTTCTTCTGGCAAATCCACAATGTCCGCCAAAATATCCACACCATCGGGATGGATTTCACAATATCCCCAGCTAACAATCACTGTTTTGTAAGCGGTTTCACCTTTCAAGCGCCAGCGTAAAATGCCCGTCGAAAGAGTTGTGATCAGCGGAGCATGCCCAGGAAGAATATCAAGTTCGCCGCGAAAAGCGGGAACCCGAACATCTTCAATTTCGTGATCGACAAATATTTTTTTATCTGGCGTCAGCAATGAAAGTTTAAACATTTAATCTCCAAACAGTTATCTAATCAGCTACTGAGCCTGAATTTTTTTCGCTTTTTCAATCGCTTCAGCAATGGTTCCTACCATGTAGAAAGCTTGCTCTGGGAGCGCATCATGATTTCCATCAAGGATTTCACGGAAGCCACGAATGGTGTCTTTGATATCAACATATTTACCAGGCATCCCAGTAAACTGCTCGGCCACGAAAAAGGGCTGGGATAAGAACCGCTGAGTTTTACGAGCGCGTCCCACAACCAATTTATCTTCTTCAGATAATTCATCCATACCAAGGATCGCAATAATATCTTGAAGCTCACGATAACGTTGCAATAAAGCCTGAACATCACGAGCCGTTTTGTAATGCTCTTCACCCACGATTTGTGGATCAAGAATACGAGAGGTTGAAGATAACGGATGCACCGCTGGAAAGATCGCCATAGCAGCAATATCCCGATCCAAATTCGTTGTTGCATCCAAATGGGCAAAAGTTGTGGCAGGAGCTGGATCCGTATAATCATCGGCAGGAACGTAAACCGCTTGCACCGAAGTGATCGATCCGTTTTTAGTTGATGTAATTCGCTCTTGCATGGTTCCCATCTCTGTTGAAAGAGTTGGTTGGTAACCCACCGCCGAAGGAATACGTCCCAATAAGGCAGAAACTTCAGAACCTGCTTGAGTAAATCGGAAAATATTATCGACGAAGAAAAGAACGTCTTGATGATCAACGTCACGGAAATATTCCGCCACCGTTAAACCAGTTAAGGCCACCCGCGCACGAGCTCCAGGAGGCTCATTCATCTGACCGAATACAAGGGCGGTCTTTGCAATAACGCCAGACTCTTTCATCTCACGCCATAAATCATTTCCTTCACGAGTTCGCTCGCCCACACCCGCAAACACAGAATAACCACCATGCTCAGTGGCGATATTTCGAATTAATTCTTGAATCAAAACGGTCTTACCAACGCCAGCGCCACCAAAAAGACCGATTTTTCCACCCTTTGCGTAAGGCGCTAGAAGATCGACGACTTTGATTCCAGTCATTAACATTTCAGGCTTTGTTGCTTGATCTTCAAATTTTGGGGCCGCCCGATGAATAGGCCATTTTTCTTTGGCCATAATTGGACCGGCTTCATCAACAGGCTCTCCAATAACATTAATAATTCGTCCTAAAACTTCTTTACCCACAGGCGCCATAATCATGTTGCCGGTATTTTCAACTTTTTCTCCACGGATTAAACCTTCAGTTGAATCCATTGAAATTGTTCGAACGACATTGTCGCCCAAATGCTGAGCCACTTCTAAGGTCAAATTAAATGGCTTATCCGAGATAGTTTTATTGCTTGTTCGTAAAGCGGTATTAATTGCAGGAAGATCTCCGTCGAATTCGACGTCCACAACTGGACCCATGACTTGTTTGATTTTTCCGTATGCCATAATTTGCTCCCTTTAATTAAGTGCTTCTGCACCGCTCACAATTTCAATCAGCTCAGTCGTGATTTTTTCTTGTCGTGCTTTATTGTATTTTAAAGTTAATTTATTAATCATATCGCGGGCATTATTGGTCGCATTTTCCATCGAAGTCATTCGTGCGCCGTGCTCGGCCGCAACACTTTCAGACATCGCTCGGTAAACTTGCAAGTCAAAATGCTTCACTAATAATTGTTCGATAATTTTTTCTGGCGCGGGCTCAAAAATCATATCGACTGCAAAATTGTCTTTGTTGTTTTCAGCAGAAAATGATGAGTGCGACAAATCAATGGGCAACAAAGTTTCGCAAACCACTTGCTGGGAAATTGCTGATTTAAATTCATTATAAACCAAGCGAATTTCGTCGTAATGCCCAGCTAAATAAGTTTTTAAAAGATTGTCCGCCACATGCGAAGCTAGTTCATAGGAGATATCTCGTTCCAATTTTTGCAAAGACTCAACAGCCTTGATGCCTTTTCTTAAAAAGAAATCTTGGCCTTTGCGCCCAATAAAATAGAAATCGATTTTTCCATGCGGCTTGGTCTGCGTTCGATAATAATTATCAGTGAATTTATTAATATTTGTATTAAAGGCGCCGCACAGTCCACGATCAGAAGTAATCACCACCAAAAGAACGTTTTTAGCGTCGTGTTTCGGCTCCATCAATGGATGAGTTACTTTTTGTGTGAGCGCGATGTCAGCAATGACCTTTTTCAAAGTCAGCGCATAAGGCCGCATATTCACGATATTGTGCTGGGCCTTACGGAGCTTTGCCGCAGACACCAGCTTCATCGCTTTCGTGATTTGCTGGGTATTTTTAGTGGACTCAATCTGAGCCCGTATTTCCTTTAACCCTGCCATGGTCCCCTACTTATTTCTTTTGAGAGGGTTGGAAAACCGCTTTGAATTCTTCAAGAGCAGTCACAACAGTCTTTTTAATATCGTCAGAGATTTGTTTTTTCTCTGCAATATTTTTAAGAACATGTGAGTGCTTTTGTTTTGCAAATTCAATGACTTCTTTTTCATATCTGCGAACATCTGATTCTGGAATTGAATCCATATAACCATTTGTGGCCGCGAAAATAGCAAATACTTGTTCTTCAACTCGAACCGGAGAGTACTGACCTTGTTTTAATAACTCAACAAGGCGACGACCCCGAGACAACTGCTGCTGAGAAGCTTTATCTAAATCAGAGGCGAAAGCAGCAAACGCTTCCAAAGCACGAAACTGCGCAAGCTCTAATTTAATAGATCCAGCCACTTGTTTCATGGCCTTAATCTGAGCCGCTCCACCCACGCGGGATACTGACTTACCAACAGACACCGCTGGTCGCATCCCTTTATAAAATAAATCTGTTTCTAGAAAAATTTGTCCATCAGTGATGGAGATTACGTTTGTCGGGATATAAGCAGAAATATCTCCAGCTTGAGTTTCAATAATTGGCAGGGCTGTTAAAGAGCCTCCGCCTTTATCATCAGAAAGTTTCGCCGCTCGCTCAAGCAAACGCGAGTGAAGATAAAAGACGTCTCCTGGATAAGCTTCACGGCCTGGAGGACGACGAAGCAACAATGATAATTGACGGTAAGCTTGCGCTTGTTTAGTCAAATCATCATAAATAATTAAAGCATGTCTTCCAGAATCACGGAAGTATTCAGCCATTGTGGTTCCAGAATACGCGGCCAAGAACTGCAAGGGCGCTGGATCTGAAGCGCCCGCAGAAATAACAGTCGTGTAATCCATAGCACCAGCGGCGCGCAATTTTTCTACCACCACAGCAACAGTCGATTGCTTTTGTCCAATCGCCACGTAGAAACAATGAACGTTCTGACCTTTTTGATTAATGATTGTATCAATCGCAATGGCTGTTTTTCCAGTTTGACGATCGCCGATGATTAACTCCCGCTGCCCACGACCAATCGGAATCAAGGCATCAATCGCCTTAATGCCGGTTTGTAAAGGCTCAGATACGGGCTGACGATAAACAATTCCAGGCGCTTTTAATTCCACCGCACGACTGTGAGTCGTTGTAATGGGTCCGCGGCCATCGATAGGAATTCCCAAGGCATCGACCACGCGACCTAAAAGAGCTTCACCCACTGGAACTTCAACAACTCGTTTAGTTCGCTTTACTGTATCGCCTTCCTTGATGGTTCGATCTTCACCGAAAATAACCACACCAACGTGAGCTTCTTCTAAGTTTAAAACCATTCCGTAGATATTTCCTGGAAATTCAACCAACTCTCCAGCCATCACGTTTTCAAGTCCATAAACTCGAGCCACACCATCACCAACAGAAAGAACGCTTCCTGTTTCGCTGACTTCAATCTTTTTATTATACTGGCTGATCTGCTCTTTTAAGACACGACTGATTTCGTCGGCTCGAATATGCGATGTTTCCATTTAGTAGGCTCCCCTATTAAGTTCTTCATTCAATCGTTTTAAATGTGTCTCGATACTATCGTCAAAAGTCCATCCACCCACTTGCGCGACAACGCCGCCCAGTAAAGTTGGATCTTCTTTAAACGTCAGGACAATTTTTTTCTTTAAGACTTGTGTGATTTTTTTCTCAAGCTCAGATTGGGCGTCTTTACTAAGAGGCTGTGCCGCTCGAACGATTCCTCGCGTGACGCCGTCTTCTTGATCAATGCCATCCTGAAAAGCCTGGACAAATTCAGAGATCATGGAAAGTCGGCCTCGGTCTGCCATCAATAAAAGACAGCTTGACACATCTTCAGCGAAATTTTGTCCGCTCAGGGCGACTTTTAAAATTTTAGCCTTTTGTTCTGGCTTAATGACTGGGTTTTCGAAGAACTCTTTTAACTGTCGATCTGATTGAAGGCTTTGATTGACAGCTTTCAATTGATTTAAAGCTTCCGCATGAATTCCTTTTTGCTTTGTTAGCGACAAAAGCGCCTTAGCATATCTAATAGCGATATTCATGCTCATGGGTGGACCGCCTCAATATTTTTTGTAAATTCAGTTTGAAGCTTTTGATGATCTGCCGATGCGATATCTTTTGAGAGGGCCGCGTGAGCCATGGCCACTGATTCTTTCACAAAAACTTCGTGCAGTTCTCTTTGCGCTTTTTGAAGATCAATTTTGACCGTCATTTCAGCTTCATCTTTAACCCGACGAGCTTGCTCTTGAGCTTCTTGAATAAGTTGTCTTCTAAGGTCAGCCGCCTCCGCATGAGCTCTAGAAACATTTTCGTCATAAGAGGTATTCAGGTGTTCTAATTTGTGTTTGATATCCAAAAACTGCTTTTCAGCTTCAAGCTTTGCTTCTTCAGATTTTTTAGCGGAAGCAACATATCCCGCTTGGCGCTGTCTAAAAATCTCTGGCAAACTTTTTCTAGTAACAAAATATAAAATCAAAAGAACAAAAAATAAATTAAAACACTGCCAAAAAACGGAGCTGGGAATTCCCGTGGCATGCGCTCCCTCGTGTTCGGCGGCGCGGGCGGCACATGTAACAAATAATAGAATGAGGATCGATCTTATTGGCATATCTTATTTTCCAAGCAGTTTGTTTGTGATGGAAAGCGCAACCCCGCTGGTCTGACTTTTCAAGCTTTGCGTGGCAGCCGCCACCGACTGAGCCATGGTAACTCGAGCGGCTTCAATCATTTTTTGAGCTTCGGCACGCGCTATTGTGACAACCTTGTCCGCTTCAACCAAAGCCTGACTGCGAGTTTGTTGATGAATCGAGCTGATTTCATGATGAACCTTGCGAACCTCATCCTGATACTGCGAGTGCAGTTCTGATGTTTTTTCGGCGTACTCACTAGCAACCTCTTCGCCACCCTTGGTTTTTTCCAAGCGTTTTAAAAGAGCTGCATGATAGGCCCCAAAGACATAAAGACGCAGAAAGAAAAATGTAAAAATAAAAATGCCAAATTGAATTATGGCTGTGGAATTTATTCCCAGTGATTGTATCATTTCCATGAGTATTTTCCTGATGTTGGAGTCGAATTAACACTCCGAATCTTTGGCGGTCAAGATTATTTCGGCGAGTTATGATTTCGGCATATATGATGCGCCCTCAAAAACCACACCTTCATCGATTCTTAAACTTGGAGAAGTAACAGTACCTTTAAATACCGCTGGCGGGTGCATGATGACACGGCGTCGCGCAAAAATATTTCCTTCGACGCGGCCACTGATGATGATTGTATCGGCCTCAATTTGGGCTGTGATCTCTGCGCTTTCATTCACAACCAAAGTGTCTTTTGTGAATATTTCTCCGCGAAAACTGCCACCAATTTGAACGGTGCCTTCAAAACTGAGTTTGCCTTCAAAATAGGCGCCTTTGTCCAAGATTGCCGTCACCATTCCACTCATTGGAGTCACTGCTTCTAAAGTTTCACTCATATTTTTTTGAGTCTTTCTACCATTTGTGAAAACTCTTCGTCCGAGTAAAACTGAATAGCAATTTTGCCGGCACCTTTAGAATAGTCGATGGCCACTTTGGTGCCTAAAATTTTTTGTAATTCTTCAGAAATCCCTATGATCAGCCGAGCCATCACATTCTCATCCACAACAGTGGCGCTGCTTGCAACAGGCTTTGGGATCAATTCATTTTGAACGCGCTTTTCTAACTTTCGGACGCTCAATTTTTCTTTTAATGTTAGCTTAGCAAATTCTTTTTGTTGTGAGGGGCTTGGCAAGGCAAGCAGGACCTTTGCATGTCCAACGCTAAGCTCTTTTTGGGTGATCATTTTTAACACTTCGGAGGGCAGGGCTAGCAAACGAACGGCGTTGGCAATAGTGGCTCGTTCCTTACCTACTTTATCAGCCACTTGTTGTTGTGAAAGACTGAATTCTTGGATCAACCTTTGAAAAGCTTCGGCCTCTTCGATGGGATTTAAATCTTCCCGCTGGATATTTTCGACCAGGGCTAATTCCAAAGCTTCTTGATCACGAAACTCACGTAAAATAACAGGAACCTCATGCAAGCCTGCCATTTGGGCGGCTCGCCAGCGGCGCTCGCCGGCGATAATCTCAAAGCTATCGCCCTTTTTTCGCGCTACAATGGGCTGAAGAATTCCATTCGA
>JAYWEQ010000073.1:0-3869 GCA_043779185.1 Pseudobdellovibrionaceae bacterium
TGGGGATTATTTCGCGAGCAGACGTCGGATAATGTGCTTGAAGTTTTACGAGGTGCTTTGGTCCGTTTTGGTGCGCCCAAAGAGATCCTCACTGATCAGCAGTTTTAGGAAAAATTATTTTTTTCGTAGTTCAGACGTCCCAGCCATCGCCACAATGACGTTATCGTAGGCAGGAATGTTAGTCTTCAAAGCGATCACTTGACCTTTAGAGTCAGAGATCCGTAAATCATCAAGGTCGCCGCCATCAGATTCAGAAGATTCCGAAATTGTCGCCTGAAGCCAATCGCCATCAATAAATATCTGAGCTACCGACTTGGAAATAATTCGAAGGCTTGGGCACGTCGAAGTAAAACCAATCTCCTTATTGTCACTCTTAGATAAATCGCTGATCTGAACAGCACATATTTTAGTCTGAGTTTGAATGTCCAACAAGAGCTCTTTTTTAGGTTCCATACCAGCCGCAAAAATAGATTGAGAAAATAAGAAGGACAGAAGGACGCTGAATCTTAAAAGATATTTAAACATAATAACTCCTGGTTAGTATTTCGTTCCGTTAAGTATGACATATCCTGACTCGTGTCCATGAGGACTTCGATGCACCCAATGAATAATCGCTCTATCTGGTGAAGGCGGGTAAGAGCCTGTCTGCGAAATCGACGTGATGTAGTCACCACAAGCTTCCGCCGTGGCACCAATCTCAGGAGTCGGCAGTTGACCAAAAGAAAGATTGTAGATGACTTCAATGTGATCATTGGCTTGTGGGCCTATTTTTAAAGAAAAATGACGGTGGCCAGAATGATCAGGGAAAACTTGATCGACGACGCCTGAGATTCTTGCCCTGGCTAAAAAGGCATTGGCGGTGCTTGCTTTCCAACTCAGCACTTGAGTGTTAATGACCTCAAGCGTCTTTCCGTGGTCCAAGCAAGTCTCGTCAATATTGGGTGCAGCCCAAGCAATCGTGCTTGAAAATGCGGAAAAGATAAGACAGAAGAAAAGATTTTTAGACTTCATAGATAATCTCATTCAAGGCTCCCTTAGAGAAAAAATTTTTTAAAGTTTCTGACAGGTGATCGGGGTTAAATTAGGGTAATTCCCTTCAAAGCTAACTTTAAAATAACCCTTAAAGTTTGCTTCTTGTGAAAACTGGTTCGGCAGAAACAATTCAAAATGATCGTCAGATTTTTTATTTAAAACAAATCTAAGAAAGTTCTTTAAAAGATTGTTTTCCGCTAAAACAGGTTTTCCAAGAATTGCTCCCTCGGCACGAATCACTTCATTTTCGCGATCTGCTGTGACAAGTGTGACGTCAGCGTCCAGAATTGTATCTGCACTTTGTAATGCAAAGCGAATGATTGTCGCATCGTTTGTTTTGCAAATAAATTTTGTGGAATTTGCAATTAGAACCTCAGCTAAACTGGGAGCTTGCGAGGTTTGAGCGCGAGCTTGAAACCAATCTCTTACCTTTTGAATGGCTTCGGCTTGTTTCATTGTTCCTGCTCTCATGCCCAAGCAAATATTATTTTCGAGGACATCCTTTTGGCGGGCCTCAGAGATGGGTTGGGGCCAAAGGTTCTTGGGATCGTTCGCTCCACCAGCACAAAGTGGAATCATATGATCAAATTCGTAATTAGCCCAATTGGATGCAGGAATATTTCCATAATCTTGTGCGACTTGAAGCTTTTCAGCGTTGCTAATATTCCGATTACAGCGAGCGATATTTTCTGGATATTCAAAATCTTTAAAGTCGGCGTCCCCTGGTTGGCAAAGAACCCCCGGTGTTTTCGTTGGTTCTGGAGTTATAAAACCGTGAGCAAAAAAAGACCATCCACAAACTAGAATTAGAATTGTTAATTTCATATTTGCGCCCCCCTCAAAGCGAAGCACAAACCTATGAAGTCGCGATGAAAGTTTCAATACATTCCGCAAATAATAAATCTTATGCGATGAATAAGTAAAGACTAGACGAGTGTTATAATAATTCTGAGGACGCCAAAGGCGGTATAACTGATTTAAAGATTTTTGAGATCAATTACGCTTCGTGTATAAAAAACGAATAAAATTGTATCAGTCATGACTGCTTAATCTTTTTCCTTTTTTTTGTCGGCCTTTTCTTCATTAGCTTCTTTGATGGCGGATTCAATGGTGCTGCTGACAATTTTTCCTGTTTTGGCGCTGACTAAAACTTCGTGAATGGTTCCATTGCTGGTTACGATATCAAACGAATAAACATTTTGACCTTTTTCGAATTCGTATTCACTTGATTTAATTTTTCCATCCGCCTCTTTAAGAGCGATTTCTTGCGCTTTTTCCATCGAAATTTCTGTCGTCTTGTGTTTCTCTGCGGCAAAGCCAACTTGCCCAAACGTGAAGCCCATGACCGTAAGTAATGACATCGCAAAAACTTTCATAAAAAATCCTTTTGTTGAGGGGGGGGGGTGAAATTGAAAAACTCACAGGTGCTTTTCCATCAACTTCTACATTCAGAGCCATCTCAGGGCTGCTGATTCAAACATGTATAAAAGTTCAACAGATAAATTTTTCCATCCAGGTAGCAAAAGTTGAAAGTTTTCTGGCAATCGAGTATTCTTTCGCTTGTGAATTTTAATCATATCGAAAGGATTTTTAAAATGTTAAAAACTTCATTTTTTTCAAGTTTAGTTATTTTTTTTCTTATGCCTTCAGCTTTTGCAGCATGTCCGAATTTAAAAGGACAATATCAATGTAAATTTCATGCAGGCGCATTCACGATTGATCAACAGATATCTGAAAATGGAACTGCTATGTATTCGATTCCCATAGACGTTAATGGGGGCGTTACGACTTTTATTGCTGACAACAAAGCTCATCAACAGTCCTACAGCATTGTTTCATCAAGGTGCTCAAATAATAATTTAGAAGTTGAGATCCAAACTTATTCAATCTATCAGCGGTATCTTTTAACTTTGAATGGAAAAAGTCTAAAAATAATGAGCAAGGACTTTGGCCAAATGCAATATGATGATTTTATAGACTCATGTACAAAGATTTAGAAATCAAAAAAAATCTTGATGTATGCGCTTCTCAGATCAACACTGATCCAGGTCTTTATTGAGCCTCGCCAACAAGGCCTGATAAGAATGAAGTCAGTTAAATATGAGTGTATAATTTTCAATGACCCTTATTTATTTTAATTCATCAAATAACAATGATAGATGGGTCGTAGATTAGGTTAATCAAAGGATGACAAATATGAAAAAAATAAGCCTTAAATTTATACTTTTGTTCCTTTTAAGTTCTACATCTTTTGCGAGTCCATTGTCGCTGACTGGAAAAGATGCTGACCAAATGGTCAGTATCCTTTTAGATTCAGGAATCAAGCCGATCGCACTTCAAGTGCAGGCGTTTAGCGTTATTTGTGAAGCCATTACGTATGGTGTTAATAACTGTCTGGTCTCAAATGAATCCAATGATCCTGCAACTCACAGGCTTTTTATTCCTGGCCACCGCAGTGGTCAGTTTTGGAGTTTGTTGAAAAGAGCTGGGGTAAAATCATTTATCAGCGAAGTCTCTGATGGGACAGCAGGTTCTTTATTGATTGAAGCTCAAAATATTTCCTGTTCATTTCCAAATAATAGAACTCATCAATGTCATATTGAATCTTGGGATATGCCCAAAAATTAATTACCTGTTTCTTGCGATTTCGGTGGTTTTTGGTTGGCCCAGATGATGATAAACAGACGACTTCACTGTCAATCAAAAGCAACCCGACGGCTGGTAGATTCGTAAGCGGCCTAACGGCCCCATTCTTTCAAACCCAATTTTTCTAAGCTAGACTCCGAAAAATTATTTTTGGAGGTATTATGGATCTACCAGTTGGGAAACAAAGCAAA
>JAYWEQ010000074.1:0-35857 GCA_043779185.1 Pseudobdellovibrionaceae bacterium
TGTTTCGGATCGATGATGTTTTGATCTGCAGGAACTAGTTTTAGTTCCGGTGGTTTTGGAACGATTTGTTTTCGGTGTTTATAATGCGGACCCAGCACGACAAAACAAATGTAAACCATCAAAAAAAGATCAATCAAATTTTAAAATCCCTGACAAACACGAAGTGCCTCGTCAGGGCTCTTGAAACGATAACCAAAACTGATCTGACTGAATAATCTCCCTTAACCGTCGAAGAATTCTTAAAGCCTGCTTCGTTTGCTTTTTTGAAGATTTTTGGCCGGATAACGTGAACAGCGCTTTTCCCATAGGGGAGTTGGTGTCTAACTGTAGCGGCAAAAGACATAGGGCCAAGTTCAGCTTGAGACAACTCCTCAGCTCCTTCAAAAAAAACAGCCCAGGGATCATTAAGTGGATAAAGAAGGACGGCGTTACCTATGCGGCCTGCACATCTCTGGATTTTATACCAAGCCAAGATTGCTTGCCGCATAAAAAACACCAATAGAGATATATTTTTTGACTGACGCACAACTTTCGGCGAAATCATACCTTCGGTCAAATTAACAGGGGCAAAGGTTTTGATAAATAAAAGTTCCAGCACGACGGCGCTAAAAATTCCAGTGTGTATTTGCGAGGAGTGCAATCTGGAAAAGCAGGCTAATGGATTCACCAATTTGGTAATGGGTGACGGCTTGCCTGGAAAAAAACTTTGCGCGGCATGCTTTAATTCAAAGGCCGCAAAAAGAATGGGTGTTGCGCCGCCTCAGCCGTCAGAATTTGCGCCAATATTGCTTTTTGATAGTGTTGGTAAAGAGCATAGATTTTATTTTCAAGTTCGCCTGTCCACAGGTCTGGGGATAACGGCCCACGAAGTTAACGAATATGGAGAGCCTTGCGGCTATCGGTTTTCAGTCATGCAGCACCCGGCCACTCCATCAACGGAGGCCTATGCAAAGCTTGTCGAGAAAATAAAAGGTGGTTTGAGTGTTCGTTATCTCGAGTCATCAGATTTCGGATCATTTTCTTCTCAAAACAGGCTGTACGTAAAAGAAGACTCCATCGTCGGGAGGATTGAAGAGAATGAAGCCGGTCCCACTGCTGTGATTGATGGGATTGAATATTCATGGGAGGAGCTTGGTCGGTTTGTTTCGTCTCACATGGGTTTTAACTTTCGCCTTGAGTGTATTGATCCTTATGAAGAAATCGAAAAGAAATTTCAGTAGAAATATGGGAGGGAGAACGGATTGCCATACTCAGCTTTTTATGAACTATTCCCGGAAGTTGCCGAGCGTGAAACCAGAAGCATCATCCTTCAGAAGTCTCAAGACGCCCCTCCAAAATACATAAATATCACCGGTAAATATTCATTTGTCGAAGCCTATTGTGACGAGAAGGACTGCGATTGCAGACGAGTTTTCTTCAGCGTTATATCGCCGACCAGCAAAGGTCCACTGGCTGTCATTGCTTATGGCTGGGAAAGCAAAAAATATTATTCGAAGTGGATGGGTGCATCGGACGAATCGGTCATTTCAACATTGTTTGGTGCAAGTTTAAATCTTGCTAGTCCACAATCATCAGTTGCACCGCAGTTATTGGAGTTAGTAAAAGATGTGCTTTTGAAAGATACTGCCTACGTTGAAAGAATCAAACGCCATTACGAAATGTATCGGCAAAGAATTAATGAGAGATATTTGGCGAGACCAATTGCAAAGCCAACTATAAAATTATCACGAAATGATCTTTGCATCTGTGGTAGCGGCAAGAAGTACAAGAAGTGTTGTGGCGGGGTCCTTAGTCTTGCCGAGGCACATTAGAGTTCATTGATCAGGGCCGATTCGCGCGTAAATCAAAGTGTACAAAAGCCAGTACTATCCCGAGCACATTCAAAAAATTTCCCCGGATTTGAAAAACTGTCCTGTCCAAAATGCTCGTTAAAAAGAACCAAAATCGCCTTCACGAAGATTTCTTTCTGGACCTGGATCCCTTTTCATTTGAAAAGTGCTGATGGCTTGAGCTGGTCCTATCGCGACCACTCGGTCGCGATTTCAATCTGACTTAAATTCAAAGCTCGAGCAATTTTTAGAAGCGTCGTGCGTCTGGGCATTGTTGCGCTTCCAAAGAATCGAGAAAGTGATGGTTGCGGAATTCCAGTTAACTCTGCTAACTTTTTGATGCCGCCATTTTTATCAATTGCCAATCGCAAATTATCTTTAAACTTCTGAACATCCTTGGCGATTGTTTCCAAATCGTCGAAACGAATATAGACCCCTTCGACTTTTTCCTTTTGGGCACAATCATCAATCAAATCCTGAATGTCGCCGACAAGCTCATCCCGCTCTTTTTGATCAGTTTCATCGACCCACATCTTCATGAGATTATACACCCCCTCAAAATCAAAGGCAGTTTGAACGGCGGCGGCGATGAATTTATGAGAGAGCCCTGATTGGTTCATCATGTGGCCGACCTCAATCAGCTCGACTTTTAAATCAGGGGTCATTTTTTGCGCTTTCATTTTAACCTCCCACACTCAGTAAAACGATTCTGTTGAATCAATTCCAAGTGAGTTCGAAATTTCTCAAGTCTTCGTTTCTCTTTCTTCGGATCGCCCTTCGCGTAGGCCCCACACAAAGAATCCCGCAAATTTCCTGAATTTAAAAAATGGACTTGGTGAATTTAAAATCAGCTGCTTCATCGGGCAAAAACTTCCCGCAAAAATTTGTGGCGCCTTTCATTCAGAACAAATCTTTGAATTTAATTTAATTGTTTCCGCTAGTCTCCACTTTATGGGCTAGCTTCCAGATTTCTCACTGCAAGCCTTGGTACAAGAAAGGAAACGCATGCTCCTGTCTTAGATTCATTGATTTCGATACTTCCTTTATGAAATTCGGCAATTTGCTTCGCCATGAATAGACCATAGCCTGTTGAACTCTCGTTTCCAGTGGGCTTCGCACTCAACACTTGGGCATACTGAAACGCCTTGGTTTTATCATCTCCAGTAAATCCAGGTCCTTGATCTTCAACTTCAATTTGAACATTCTTATTGACGATTTTACATCGAACCCAAATGTTTGCCGACATGGGCGAATACTTAATCGCATTACTTATGATATTGGATAAAAGCTCTTCAAGCTTCATGCGATTTCCGAGCACCATTGCTTCAGGTACTGAAAATTCTCGTATAAAAACCTGACTTTTAAGTTTTGCTTGAGCCTCATTTTGCACACAGATTTCTTCAAGAATTGAGACAAGATTTACGGCCTTTAATTCATAAGCAGCTTTATCATTTGTAGAGAGGAGAGAATCAACTAACTCAAGTGATGACTGAGAAATTCTTCTTATGATACTTGAGAACTCCTGAATCGACTCACGAGAGGTGGAATCATCACCCAAGAGTTCTGCAAAACCACGAATAGACCCTAACGGGTTTTTGAGATCATGTACGGTCGTCTTAACTGCCCTTTGCCTTTTCATTTGTTCCTCAAGCAGGGCCATATTAGAGGCGCTAAGTGCACTGAGTGACAAACCCAAATCTTCTATGATTTTTCTTCTGCGCCTAATCTCAAAGTAGGATGAAACAAGCAATAAGACGATTAGAAACCCGTCTAAGATGAGCGCCAAAAAGAAAGAACGCTCAAGTTCTCTGTTCTGTATTAATCCTCCATGAAGGCGTTCTTGTAATATTTGAGCCTCAACAGCCAACATTTCAGAAATAATAGCTTTGGCTGTGGCTGGCGATGATTGCAGTAAAGTAGTAATTTTAGTAAGCGAATTTTGTTGGGAGCTATTTTGAGTTAATTTCCTGACATACTCAATTTCTATTTTAACATTCGATACTATTTTTTTATCGTCTGGATGTGCTATTAGTTGCTCGACGGCCTGTTCTAATTTTTGAATTTGAAGAGTCACATCGAAGGCATCAATTACAGATGAATGAATTTTTTTATAGGCGATATAATCAGTACTAAATTTAAAAATAATTGCGCAAACGACAGTCCATTTAAATATTTTTTGAATTTTAGTCTTCGTTTTTGGGGACATTTTTTAATACTACTCCATCATCCGCTTACTGCACTTCATTTAATATTTACATCCGCATCATTCAACCATCCCCTGAGACGCCACATTTTGTTAAGAAATCTCGGCGCGTGAGATCCAATATAGGCCATTAAGAGGAACTTGATAAATCTTCCTGAGAAAATGATGGCGGCTAATAAAAAAAGTGGAGTCTCAGCCAAGCTCGCCACAACAATCGCTGGCTGCTGCGTCAAGGGTGTAATCGCTATGATAAAAACCAGAAGCATCCCGTATCTCTGAAAAAAATCCACCGTCCAGAGCCAGAATTTGGTTTCGTTAATTCCTGGATACATTTCAAGAATCCACTCAAGACCTTGGGTTTCCACGAAGGTAGCCAGTAGAATTGCGCCAAGTGTAGATCCAATTGCAGCACTGATGGCCAGGGTAAACCATCGTCGGGGTGTGAGGATGGAACTTGAAATTAAAATCCCATCGTTGGGGATGATAAATACAATATTATCAATAGCTGCAAGTATTCCAATAAGGGGCGGGTACCAAATACGATCAGCATATTTTTGTAAGACCTTGATGTATTTTCGTACTCTGATGTGAAATTTTTCAGTAAGCCTCAAATTTTCTCCAGCGAAATACACCGCGACCCCGCCGAGATGTGCCCCGCTTAAATGTCGCATTTATTAAACAGCCGCTCTCAATCGTTTTATTCGTTCTTCAAGTGGTGGATGAGTTGAAAATAGCTTCATAATTCCGCCAGGTCTGCTTGAAATTTTTAAAGCCGCAATAGCTGGCTGTGCCGTGGGATCAACGCTTTCAAATGTTTTCTTTAACGACTCCAGTGCCTGAATCATCTGTTCTCGCCCAGCCAGCCGAGCGCCGCCCGCGTCGGCTCTAAATTCACGGTACCTGGAGAATTTAGCAACAACCATCGAACCAAGAATCATGAAAGCGATTTCTAGAACCATCTGAACTGCGTAGTATGTAAACGGAGTTCCTTGGCTTTCCTGATCGTCCTTTCGACCAGTCATCGTAAGAGCAAATGCAATAACGCGAGCAAGGAACATGACAAACGCATTCACTACTCCCTGGAGTAGGGTCATTGTCACCATGTCCCCATTGGCGATATGGGCTACCTCATGTGCCAATACGCCATTTGCCTCCGCATGCTTCATGCGCTGAAGCAGTCCGCTCGAAACAGCGACTAGAGAACGTGACTTAGTTGGTCCTGTCGCAAATGCATTCACTTCGGGAGATTCATAAATTCCAACTTGAGGCATGACTGTTAAATGTGCAGCTCTTGCAAGTACGTGGACCATTTGAAGAAGTTCTCGTTGATTGGAATCTTTCGTATCAAGAGAAATAATTTTAACACCCATCATCCACTTCGCCATAATTCGGGAAAGGGCAAGTGAGATGAAGGCTCCGCCCATGCCCCAGACTAAACAAAAAATCATAAGAGATTGGAAATTAATTCCGTATGGAGTTAGGTAGGGTTTCACATTCAAAACATTCAAGATTAAAGAAATGGTGACCATCGCCAAGATGTTCACAGATAAAAATAAACTAATTCTTTTAAACCAAGTCATAAATCCTCCTCCACTTCCTCTGAAGGGTCTACTAATAGAGTCCGTCGTCTTCTTAGCTTTACTCTTGTGCGATCTCCCATACGATTCAGCCTTTCTAGAAGATGCTCATTCACATCGGCTAACGCTAAATACATATTCATTGCTGACTTTTCAATTAGCACATCCCGATACTTCTTTCCGCGCACATGAACTTTTACAGTAAAATGATCGGGTCCCGCCTGCTGAGGCGAATTCTCCATACTTAAAGTGACTGTCATTCTATGACCTGCAAGATCGGGAAAGCGATCAATGGTTTCTTGCAGTCTTGTGATGACAGCCTCTTTTGTTAAATTTGATTTATCTAGATTTTTAAAAACAACCGTGATCATAAAAACTCCTCTACAATTGCATCTAGTATAGCCTTGACTGATTCTTATTAAAATATGATAAATACAATCAAACAGTTTCGTTAAAGCAAACTATCAAGAAAGACATAATATGCAGTGGTTGAACTATCATCACCTTTACTATTTCCGAACAATCGCTATGCAGGGTGGAATTGCAAAGGCTGCCGAAAAGCTACGTTTAGGTCAGCCAACGCTGAGCACTCAACTTAAACAGCTAGAGGAAATGGTTGGAAAACCTCTCTTTGAGCGTCGCAATCGAAAAATGATTCTTACTGAAGCTGGAAAAGCAGCCCTAGATTATGCCAATGAAATATTCAGGCTTGGCGATGAAATGATCGAGGTGCTACAAGATCGCACGAGTGGCGACCAGACTCATCTGCAAGTTGGCGCCCTTGATAGTGTACCAAAAAGCGTAATACTTTCTTTGGTTATGGAAGCCTATAAAATTTCTTCCACTTGCACAATTTCTATCCTTGAAGGAAAGGGTGATGAGTTATTTCGCGAGCTTTACAATCATAAGATTGACCTGATTCTGTCTAACTATCCTCCGCCAGGTTTAGAGATAAGGCAGGCGTTTTCAAAATCGGTGGCAAAACTACCTGTTTCTATATTTGGCGGCCCAGCTTTCCGAAAACTTAAGCGAACATTTCCACACTCGCTTAATGATCAACCCTTCGTACTTCCTACGGTCCATAGCAAACTAAGACATGATCTTAACCACTACTTCAAGCTCCAGAATATCCGAATTGTTCCCACGGCGGAAACTCAGGATACCAGCTTGCAAATACTGTTTGCGAAACAAGGGATCGGACTTGCTCCGCTTTCAGAAGTGTCTAACGAGGATTTGATTAAAGAGGGATTACTTCAGAAGATAGGAACACTGAAAGGTGTGCACGAGGAAATTTGGTTGGTATCAGCTCAGAGAAAACTTGAAAACCCGATTGCTGCAAAACTGATTAAGACCTTCACGCTCTACTAATGTTCGATTAAAACAAACTATATCGTCTTAATTATCTAATTTTATAAGTTATAAAAATAGATACACTTACAACTTCATAACAAAAGACCAGGGGAGTACAGAATGGATCCAGCCGAAGAATTTTTTAGAAACCTCAAGCAAAATACGAAGCTCCTCAAGATTGGGCTTATCATTTTTGTTGTGGCTGTGCTGGCTATGGGTAGCACGTTTATCATCCCGCCTGGGCATCGCGGTGTTCTTATAACCATGGGTAAGGTCTCTCCAGTTTTTGCGCCAGAAGGATTGGGCTTTAAACTTCCGTTAGTTACGACGGTTGTCCCGGTATCTGTACGACAGCAGACCACCCTCTCTAAAACGGCGTGTTATTCTTCTGATCTTCAGCAGATCGATGTGGAACTGAGGGTGCTTTATCGAATTCCTGAAAACATGATCGTGAAAATGTTCCGTGATTATTCCGGAGATCCATTCGAGAGCTTAATCTCGCCACGAGTAAGTGAGGCACTCAAGGAAGTTACAGCACTACAAAGTGCAGAACAAATCGTAAAAAAACGTGAAGAAGTGAAAGCCAAGACTCTCGAAGCGGCACGGGCGAAAGTGGGTGACCTACTTGTGATAGAGGATGTGGTCATTCAAAATGTAGCGCTCTCTAAGGAGCTTGAAACAGCGATAGAAGCGAAAATGGTGCAAGAACAAGAAGCCGCGAAGGCGAAGTTTACTCAAGCGAAAGCAGAAATTGAAGCTCAGACGGCAATCATTCGCGCCAAGGGTGAGGCCGAAGCCATTCGGGTTCGTGGTCGCGCAGTACAAGACAACCCAGGCTTAGTGCAGCTGCAAATAGTAGAAAAATGGAATGGTGTCTCACCGCTAGTAATTGGTGGCGGCGGAAGTAGTGGCGGCGCTAACATCTTACTGCCAATTGGAAATCTTAAGACACAGTGAAAGCGCAACAAAACGGACTCTTCCGATATATTTTAATGCTTATCCTGGTTATCGCGTTAGTTCGATTTTTTCCTGTTATAGTGCGCATAATACAGGCGGCGGTAATTGGAGCACGTGGATATTGGTGGGCGATCCTTCCCGTGTTAGTTATCAGTTGGGTCATTTGGAGAATGATTACGCGCGGGTCGGTTGCAAAAAAATCTGGATATCAGTTTGAAAGCCAACGTCTTCGTGATGTGACGAACAGCGCCCAAAGTCTATCGGAAAAAAAATAGCTACCCAGTTTTTTTAACTAACTGTAAGGAGACAGGATATGAATCAAGATCGCGATCAGTACAATCTGCCACAGAAAGTATTTTAGGCTAGGGTAACTATGAAACACATTGAGAATTTTTTTGAGAAAATAATTTTTGCAAGCCGTTGGATACAAGCACCCATTTATGGTGGCCTTATCGTAGGAGCTGTCCTTTACACCTACAAATTTTTGGTTGAGCTTGTGCACCTCTGCGCAACTGTTAATTCAATCACGGAAGAAGTTTTGATGCTCGGTATTTTGACTCTGGTTGATATAACCATGGTGTTAAACCTTTTAGTTATGGTTATCATCGGCGGATATACAATATTTGTAAGCCGCATTCATCTAGATAAACATGAGGACCGTCCCGACTGGCTTGAAAAAATTAATGCTGGAACTTTAAAGGTAAAGTTGGCAGGAGCCTTAGTCGGTATTTCGGGTATTAACTTACTGAAATCCTTTATCGATATCACTAAGAAAGATCCCGACCATATTAAGTGGCAAGTTATTATTCATATCGTGTTTTTATTTTCAACACTTGTGCTGGCCTACACCGAAAAGGTGCTTTATGCATCTGAGGGTAGCCCTGCGAAACTGAAGCATTCATAAAGGAGGAAAAATGAATAAGTTCATCACTGACATCTCGGTTGCACCTCCATGGCTTTGGATTGCGTTTACTTTTGGTGTTCTTGTACTGCTGGTAATCGACCTAAGCCTATTTGGACGTGGGAATCATAAAGTTCAAACCAAGGCGGCTTTGCTTGAAAGTGGAATCTGGATTGCTGTCGCTCTCTGCTTCAATGCCTGGTTTGCGATGTCTTTTGGCACTGAGCTTGGCCTTGAGTTCTTGACTGGTTACTTAGTTGAGAAGAGCCTCAGCGTTGATAATCTTTTTGTTATTTTACTTATTTTTAGCTCCTTCCGAATCCCAGATGCATATCAGCACCGTGTACTTTTCTATGGAGTGTTGGGCGCAATCGTACTTCGAGCCATATTTATTTTATTAGGTGCCCATTTACTAAACTCATTTCATTGGGTGCTCTATATTTTTGGACTCATTCTAGTCATCACAGCAATTAAATTTTTGCGTGAAACAGATAAAAAAATTGATGCTAAAGAAAATTGGTCAATTCGTCTGTTGAAGCGAATTTTTCCTACAACGGATAAATTTAACGGAAGCCATTTCTTCGCTATGGAGGGCGGAGTACGAAAAGCTACTCCAATTTTCTTGGCCCTCGTCGTAATAGAAGTAACTGATCTCATTTTTGCAGTGGACTCGATTCCTGCGGTATTTGCGGTCACCCAGGATGCATTCGTCGCTTTTGCCTCTAACATCTTGGCAATTTTGGGACTCAGGGCGATCTACTTTGTTCTTGCAGATTGGGTTACAAAGCTCCGTTATTTGAAACCTGGCCTTGCAGCGATTTTGGGATTTATTGGTGTAAAGATGCTTTTGGTCGATTTTATCAAAATCCCAAGTTGGATTTCGTTACTTGTTATTTTTATGGTCCTAACGACTGCAGGACTGAGTTCATGGTATGTCGCAAAAGTAGAAGAGCGTAAAAAAACTGGAGTCGATCCATTTGGACAAGAATGACATCCTTTTTATGCTGTTTGCACCAACTGCCCCACTTAAGTGGGGCAGTTTCTAAAGATCTTATCAAGCTTGAAAAAAATTCGAAGAGCAAAAAAAAGCTGAGCGAGACAATCATTGATCTCGAAAAACGACTAAAGACACTCTAAGCTAAAATAAAGTGATCATGAGCTTGGCATGAAAACTTCAAAAGCATTTGAACAGGATTGTAAATTAACAATGCAAGACCACTCAATGATAAAGTGGCTTAAATATCAGGCTCACCTCAGCAGCCAGTCGATAAAATAATTTTAAGTAACCTAAGTGATTGATTTTTAGAATACTTTTCTGATTTCTGGCATCTGAGCCTTTACTTTTTTAAGGTCAACTGAGTGACTCGTTCGAGCTCGTCAAGTTTTTGCGCGCCATTTAAGGCTACGCCATTTAATATTAACACTGCCGTTCCCGTAAATCCAAAGCTCTGAAATTCGTTCATATCATCTTGGATTATTTTTTTAACTTGATCGGATTTGATGTCTACCTCGATCCTTTTCAAGTTTGCGCCTACGTCAACGGCTGCTTTTTTTAGAAAGCCTTCGTCTGCAAGGTGTTTTTGATTTTCAAAAACATAGTCGTAAAACTTCATTGCTTTTGTTTTATCTTGAAGTCTGATGGCCTCAAAATACTGTGCCGAAGGATAAGCCATTTTACAAGCTGGGCATTGGAAATCAGCGTATTCGACGATAATAATATTCCCACTGTCGTCACCAACAAGTCTTTTATCAGATGAGAGCTTTGGTTGTTTAGGAGCTTTTAAATCTTTATCCTGTTCGCTTTTCATTTCTGCTATTTGTTTTTCGTATTGTTTTTGTTGGGACTTTTGAGCAGCTCGGTTGACGACCTCAATAAATTGATCAGGATTTTCCTCGATAACATCAAAAATTATTTTTGGATTTTTTCTTAATGTCTCCTTCAATTGATTGTCAGGGGATACGCATCCGATCAAGCTTGTTAAGGCCGCTGTCAGGATTACTATTTTTTTCACACTTTCTCCTCTATTTAGGCAATGAAATCCCTTTCTCGGGGACTCTGAGTGAAAAAGATGCTTTGCAATTATTTTATTTACTTACTTTTCACACTTATTTGTTACTGGCTTTATGTTCAACCATGATTCAATAATTTTTTCATGGGTTACTTGCGAACACATACCTCCAACAGAATGCGAATTCTCATTGATTCCAGTCATCGATATCGTTTGCAAAGTTACGTCCCATTGACGGACCCAGTTTCGTCGGATTGAAGGATTGACTGACCCTGTTACGTGCGAATGACTGAGGTTTTTCGTGTAAGCGAAAAATTTAATTGACAAGCTTGAGCCTTCCAAAACCAGGAAGGTTTTTAAATGTCGAGAGAGATCATGACCATGGATCGTTTTTCAGAAATCAAACGTCAATTATCGATCGGGATATCGGTCAATCAAATTTGTAGAAATTTAAATTGTTCAGATCGAACAGTTCGTCAAATTCGAGACGGAAAAGCCGTGTCACCAGAGGAGAGAAAAGAAAATTTAATTGGTCCAATCTGGAGTGAAGAAGCTGATTGGAAGCTCGTTATGCAAGAGGTGTTAGAGGGTCATCCTTTAAAATTTATTTGGGAAGAAAGATTTCTAGAAAAAGTTGGTTACAAAGCTTTTTTAGATCAGTTTCATAAAAAATTTCCAGAGTACAAAATGAGTCCGAGCGTACACAGAGTATTTTCGCCTGGCGAGAGATGCGAAGTAGACTACGCGGGCGATACGATTGGCTGGGTCAATTTACAAACTGGAGAATTTTGTGAGGCGCAAATTTTCATTGGTATTTTAGGATTTAGTCAGAAGATTTTCGCAGAAGGAACAACAGATCAGAAATCGAGAAATTTTGTTGAGAGCCACACGAGAATGTACGAATTTTTTCAAGGTGTCCCGTGGTTAACGGTGCCTGATTTACACTACATCTGTAGTCTACCAATGCTACGGATGTAGTCAAAGGGAACTTGAGTCTAGTTTTGTTTTGAGACGCAGACTTTAGTTTTGTTAGAAGCGTGCTAAAGATTTAGATCGTTTGATTGTGATCCATAGGAAGAATATCTGGAGAGCCGTTGATAAGAGAATAATTTTCAAGTAAAAATGTGGCTGCACTGGCCCTGAGGCTGCTGGCGAATTTTTTCTGCAACAGTTTTCACAAGATCGCTAACTCTTGTTCCAAGTAATTTCATGGATCCTTTGACATCACCGAAGTGAATTCGAAGATAGCCAACAACTATTGGTGAAACTGTGATACGAATCAAAGTTTTCCGATCGAAACTATTTTCGTAAGTCATAAGATCGACAATAGGTGAGGGCGGAAGGCCAATAGAAGAGTTAAATCCAGAGGTAAAATATTCGGAACTTTCAGCAGAAAAGCCGGGCATCGCTGCTGGATAATAAGATTCGCCCTTAAGGCTTGCTGTTTCTTCCCCTTGACGACGGCTCGACATGAAGGGACCGGCTTTTAAGGGAAATCCAATGAGGCCTACGGGTGCAAAAGAATTTATGAAATTCTCAGAGCTGTGGAAAATTTCAAAAACAAAGGCGCGGCTTTGGTTGTTGTATCCTAGATTGATGCCGACTTCCTCGCCGCCGCCTTGGCCCCTTTCCCGAAATCCTCGGACGGCCATAAAGCCCACCGAAATCGAAACGCCATATTCGTTAGAGGCAATAAAAAGTGGAGCTTGTCGCCAAAGGCGATCATCCAGACTTTGTAATAAATTTTGAGCGGCTCGGTCACTTCGCTGCTTGAGCGTCAAGGATTCCTCAATTTTTGGGCGGGGCTTGCCTGCTAAAGTCATGGCCTTGTCGATCACAAAACTAAATGATCTGCCAATCAGACTTCCGACTCCCAGAACAAACTTTGTTTTATGGAAAACCTGAGCGGCCTTTTTTAAAAAATCTAAACGCCTTTGCTGAAATTTATCTTTATCGGCCAAGGACAGGCTTTTATAGCCAGCAAAGGGGTCTATAACAGGCAAGCCCAGGGAAAAGTCAGGTTCGGCTTGAATTTCGTAGGAGACAGTTTCCGAGACTTTAAATTTTAAAATGGCGCCCTGATTTTCAGTGATGACTTCAGGAACCGAGTCTTGAATTATTTCTTCAGGTTCAGGTTCAGGTTCTGCGAAAGCCTTTTGCGCGGGACCTAAAAGAGACGCGATCAGTGCTAAGCTCTTAAAAACCGTCCATAAAAGGGCCTTTTGATTTTGATTAGTATTTTGTCGCAATAACATTTTTTGCCTCAAAGACCTGATTAAATTAGGTCGCACGTCGGGTTAAATAGTTTTAAGGCCGACCCTTGGACTGGATGCAATATTCGCCCCTATGTTTCCGCCGATGGGCATCATTAATGGGGTTTTATGCGTCGCTCAGATCTTTTAGTGTGTATAAAATTGACACCCCTTCAGCGGCCGCCTAAAAAAAAGCAGCACTTTTCAACCGGGGGGATTCAAAATGCGTCTATTCATCATTTGTGTCACAATGTTAACTTCAATGTACGCCATCGCCGATGTGTCTTTTGATCAAGAGGTCCCTGCTGATCTTCAGACTCAGATTCGTGGCGATCTTGACATGGTTTACAGCCTGCAAGGAACAACGGCTTCATCAACTTACCAAAGTATTTTCCAAGCTAAAACATTAGACGGGGTTTCGTTAAAAAACTTCTTTAACCAAAGAATTGAAGCTTTTGGCATGGACGATTGCGGCGGCGGCCCCAGTGTTGCGGCTTGCGTGATTCCTTGGAATTCGACAAGTAAAATGTGGGTCACACCAAACTATGTGAAATTCAGTGCGCCACAGCTTTTTCGGATCAGCATTATTTTTCATGAATCTAGGCACACTGAAACGAACAATGGTTTTTTCAGCCACGTAAATTGTCCAACTCCCTACAAGGATGCTAGCGGTCGGGATATCGTGGGAATTATTTCTGGTCGACCTATGGCGGGATTGCCCGCTTGCGACGATAAAACCAACGGAGCCTACGGCCTTCAAGCTGTTCTATTAAAAAATATTGAGCATGCTTGTACAAATTGCACTGAAAAAGTTCGCCAAGATGGTCAACTTTTTGGTAACGACACCATCAACCGCATCAGTGATTTGCCAAGCCGAAAAGTTTTAGCGGATGACCTTCAGTAAAAAAAATATTTTTATTATTCTGACGCCTGTGGCCCTTGCGGGCCTGTGGTGGAAAGCGTCTCAGCAGAAGTCACTTGTCGCAGCCTCGGTGCCGCAGGAAATTAAGGCTGTTAGCTCCGCATCACCATCCTTGTCCCAATCCAAAGAAGTGGCTCATGAAACTTCGCTTTCGCCAGCCACGGCCCAAAAAATTCAGGTCCTTGATGAAATTTTAATATCTCGTAATGATAATGATCCTAGAATGGATTCTGCGCTGAAGGATTTGGATTCAGAGACCAAAAGCGTATTGCGAAAAAAATATAATTCTTTACCGGAAACTCAGCGCAACGCTCGGGGCACAATTGTTTTTCTGATCGGTCGAAACCTAACAGATCCCGCTGACTATAAGTTCTTGGAACAAGTGCTTGGTGAAGCCCCTTGCTTAGGCCTGGTTGAGTGCACACAGCCAATGAATGCTACGGGCTCAGACGGGCACGAAGAAAATGGGTTTGGTGTGGTGCTAGATTATCCTCAGTTAACAGCTTTAAAAGCGGTTGAAAATCATCCTGCCAAAAGCGAATCTTTAAAAAGGCTTCAAGACGAAGTTCTTCAGGTCGCGAAGGCTTCAAGGTCTTCAAAGGTTTCAGAAGCTGCTGAGGCTGTTTTGCGAAAAATCAGATAAGTTTCTGCCGTCCTGTTGGTCGTAGAAAAAATCCAGTCTTTGTTCACGAATCGCATGAAAGATATTTTCCTGATTTAAATCAGAATAAATTTTTGTCTTCCAAGATGACAAGTGCCTCATATGATGAAAATCACTAGATGCAATCAATGGAAAGCCAGAGGTTAAGATCTCTGGACAAATTGTTTTTCGATGATTCACTTCCCAAGCATCAATCAACGATGCGAGGTCTTTTTTTCGCGACCATAACTCGTAGGTCTGAAATTCAAGATCACCCGTATTGAAAGGGTGAGCGGCAATCGTTAGGGCCTTGCAAGCTCGCGCAGCCAGAAGGACGTCATCAACGGAAAGATCGGGTGAAATAAACTCTTCAGTGCCAAGGACAAGGATGTGCGCTGAGCGATTATTATTCATAGAATTTTTGGTAATTTCAAAGCCAGGTATCAAAAGCATTCCATATTGTTCCAGGGCGCGATGGCCTTCGTCTTTTAATATTTTCATATAAATAGAAAAATTATCCTGAGTCAGGCTGTAATTCATTTTTCTGGCGACTTGACCGAGCCAACTTTTTTTCTCACAGATATGGTCGGTGATGGAGATCGCATCAAATCCCAAACCCCCGAAAATATCGACAAGTTCAGCAACGGAATATTTTCCGTCACTGAAGTTGCTATGAATATGCAAGTCAGACTTAATGATTTTTTTCATATTTCCCCAATGATGAGAAAGGTTGTTGCGACCAGTGGGACCAATAGGCACAGTCAATTAACGGATTTATAACCGAGACGGGCGGGTGAAATTCAACTTCCGCTTGAATTTTCTGAAGTCCAGCAAGTTGATAAAGGTGAACCGGAAAAAAATCTTTTCCAATGTAGGCAGCCGGGCGAATGGGAGAGTAAGAAATTCTGAAAGGCTGGATCATAATGTTGTTTTCTAAAGCAATTTCAAAGGCTCCCTTTTTCCAGGGTGTTGTCGCATCTATGCCAGTCGTTCCAGAGGGAAAAATGACCACACGCTGGTTGTTCTTCAAGGCCTCGCCGATGGCTTGTCGGGCCGCGGCCCGAGAACTGCCATTTTCTCGTTGAACAAAGATTGTTTGCGCTGCGATAGCGGCACTTCCAAAAACTGGCCACCTTGCGACCTCTTTTTTTGCAACGAAAGAAAAGTCGGGATTGGCCTTCAGAAGAAGGGCTATGTCCAAATAGCTGATATGATTCCCAACTAAAAGGAGTGGTTTTTCCTGTGACATCATTCCAATCACATTTAAGTCAATTTTTAGAAGCTGAAGCATCGTCTGTGCCCACATGGTTTTAACGCCTAAGACCTGTCCTGAATTTTTTTTGGCTTCTAGCATAGATAGATAAGTTTCCGCGAAGACTTGAAATGAAGTTTTCAAAGATTCGATGTTAATCATAAGAAAAGTCTACCTCAAGTAGTCGAGAAGTTTTTTTTGATTTGTGTTAGGACCAGGTCCCTAACACAATCCTGACAAGACTTTTAAAAAATGCGACCACAAACTAAAGGTAAGTTTGATCGATCTTCAAGGAGGACTCTGATGAGAGCATTGGTGGACCAGTTTAAACAAAATGCAAAATTACGATGGAACCGCGTTCATAACTTTAGCCCGCAAATCAATCTTCAGGTCGAATTTGGCCCGTATATTTTAAAAATTGCAGACTCTGTGGATGAATTGATTGAAAGTTTTAAACTTCGTCACGAAGTTTTTCATGTCGAATTTCAGGGGTCGAGCCCAGGTGGTATGGACTTTGATAAATTTGACAGATGGTTTGATCATCTTATTATTATTCACAAGGATTCCAAAAAAATTATTGGAACCTATCGACTTAATTGCACAAATGCACTGCGGAATTCTTATACGGCATTAGAGTTCGATCTGACTGAAATTTTTAAAAACCGAGGGCCCTTTCTTGAGTTAGGCCGCGCCTGCATCAGAAAAGACCATCGAAAAGGAGCCGTGATTTCTTTACTTTGGCGCGGCATCGCTGAATATATGAACTTGACCAACGCTCAAATTTTATTTGGCTGTTCCAGTATAAAAGTTAATAATAGTCGTAACGCCGCTTTAATTTATCGGTACCTGATAAATTCTGGGGGAGTCACAGAAGATGCTCTTGCCCGACCGACAGAAGACTTTAAAATGAAGGATTTCAGTGAATGGATTTCCTACTTTAAGAATCAACTGACCGAGGCCCAAGCGAATGAAGCGGAGGCTTTGATTCCGTCGCTTTTAAAGTCGTACCTAAAGTTGGGGGCCAAAGTGGCCGGTGAGCCAGCCTTCGATCGCGACTTTGACTGTATTGATTTACTGACCGTGCTGAAAAGAGAAGATCTTTGCAAGGCCTTATCAAAGAAGTTTGCAGTTAAGTAGCCAGTGGCAAGATAAAGGAAAAATGCACAAGGAAATCGAGAGACTGACAGAATTAATTAAAAAAAACGAAAAATTGAAGGACCTTGTTCGAATTAAAAATGAGTCTTCGATCGTATTTAAGACTAAATCTTTTTCACAATCTTCCTTCACATTTGGTTCTCTGGATCCACAGGCACCCACTTTAATTTTGACGGGTGGCGTGCACGGTCTGGAAAGAATTGGCGCAGAGCTTTGCCTGAGTCTTTTAAAAACCACAATTGAGAAATTATCCTGGGACGAATCCTTTCGCCATTTACTCACCACCATTAGATTGGTTTTTTTTCCATTGATCAATCCCGTTGGCTATTACAATTACTCTCGCAGCAATGGAAACGGTGTTGATCTTATGCGCAACGCGCCTGTTGATGCCACTGAAAAAGTTCCCTTTCTTCTGGGAGGACAACGCTATTCAAAGTTGTTGCCCTGGTATCGTGGTCAAGAGGGTCTTGTTGAAAAAGAAAATCAAATTTTATTTCAAAAGTTTTTTGAAGATTGCGGGAAAAGTCGATGTGTTGTCTCGATTGATTTTCACTCTGGATTTGGTCTTAAGGATCGGCTGTGGTTCCCGTATTCTAAGACTCGCAAACCTTTTGAGCATTTGCCAGAAATGCATTCCTTCACAACATTATTCGAAAGAACTCACCCGTATCATATTTATCAAATTGAACCCCAAAGTGCCGGCTATCTTTTGCACGGCGACGTCTGGGATTATTTGTATCTGGAGCATCTGAAAAAAAATTCAGGAATATTTTTACCATTGACCTTAGAAATGGGGTCGTGGATGTGGGTCAAAAAAAATCCGTTGCAACTGATTTCTCGAACAGGATTATTTAATCCAATCAAAGCCCATCGAACGAAGCGAATTTACCGACGGCATCACATTTTATTTGATTTCGTGCTGCGCGCCCTTCATTCTTTTCCAGTGTGGGCGCAGTTAAGTCCTTCAATGCGGAATCAGCATGACCAATTAGCTAGGGACCGGTGGTATGAAAACTAAACGTTTGATCGCTTTACGAGGATTAACGAGGGGCCGGGGTCATTGGGGGAACTTTCCAAAAGTCCTATCGACAACTGATGCCAGCATAGAGTTAGATTTACTAGATATTCCTGGTAATGGCACTCGTTCAAGTGAAAAACTGCCCCTTCGCGCCGAAAAAGTGGTGGAGATGATTCGAGCCCAGTGTCGGTGGGTTCAGGCGCAAGAATCGTTTTCTATTTTAGGAATTTCTTTGGGCGGCATGCTAGCTTTAAAATGGGCCGAAATGTATCCTGGGGAAGTTTCCAAAGTTTTAGTAGTTAATACAAGCCTCGCTCAGCTTTCGCCTTTTTTTAAGCGTCTTCAGTTGAATCAAATTTCATCTATTGTAAAAGCCATGCGTGAATCTGATTTTGTCGAGCGTGAACGAACTATTTTAAGGATAACTTCGAATCAAACAGATGGCAGTGAAGACTCCTTGGCACCGATGGCCGCTTTTTCAAAACAATATCAAGTCAGTCGATCCAGTTTTTTTCGGCAGCTTCTTGTTGCCGCTTCAGTCAGGATTCCGAAATTAAAGCAAACAAGAATAACGATTATTGGATCACAAAAAGACCGGTTGGTTGATATCTCATGCAGTATTAAATTAGCTCAGTATTTTAGTGTGAATCCAATGATTCATCCTTCAGCAGGGCACGATATTCCATTAGATGATCCCCTGTGGCTGGCAAGGTTGATCAGCCAAGAATTAATTGGCCAGCTCTGACGTCAAAGGCGCAAAATTGTAAACAAAAGCCTGAGAATCATCCAAAATATGCGGATCACACATTTTTCTAATCCAGCCAAAAAATTCCATGGGTGTTCGTCAGCAATTGCGAAGCGTCTAGCCAATATTGATTGTCCTGACAAGCAAAGCCTTTTTTTGCATAACCTGTACATCCTGTATCTTGAATCAAGAACTGGCATTGCCCGTTGCGCCGTTTTCGACCGACAACGACAGCGGAATGATTCAATTGATCCTTACAATACCACTGATCACCATTGAAGCTTCCTTGATAGCTGGAATCGGTCACAACATTAGAACAAAAATTAATTCCGAACGGAGTTTTCGCTAATAATAAATTATTCATTCGATCTAGAATTTGAGCAGGGCCCACTTGTGGTTGAAATAAAAGTTTCAAGGCTGGCAGGTTGTCTAACATTTTATTATCCGTACAAAAGGTTAAAAGGATTTTTGTGATAAATTCATCTTGGCTCAAGATAAGGTCTTCTTCAATCTCATCTGCCGATGGCAGGTCTTCAGTTTTAAGACCCGCATTTTTTAGAAACTGATAGATTTTTTTGGCCGCTCTTGTTTTTGTATCTTTCATTTGAAAAGATCGCTGATAAAAGATTTGCAGATTTTTTAAAAGGGTATCAAGGCTATAGGGTCCTAGCTTGTCAGAAATGATCTTAGCACTACAACTGCCGAACTGGCGTGCGGTGGAAATCGCATGCTCCACTTTGCCGCCAGAAAAAGTACTGCCAAGATCATTAAAATTTTCGACAGTTCTCATGGCGAGCAGCAATGGCGACGTCGTATGTTCAAAATCCTTATCACCATGGGAAAATCTGTACTGATCAATCAGGGTCGCAACTGAAAAAGCATAACACATATGGGTCGTCCCTTGCGACCATCGGGGCCTTAGAGTACTGAGATTAACCTCGGAACAGTCCGACACCGATTCAGGGCCAGAGATTGAGGCGACGCCAGGAAATCCAATGAAAAAGAGCAGAACAAATGTCAGAACAAAGGGCATGAGAAGATGCTAAACATCTTTCAAACGATTCGAAATGCAAAAATATAAAAGCTGACAAAGGTCCAGCCCAGCAAATTTTAAGAGCCAAGTTTTCACCGGGCTCTAAAAATTTAATGTCTGACGCTTGAAGAGCTTGCTTCTGATTTATGAGAACTAAATCCGACTTTTTCTTTCATTGTATCGATACCTTGGTCAATCATATCCAAAGCAGCGCCCGTTTGTTTGGTCAAAATGCCACTTTTATTTAAATATTTTAAACCAAAGTACGCAGCTGCCCCATACAAAAGCCAGCTCAAACGAAAACCCCGAATGAAACTTGGAGCCATCGTCGAAGCAGCGGCTGTTTTAAAATCTGAATTCATAAAAAGCCTCCTTTTGAAATGAGAGGCTGCATGAATCTTGCCAAATTAAAAATTTGTGATTCATAAGAATTTTAGTGGAGTTTTTGTTTCTGGGCCTCGACATAGTCTTCATAGGAAATATATTTATCTTCCTTAAGTCCAACATCAATTTCAATCACACGGTCAGCGATGGTGTGGATAAACTCATGGTCATGGGACGTAAATATCACCGTGCCCTTGAATCTTTTGACGCCTTCATTGACAGCTGTGATGCTTTCTAAATCCAAGTGGTTGGTCGGTCCATCCAGAAGTAAAACATTGGCGCCAGACAGCATCATCTTGGCGAACATGCAGCGGACTTTTTCACCACCGGAAAGAACATTGGGTTTTTTCAAAGATTCGTCGCGACTGAAAAGAACTTTTCCTAAAAATCCGCGAATAAAAGACTCATCTTTTTCTTGTGAATACTGCCGCAGCCAATCGACCAAAGTGGCGAATTCTGAATTAAAATACTTGGAATTATCGGTGGGGAAATAACTTCTTAGTGTCGTCACGCCCCAGGTGAAAGATCCCGCATCGGGCTCAACCTCGCCAGCTAAAATATTTAAGAGCATCGTTTTCGCCAGATCACTGCGGCCCAGTAAAACAATCTTGTCGCCTTTTTTGACGTTAAAGCTGATGTTTTTTAAAATCACTTCGCCATTCAGTGACTTGGTCAAACCCTTCACGCTTAGTAAATCATTGCCGGCTTCTCTTAAAGGATCAAAGCCGATAAAGGGTTGTTTGCGGGTCGACATCGGCAGGTCAGATAGGTCTAATTTTTCAAGTTGTTTTTGTCGCGATGAGGCCTGTCTTGATTTGGACGCATTGGCACTGAATCGTTGGATAAAACTTTTCAGCTCTTCGGCTTTATCAGAATTTTTCTTATTTTCATCAGATTTCAATTTCTGGTTCAGCTCGGTGGCTTGTCGCCAAAAATCATAGTTGCCGCTATAGACTGAGACTTTTGAAAAATCAATATCAGCAATATGTGTGCAGACTTTATTTAAAAAATACCGGTCGTGGGAAACAACGATGACTGTATTCTTAAAATTAAAAAGAAACTCTTCCAACCATTGAATCGCATAAATATCTAGATGGTTTGTCGGTTCATCTAGCAAAAGAATATCAGGCTGACCAAACAAGGCCTGCGCTAATAAAACTTTTACCTTTTGACCCGGATCCAAGTCCTTCATTAATTTACTGTAGGTGGAATCATCGATGCCAAGGCCCGCTAGCATAATGCCGGCTTCCGATTCGGCTTCCCAACCATTCAGTTCGGCGAATTCGGTTTCTAATTCAGAAGCTCGAACACCGTCAGCCTCTGAAAAATCAGGATTGGCGTAGATCCGATCTTTGGCTTCCATGATTTTATAAAGTTTTTGATTTCCCATTAAGACGACTTTTAAAACTTCGATCTCATCAAAAGCGTAGTGATCTTGTTTAAGGACAGACAACCGTAAGTTCGAAGGAATACTGACTTCCCCTGTGTTGGGGTCAATTTCTTTAGCAAGAATTTTTAAAAAAGTCGTTTTGCCGGCGCCGTTAGCCCCGATCAGGCCATAGCAATTTCCTGGTGTGAACTTCACATTCACGTCTTCAAAAAGCTTTTTGCCACCGTATCTTAAACTGACATTTGTCGTGCTGATCATAGGGAACTATTTGTAAGGGAGTTAAGGGTAATTATCAACCCGCAGTGTAAAAAAACGCTAGTTCCGCAGGGCTCGGTAGACAAAAGGGCAGACTTGGGTCGGAATTTTTGGGACTTGAGGAATTTTATAAGTGATCAGACCAAGCTGGGGGCGTCTTTGGGCCTCAAGATTAAGGCCGCAATAAATCAGCTGCTCTAAAACCACAGTGTCTTCAGCATTATAGGTCATAAGGGTTTCTAGGGCTTTGGGGACCCCTCGCAAATGCAAATTCCACAATCGAACCGCATCAAATCCATCGATATCCATCGAACGACGTTGATGAATTTCGCCGAACGCTTTTTGAACTTTTTTAAGGCCGCCCCTGTAATCAAGGCGAGCCATCCAATACCTTAAATCTAAATGAGTCTGTCTTAGGTGCAGACGGAACTCACGCCGGAGAAAGGGCAAATCAAAAGTTCCTCCGTTAAAGGTCACAAGAAGTTCAGCTTCTGTTTGAATTTGCTCTAAAAGTTGCCGCTTTTTTTGCCGGTCGTGTTCAATGTGCAGTTGGCCTTTGAAAAGAACTGAAATCGTCGTCGATTGGCATTGGGGTGGAAATCCTAAACCGGTGGTCTCGATATCAAGGTAAGCGATCGCCGATTTTTTTTGGATCAAAGAGGGAAGAAGCCGCCACATTTCTGCACTTTTAAATTTTTCTTGAAAGTATTTTATTTCGCCAGCCTGATGAGCGGCTTGCGATTCATCTAAGGCAAAGGCGACCTTCTTAGCTTTTTGCGGGCCAAAAAGGCGAGATAAATTGAGGGATAAATCATCCCAAGTTTTTAACCCTTGATCCCAAAGCTTTTGCTCGGTTTCAGCACCAATTCCAGGAAGATGAACAAAACTGTTTTGCAGCATTCATGAAACCTACCAGGAAAGGTGGGCCCCATCTATCACTTTGTACATCCATTGGCAGGTCATCTCTGACTGAGTCGCCGTTCCGCCAGAAGAGATTATAAGCGTGCTGGGCATAAACCCTGAGTCATCGTGGGTGATTTTTAAAATCAAATCGTTAGAAGTGTAAACAGTGTGAGTTTTATTTTTTAGTTCCGAAACATTTTCTTCCAGCCATGGCGTCGGCGCGCGGTGGTCAGACATAGTTTCAATAAAAATGGCATTTTGTCCGCTAGCTTTGCGAAAAATATGGGCTCGGAAAGATTCATGGTTGCATTCGTAAAGGGGCGTCGACGTTGAGGTTGGAAGGTGATCGGCATAGGTGGTCAGACTAAAAACTGCCAATAAAATCATCATGATTATTTTCATTGATTCCTCCGTTGAAATCTAAAATAGAGAAAGCAAAATGAAGGCCAGAGGTCTTACTGATGACCATTTGCATTACAGCCAGAATGTGATGCCAAGTTGGGGTAAATGATCCATTTTGGGTCTGAGCCGGTGACTTTTTTGAACTCGACTTAAGTATAAGGACTTTTTAATGAAGAAAATTTTTGCAGCTAATTGGAAACTATTTAAAACACCCCATCAAACTCGGGATTTTTTTAAGTCTTTTGCGACGGAAGCAAAAAATATTAAAGACCAAATTATATTTTTCCCACCGGCGACTTCTTGGGAAGCGGCCAGCGAATCCTTGAAGGGCACAATGATCCAATGGGGCGCACAAAATATCTATAGCGAAGGGCAAGGGGCCTTCACCGGAGAAAATTCTGCGCTGGTGTTAAAAGAGCTAGGTGGCCAAGTTGTCTTGATTGGTCACAGCGAACGTCGAAAAGTTTTTGGTGAATTAGATGCAAGCCTTGCCAAAAAAGTTTCTTACACAGTGTCGCTGGGATTAACGCCGATGTTATGTGTTGGTGAAACCCTTGAAGAGCGAGATTTAGGCAGGACTCACACTGTGACGGCCGAGCAACTAAAAAATGGTTTAAGCACCTGCCCCAAAGGCTCTTTGATCATGATTGCTTACGAGCCTGTTTGGGCGATTGGGACCGGCCGAGTGGCTACTCCGGAGCAGGCCCAGGAAGCGCACGAGAAAATAAAAATGAAGTTAAAGGAATTGGGTTTTGAAGGCACCGCTGTTTTGTACGGCGGCAGTGTCAAGCCCGACAATGCCAAGGAGTTATTATCAAAGCCTGGCATTGATGGATTTTTAGTGGGCGGGGCCTCTTTGGAGATAAAAAGTTTTCTAGAGATCTGTCGCAGCCAATTGTAAAAAATAAATTATTTTCTTCCCTCAACAGGGGCAGTTTTCTGTCCCTGCTCTAGTTTCGTCGAGTCAATTTTTTTAAGATCGATTTTGCTAGAGGTCCGAAGTTTCAAAAGTCGTTCCCTGGCCCAATCGCAAGTCTTAGCGATGTCTTTTTTAACATGATCTTCGTTGTCGCGAGCTTTATCTCCCTTTTTTCTGGCGAAGATATTCTGGCTTATTTTCTCTTCATCGCAAAGGCTGTGAAAAGAATTTGTATAATCATTCCAAGCCTCGGGATTGGCATGAATCAACAGGGACGTATTTTCAAGGTTGTTAGGACTTTTTTCGGCCTCGTCAAGGCAATCGTGAGTGGCCGAGCTGCTTTTTGGTTTACAAAAACCTTTCATTTCGCTCAGGCACTCGGCGGCCTTATCTTTATCTTTCATAGCATCAACGGGGCAGGATGCGGCTCCTCCAAAGATCAAAGGATTGCATAGCACCAATGATTTATCGCAGCCAAAATTATTGGGTGTAATGCCAACCAATTTTAAATCCTTTGGCAATTTAGACGGGGCTTTGCAATCTTCTTTCAAAATAAAGCCGGCGTACATACATCTAAAAAAATCGCCGTCTTTTTTCTTGGGAAGTAAAGCGATGGCTTTCTTGTAATCTTCCTTGGCGGCTGTGTAGGCCACTTCATTTTTTCTAAATTCTGCTGAAGCGCCTTTTAAAGCGGCTTTGTTATTTGCAATCTGCGCAGCCAATATTTTATAAGTGGGGCTATCTAGCTTTTGCTCCGCTAAAAGTTTTTCAGTCTTAGTGATGTTCGTGCTTGCGAGGGTCAGGGTGTTAAAAATATTATCGACTTTTGTGATCTGGGCTTTATCGTCTGAAATCGAAGCCATTTTCTCTTTGAAAAGTTCATCCCGGACGACCATCCACTTTTTGTAGCTGTCTCGTGCCACAGGCGGTTGCGTGATCATGGAAATTCCGTACCGAGTTTTTTCAATAAGTCCTGCGGCTTTTTTAACTTCCGTAGGGTTTCCTTTTTTAAGAAGCTGATCCGCCGTTATTAAATTATTTTCGGTCACTGTCGCATATTCGGCAGAAAGGTCTTCTTTCGGAGCGCTTGCTGGAGCTCTGGAGGGGGCCATGTCGGCCTGGGCTTTAGCGAAAAACTCAGAGCGCTCGTCCATTCCAGCCATCACTTTTTGCAATTCTTTGAGGTACTGAATTTGCTCACTTGAAGGTAAAGCGCTCCATTCTTGATAATTCAAAAGCAGGGGTGCTGTTTGTGCCCTGGCGACGCTGAAAGAGACAGAAAGACAAAGACCGATTCCAAGAAATCCCAAAACGACATTTTTCATAAAAATCCCTCATGGCATGAAGATTTATCGGAAAATTCACAAAAAAATGAATGGCCAATGGAAAACTTCTAAGCCATCAAAAGGACGCAAAAAGCGTCGTAATGCGTCAAGTCATTGGTCATATTGTGGTGTGAAAACAACAACTTATATTGGTACGCACTCTTGCACTACTAAAGCCTAAATGAGAGCCTACTCTTGTGTGGGCAGAAAGAAATGAATGACGAATAAGGTGCATATTCGGCGGTGCCATGTTTGTGGCGAGTGCAATGAGGCTGAAAACGAGTTGGTGAAGGAGTGTTCGTATTGTGGAAAGCAGCTACCGACTTTTTTCTATTTCGATGAGGGTGTCGCCATGGGCCTTAAATCCCAAGAAGACGCCGCCAAGGAATATAAAAGTTCAGCGCTGCCTTTGCGTGAATATCCTCCTTTGACAGGTATTTCAGTCTATTGGGATAAAGAAGATGCAAGTCCCGGAAATTAGTAGCCATGGAAGTGATCGATGAAAGTTTCGTTTGAAGATATTTTAAAGGCGCGAGAAAAATTAAAAGCCATCATCAAAGACACCGAGACTGAATTGTCACACTCGGCTTCTGAAAAGTGGGGCGCTGATATTTATTTTAAATACGAAAATCTTCAGCGCACGGGAAGTTTTAAAATTCGCGGTGCATTTAATAAAATTGCCAATTTGTCAGAGGCTGAAAAAAAACGCGGAGTGGTGGCCAGCTCGGCCGGCAATCACGCCCAAGGGGTCGCCTTAAGTGGGAAGCTTGCGGGTGTTAAAACGACCATTGTGATGCCCGAAACGGCTTCCTTAAATAAAATTTCAGCCACCCGTGGTTATGGCGCTGAAGTTATTTTACATGGTGAAATTTATGACGACGCCTACGCGCATGCGCGGGAATTAGAAAAATCTAAAGGCTTCACGTTCGTGCATCCTTATGAAGATCCTTTGGTCATCGCAGGGCAGGGAACCATTGGGGTTGAAATTTTAGAAAAAATTCCTGACCTGGATTTAATAGCTATACCCATCGGCGGTGGCGGCTTGATCAGCGGGATCGCGACAGCTATTAAGTATTTACGACCCCAGTGTAAAATTATTGGTGTGCAATCAGCCCAAGCACCTGGCATGAATCAGTTGTTTCATAAGCAAACTTTAACCCCGCAAGCCAAAAGAATATCGACCATCGCTGACGGGATTGCGATCAAAAATCCAAGTCCAGCCATGTACGAAAATTTCATTTCAAAGTTAGTCGACGATATTGTCACCGTCACCGACGATGAAATTGCCGAAGCGATTGTTTACTTATTAGAGCGTGCAAAAACCGTTACCGAAGGCTCCGGGGCGACCGCCATGGCCGCCATGATGAATCGAAAATTTCCCCTTGGCAAAAAAAATTGCATTCTTTTATGTGGCGGGAATATTGATCTTAATATCATTGCTAAAGTCATCGAGCGTGGTCAAATCCAGCGCGGACGCCTGGCGCAGATTTCGGTCGTGGTCGATGATCTGCCGGGAAATTTAAACCGCTTAACAAAAGCCATTGCCGATGAAAAAGCCAATGTCTTAGAAGTGCATCATGATCGTGTCGGGCAGGGGCTTTATTTGCGGGAAACTAGAATCGATTTTAACTTAGAAACCACCAGCCGCGAACACGTCGAAAAAATCAAAGACGCCTTAAGAAAAGCCGGCGGACGAATCCTCGAATAAAACGGGCATTTTTAAAAATGATTTAAGGAGCGACTTTTTCTAATGTAGCTTCCGTGGCCATCGCGCCGATACCACCGCCGGCGCCGTAATAAGACTGAAGTTGTGGTTGGCCTTGAGGCCCGACGATCAATCTTAAATTGTAAGCATATTTATAGGCCCCATCTTGGGAGATCGTGATCATCGTGGTGTCGTTGATTGTGCCCACTTCTTCGCCGGCATCAAGCACTTTTCCATCTTTAAGATCTTGTTGAATGGGAAGCAAGAAGAAGTATTTTTAGCATCAATTTATAAAAGTCCGCCGCCACTGCCAGAGGCTAAAGTGACTCTTTGCCCGGCCTCAACCCATTGAAAGCCGGCCGAGGGGTTAAGCGACGCGGGCCCCTCTTGGTCGATCAGTATTTCGACTTTGTCCGGTGATGTTTGGTTTTTTTGAACTGGAAATCGATGTTGTGTCAGCTCGGAAAGCCAATAGATTTCGCCTCGTTTTACAAATTCAATATTGTGGATCAAGCCCCGGCCGCCAGAGTTTTTTCCCTTCCCCATGTTGGAATTTCTTAAATCCATTCGATGAAAGCGAAGGGGCCAATTATTTTCTGAATGTTCAGCTGAAAAATACACCCGTTCATTAAAGGGATCTAAGCCGCAAGGGCCATCAGCTTCCGCCATGGCGCCGAATCCGTTGGGGACAAAAATTTCAAAATTCTTTTTGTCGGGAAACTGAAATTGCACATAAAGACCACAGTAATTAGTGACCCCTTTTGTGGGCTTCGAATTAATTTTCGTTAACGCCGTTTCCAGTAAGGTGCCCATCACACGTGGGCCTAATTTATAACCCCGAGCCGTGGGCGAAGGAAATTTAGAGCTCAGACAAGACGTGGTGGGTTGGCTGACTTGAAAAACCGAAAAAAGTCCTTCATTTAAAAAAGGAACGAGGCCTGTGTACTGCGAAATAAAAAACTGACAACAGCCTGCCAAAGCCGAAGGTGGTAAGAAAAATTCTTTACCTGGTGTCGTCCCCACAAAATCAAGACGCACCCCTAAGTCGCTCATTTCTAAATTCAACTTGATCAGTTCGCCCGTATCGAGGTTGATTTCAAGACGGGTTTCCCCCCAGGGTTTTTCCTTTAAATGCATCAGTACGGTCAATCTGGTTTCTTCAATAAATGTTTGTAAAAACTTTGGCGAGAGCCAAGATTTCGGAATCACTTCAAAGCGTTTTAAAACATATCCTGCCTTGGCGACTTGTTTTTCAATGATGTCCTTTAAACCTGTTGGGGCAAGCGGCGACGAACACATCGCTTCTAAAATTGCCGTTTGAATGATGCCCCCTGGGGCAATGGGTGTGAGTGGCACTTTGAAGGGATTTTTTCCAGGATGAATAATATCTTTAAAATCAGTGGGGGTCGAAAAACGCTGTCCTAAATAAATTCCTGACTTGTTATCCACAGGTTTTTGCAGACAAGTGATAAAACTAAAAACTGAAAAATCATTCCCTCCGGCATAGGGGTCATTAAACATTAAAATATCGCCCTGATTCATAGGGAAATATTTTAAAGCCCAGCGAAAAGCTTCACTCCACGTGCCGGGGTCAAAGGCCGATGAATTTTTCATATACAAAGTTTGGCCTCGGTGATCACAAAGGGCTGCGTTGTCGAGGGTCTGCGTGATATTTTTAAAGGCTTGCTGAAGTTGTCCGTAGTGGCTCATAGATCCAGTCCCATTCCCAGGCGAGCCGCCATCTCGGCCATCGATCTTGGATGTTTAACACCTTTAAAATATGAAGCCATCAGTTCTGCCCAAAAGCCATAAAAATGCAAAGGTCCCGCTGTTGTATCTATTTCGAAAGAAAGTCTTTGCACAAACTGATCGCGCATCTGCGTTTGCAAAGCCGTTTCGCCGATATGATTTTTCGAATTTTTTGAAAGTGCGGATAAGCCAGAACGAATTTTTGTTTGCGCCGTCGGCGCCAGCCAATCTTTGAGGTCCGCCCGAAGAATCAATTCTTCAAAATAAAGATCAAAAACGGTTAATTTTTGACCGCGACCTAAAGCCACCGGGCCGGGCTCGTACCCTTCAGGAGTCATGGAAAAATCAAGTTCGCCCCAAAGGTTCATTTGTAAAGACTGCGTCGGTTGCGTCGAGAAAACGCGTTTTTCACATTGAGGTCTGTACAAACGGCCCCAGGGGCTTTGCCAGAACAGCGAATTTTTCTTTGGATAAATTTGCTGAAAAGTTTCAAGACCCAAGTAGACAATATTTTCGTGCGGAACAAAGCTCCAAAGATGATCCAAGCTGGCCAGGCCTTCAACGGCATCTTTGCTGTCATTTAAATGTTGAAAGCCCTTGTTAGATAAAACAAAAATTTCTGGCGTATGGTCTTCGGTTTGAACAGCGGCGATCAGATCCTGCCGGTAATCTTCCCAAGTTCCATTTAAAGCAGCACTTAAAGAAAGCCTGCGATTTTTTTCTAAGCTGAAATCTGAATCATAATCGGCCGAGTGAACTTCGAAACCATTTTCAATAAGAATATTTTTAGCAGCATTTAAATGGGCCGGATTTTTTTGCGAATGTAAAAAATGAATGCAAACTCTTTTTACATCCATTAATTTCATTTTGGCCGCGATCGAAGCAATAAAGTGGCCGTCGATCGCTTGTAAAATTTCACCGTCCGCAGAAATTCTTTCTTTGATGCCAAAAACTAAATCTTGGGATTGCACGGAAGGAAGGCGGACCGGCAACATGGAATTAAAAGTGATTTGCGAAAGCCAACCCTGATTCTCCCAACCTTCAGTGATCAAATGGGCTGTGCTGCCACCCAGCCGAAAAGGCGCCATTTTTTCAAGCAGATTTGAGACAAAAAAAACTTTTTCAATTTTATGATCAACAGCATTTAAACTTAATTGCGCTTGAACAAATTTTTGCAGACCTGTTTTTAAGGACAAGCGTGGCATATAGATGCACTGAGTGGCTAAAATCTGATGGGACTGACTGTCCAAAAGGCTGAACTCTGCAAAAGAAACACCGACGTGAAGCCCTAGAATTGCCATATAACTAAGAGTTCCTTGCTTGCACCGAAAATTAAAGTTAGATCCTATTCTTCATGCTTTTTGTTGCAAAGTAAAGTGGAGGCTGCGTTTGAAGATTTCTCAGGAAATTTTAGATTTAGTTCCCTACAAGCCAGGGAAACCGATCTCGGAAACTCAGCGTGAGTACGGCGTCAGTCGCGTCATCAAGCTGGCCAGCAACGAAAACCCTTTAGGCCCAAGCCCCAAAGCTTTGGAGGCCGTTCGCAAAAATTTAGAGCAACAACATCGTTATCCAGATCCGACTCATTACGAATTGATCCAACTTTTGTCAAAAATCTGGAATGTTTCTACTTTGCGAATTGGTGTTGGAAATGGCTCTGATGAGCTTTTAGATTTATTGATCCGAATTTATTGCGAGCCCCGTGAAGGAATCTTAACCAGTGAAAGTGCCTTTGCGGCGTATGAAGTTAGTGCCCAAGCGGCGCGCGTAAAAACCCACAAAGTGCCGTTAAAATCTGACGGGCGTTTTGATTTAGAAAAAATCGCTGATTATTTTTTAAGCCATCTTGATGATAAAATTCGTTTGATTTTTATTCCGAATCCCAACAATCCAACCGGCACTTACGTTCCTTGGCGGGAGATCGTTGCTTTTTTAAAGCGGCTTGGAAATCGGGACGATGTCTTGATTGTTTTTGACGAAGCTTATCACGAGTTTGTCCGCGCTAAAGACTTCAAGTCGGCGCTTGAGTTTCAACAACATTATAGCAATGTCATTTTGTTAAAAACATTTTCCAAAGTTTACGGTCTGGCAGGTTTTCGTATTGGCGCCATGGTGGCTCCGTTACAGACGATTGAAATTTTTAACCGCGTTCGCAAGCCTTTTAATGTCAATGATTTGGCTCAAGTGGCGGCCATCGCTGCCATTCAAGACAAGGAATTTATTGAAGCTTCCCAAGCTGCGACATGGCAGGCCCTTGATTATTTTTACGCAAGCCTTGATAAATTGGGTCTGCCTTATTTTCAATCAGAAGCCAATTTTGTTCTTTTTGACACTCAACGGGACGCAAAGTTAGTCAATGAAGCGTTGCTAAAGCGAGGAATCATTTTGCGGCCCGTCCAAAATTATGGTTTTAAAACGCACCTTCGTTTAAGTGTAGGTTTGCCCGAAGAAAACGAAGCCGCCATCCAGGCGCTTGAAGAAGTTTTGGGCGAAGTTTCGAAAGAAATAAAGTGAGAACCGCATGGGAATAGTTGTCACAATTGATGGGCCAGCGGCCTCAGGAAAATCCAGCGTCAGCCGCGAGTTAGCTCGAAGGCTTGGCTGGAAGTGGGTTTCCACCGGCGCCTTTTATCGGGGTCTTGCCTTTGCAGCTTTGCAGCTGCATATCGAATTAGATGACGTGAAATCTTTAAGTGAACTTTCCCAATCTGACATCTGGCAAGTCACAATGAACGACGACATGACCCGCGTGTATTTTAAAGATCAAGATGTCACAGAAGCCATCGGTCACGAAGATGTAGGGTCCTTCGCCAGCCGAGTTTCATCCTATCCAGGTGTGCGAAAAGCCTTGCTTGAAAATCAACGAGAATGCAGTGCAAACGCTGGTTTAGTCGCTGAAGGCCGGGACTGCGGCACCGTCGTTTTTCCCCAAGCCGAAGTCAAAATATACCTGACCGCCAACAGCCAGAACCGCGCCCAGCGGCGGGCCGCCGAACAAGGAACCTCGGCCGAAGAAATTGCCGAATCCCAAAAAATCCGCGATCAACAAGATTCCACTCGAAAAACAGCTCCCCTCCAAGTCCCTGAAAACGCCCACGTTATCGACACCACCACCATGAATTTAGAACAAGTCGTTAATACTGTTGAGGCTTACGTTCGGCTTAAAATACAACTTTAGAAGTTTTAGGTTCTTAAAGCGCCCCCCAATGGGCCCAGAAAAGGGACCAGCTAAAGGCGGAAAACCGCGAAGAAAGGCGACTTTCTTTTGACAAGCCCCCGGCCCCTGCGTAGAAAAGTCACTCATAGGAAAAAGATCCGGCCTAATCGATACCCAAGATTTGGTTATGAGAGGTGTTTTTCCCCAGGAGGTATATATTTTAACTATGGGTAAAAATTTAAACAAAGCCGAGCAGGAGCGCCAGAAGGTGTTAGCTTTATTAGACGCAGAGGATTCCGCCATCCCGTCTAATCCTGGTTTAGATCGCGATAGAAAATCCAGTGACTTCGATGAGTTGTTCACGGCTTCTATGAAGGAACAAGATTTCAAAGTTGGAGACGTGGTCTCTGGTTTAGTGGTCGAAGTTCAAAGTGACTACGTTCTCGTCGATATCAATTATAAGTCGGAAGGCTTAATTGCGATCAACGAATTCCGCGTGGTTGATGGTGTCCGAGAAGTGAAACCCGGCGATAAAGTCGAAGTTTTAATTGATCGCATCGAAAACGAAAACGGCATGATCGTTCTCTCTAAAGACAAAGCCGATATGCTTCGCGCTTGGTCTGATATTTCAAAAGCCGCTGAGAACGAAGAAGTGATCGAAGGAACAGTCATCGCCAAAGTTAAAGGCGGACTGAGTGTCGATATCGGCGTTAAAGCCTTCTTACCTGGATCTCAAATTGATCTGCGTCCTGTGCGAAACATGGATGTCTACATCGGTAAGAAATATAAATTCAAAGTTATCAAATTTAACAAAAAACGTGGAAACATTGTTCTTTCTCGAAGGGCTCTTCTTGAAGAAGAGCGCGAAAGTCTGAAGACTCAAACTTTGGATGCGATGAAAGAGGGTTCTATTGTTACAGGTCTTGTGAAGAACATCACTGATTACGGTGCCTTCATCGACTTGGGCGGTATGGACGGATTGCTTCACATCACAGACATGAGCTGGGGCCGAATTAAGCATCCATCTGAAGTCTTAAATGTGGGCGATGAAATCCAAGTTAAAGTTCTTAAATACGACAATGAAAAAGAACGTGTCAGCCTTGGTCTTAAACAATTACAAGCCGATCCTTGGGAAGGTGTTACAGCCTCTTACCCGATTGGTGCAAAATTAAAAGGCAAAGTTGTCTCGCTCGCGGATTACGGAGCTTTCATTGAGCTTGGTGACGGTATCGAAGGCTTGATCCATGTTTCAGAGATGAGCTGGACAAAGCGTGTGAAGCATCCTTCTCAGATCATCAACATCGGTGACGAAGTTGACGTGCAAGTTTTGGAAGTCGACACAGAAAATCGTCGTATCAGTTTAGGTATGAAGCAGTTGCAAGCCAATCCATGGGTTGAGTTGAAAGACTCTTACGGTCCTGGAACCATCATCGAAGGCGAAGTTAAGTCTGTGACTGATTTCGGAATTTTCGTTGGTGTTGAAGCGGGCATTGATGGACTTGTTCATATCTCTGACTTTTCTTGGACAAAGCGTGTGAACCATCCTTCAGAAATGTTCACCAAAGGAGCGAAAGTTCGCGCCGTGGTTTTAGGTGTTGATATCGAAAACGAAAGATTTTCGTTAGGTATTAAACAGCTGGAATCTGATCCTTGGAGCAATATCGAAAGCAAATACGCGATCGGCAGCCAGCATGACGTTAAAGTCACGAAGCTTGCAGATTTCGGTGCTTTCGTAGAGCTTGAGAGCGACATTGAAGGTTTGATCCACATTTCTGAATTGTCGATGGATAAAGTTTCTAAAACTGATGAAGTTGTGAAACCTGGCGACACTGTGAAAGCAGAAGTGATTTCAATCGATAAGGACGCTCGTAAGATCGGTCTTTCTTGCAAACTTGTAAAACTAAGAGAAACAAAAGCGGACGTTGAAGATTATGTTAAAAAAGCGACTTCGACGTCAAAAGCAACTCTGGGTGATTTGTTTGCAGAACAATTGAAGAATGTAAAAACAGATCCCAATTCAACAAAGCAGTAATTTGCGGGTGTGAATTGATCAAAGATATTTAAGGAAGGGAGTCGAAAGACTCCCTTTTTTTATTTTTGCTCTAATCCTGGAATTTTTATTTTTTGCAAGAGACCTTGGCCTTCGTCTTCAGGCATGGCTTTTCTTTCGGACTCGCCGATGACATAAGTGACTCCAACCGTCATACTTAAATTTTGATCGGCTCGATGCAAGGGGCTTGTGCGATTGACCGAAAGTTCGAAACGTTCGGCATTGAAATAAGCGAAATAGGAATATTTTCGATATTTAAAAGATTGCACCAACGAAAATTCGTAACTTAAAAAACCAGAACGGGATTCATAGCGTGGGCGCTGATTTGAAGCATCCTCTGCTTTGACATCGAAATAGGTGGCAAAATATTCTTGGCTAGCGCCCCAAGTTGCTATGCTAAAAGTTGTTTTAGCATTGGATTTTTTAACAGGGTAAAGCCAAGAGTGAGAAATTTCTGCCTGATAGATAAAGCCATTTGTTTTCGACCGACTGAAGTCTGTCACGATGGATTGGTAAAGTCCAAAATCCAGTTCCGTTCCCTCACCATCTCGGTAAACGGCTTTTGGGCCTAATTGAAGGCTCCAGGGAATATCAGGCATTCCTTGGCGTGCAAAAGTTTCGTCTGACTTCACTTCAACGACGCCGGATCCGCCCAGCTCGAGCGACCAATTTTCTGATTTAAAAAAATAGGCGCGAGTGCCTTCCTTTTGCGTCGACCTTAAAATTTCACCGCGGTATTCAAAAGTTGGAACAGGCAAGTACCAGATTTTAGTTTGCTCAGACGCTGGGTAGAAGGGGAAGCGCAGGTAAGCCAAAGCGACGCCGAAATCCCACAATGGCAAAGGTTCAGGATCCCCTTCTTGGGCCGCAGCGATCAGCGGAAGAAAGCTTAAAATAAGTAAAAAACGACGAAGAGAGGTCACTTTGTTAAGAATATCTGCAAGCTAAGGCCTGCGGCAGTCCTGAATTTGTAAAAATTCACCGGACTCAGGCAAATGGGCTTAGCGTCAAATCCTGACATTAGTGGGAAACAAGAGGAGTCTTAAGGACTTCAAGCGAGGTTCAGAAATGAAAAATCCATTTGTTAAACTGTTGATCGTCCTTTTAGTGATCGTCGGAATTATTTCGCTCATCCGCATGGGATTTAAAGATCGCGGGGATGATAAAATGGTGATCACAAAAAATGGTATTCTTCAGCTCGAGCTTGAAGGCGTCATTATGAATGGCAAAAAGTTTTTGAAAAACTTAAAAAAATATCGTGAAGATAAAAACGTCAAAGCAATTTTGGTTGTGATTGATTCTCCGGGTGGATCCGTCGGCCCTTCACAGGAAATTTATGCAGAGCTTTTAAGAACGCGCCAGGAATTTAAATTGCCGGTGATCTGTGTTTCGAACGGTCTTGTTGCCAGTGGCGCTTACTATTCGGCCGCGGCGTGTGATAAACTAGTGGTCGCCAAGGGGGCTTTGGTCGGATCGATTGGCGTTATCATGAGTTTTGCAAATCTTGAAAAACTTTATGATTGGGCCAAAGTGACAAGGTACTCGATCACGTCAGGAAAATTTAAAGACTCGGGTGCTGAGTATCGATCGATGCGAGCTGATGAAAAAGAACTTTTTCAATCGATGATCAACGATGTATTTTCACAGTTTAAAGCCGATATTGTCGCGGCTCGAAAAATGAAACCACAAGTGGTTGATCAGTTCGCAGATGGTCGCGTGTTCACAGGGGCTAAGGCCGTCGAACTTGGGTTTGCGGATCAAATTGGAAGTTATCA
>JAYWEQ010000075.1:0-28020 GCA_043779185.1 Pseudobdellovibrionaceae bacterium
CTGGATAATGCTAGTTTTTTAAGGTACTTAAAGGCGCAATATTTTAATGAAGACACCCTGCTTTGTAAGGATCCAAGCCTTTACGCTTTAGATCGGCAATTTAGCTACCATATTTATCGGCAAGGCCAATGGATCGGAGATGAGGGCCAAGGCTCGACAAGGGTGATATTGCACTTTGAGGACACGAAAGAAACATTGCGCCAACTCAGCTTCTAAAAAAGCAGATAAATCTCTGTAAACTGACAAAACTTCGTGCTAGTTTCCAAAAATCGGGCTCACAATGGGCCTGTTTCCGAGGGGGAAAAATGAAATCTACATTGGTCACTTTTTTATTGGCTTTAATCTCGATGGGTTCTGTTCAAGCAACTGCTGATGACACCGTTGCTACGATCCGTTGGACTGAAAATAATCAAACCGTCAGCGTCACTGCTGAAGATGTTAAGAAATCGACCACTCCGCTTTTTGGTTATGTTTTGGATTTAACGACCAAACAGGATCTTTGCTACGTGGGAACCGATATGGGCGCCATGGGTTTAATTTACTCTGGCTTAAATCACCATGGCACTGAAATTTGTGATTCTTATTTTGTTGTGACAGCGGACGCGACTCTGTATATCGGCCCTTGCCAACAACCCCAAATCCACGACGAATTTTACAGCGCTAAAATTCCACTGTGCTCGAAATAATGTGCGCTAAATAACCATGCGAACAGCATCGATGATCTTTATTATCTTATTCCTGCCTTTTTTAACTTGGGCCTATGTGCCGGCCAAGGCGTCTACTAAAGCCTTACTTTGTGAATTGGTGGATTTGAGAAAAAGTCGAACTCTTGAGCGCCGCCAAGTGGCTATTAACCCTCAGTCGCCGCGCCCTATATTGATGCTGATGGGTGGCGGTGATGCGACGGGAACTGTTCGTGATTTTCCTGGTTCTGATTCGATGTCGCGAAAACTAGAGATCACTCTTGAGGGTTCACAGGGCTTTGGGGGCCATAGTCACAGTGGAGCTTCGTACAGACTCGATCAAGCTGGCAACAATCAACTCTTGGGGGAAGCTGAACTTGATGGAGAATTTGGTCCGGAACTTCTGCTTCGATGTTTTTTAAAAAATACTCCAGCCCTTGATTTAATGTTTCTAACACCATCGACAACGACCGAGATCGGTCGCGGACATTATTCTGGATTCTGCGAAGGTAATAGCAGGGCATCATTCTGCATTGACCAGATCAGACGCCATGCTTCGGACGATGCCAATCGTGATGCTGACTTTTCTTGTCGGGTTCACGGCGGAATGTCGCAATCTTTTAGCGGTTATTGCAATAACTTTTGTTCACCGTCTTTTATTCGCTCTGGGGCTACAAGACAATATGTCACCTGTGATGCCAATTGCCAAATCCGATGCGAAATGTCCCACTAAAAGACCATGTCATTTGAAGAAAAAATTCCTCACCTCCTAAAGCTGGGTCTGAACCCAGCGGCTGTTCCAAAAGTTAAAATATTTTTAGATTTAGTTTGGTCGGCCAACCAAGAACTGAATATCGTCAGCCGTCAGATGTCGTTTGAAGATTTAATTGATAATCATCTGATCGATTGCTTATTACCTCTTAAATATTTTCCAGAATCAGCAAAAGCGGTTGCCGATTTTGGATCTGGCGGCGGCTTTCCAGGCGTTATTTATGCGCTTCAGTTTCCTAAAATACAGTTTCATCTTTTTGAAAAAAGCCCCAAAAAACAGGCCTTTTTAAAGCGCTGCAAAGCGATCGCTCCTAATTTAGAATTTCATGGCGATATTCCAAAAGAATTAATTAATATTGATCTTGTCATGGCTCGGGCTTTTAAACCCTTAGACGTCATTTTAGAAGTCAGCTCCAAGCACTACGAAACCGGGGGGAAATATTTTTTGCTGAAAGCCCGCCTTGAAAAAATTAACGAAGAGGTTTTACTGGCGCGCGAAAAAAACAAGGGCCTAAAGGTTTCGATTCAACCTTTGACATCACCCGTTTTAGACGTCGAACGACATTTATTGTTGATTTGAGGACTTATTTTTTTAAAAGCCATTCTGAAATAAAACCTTTATATTTTTTGCGAATGGATTTTGGCATTCTAGAATAGTTACCGATCACTTTTCGACAAAGTTTCGAACCACATCGACACTTCATTTTCCAATGTCGGTTTTTTTCGGTCATCTCGTAATCCCAAGTGATTTGCTCGGCCTTTAGAATCTCGCCAGTCGGTTTTGCCATACTGGATGGCATGATTGTAAAGGTCGTCAGTCCAGTCCTGGAAATCATTATCAAACCGTCTTCCATCAAAAACCGCTATGACCTCGCCTTTTTTGATGGTCTGCCCTGCAAAAACTGCTTTTCCATACTTTTTTGTCTTTCGAACCAAAGCTTTGGGATGATCGATTTTGTCTCCAATTGATACTCAACTAGCATCGAACAAATGCCGATAGAAAATCAATGAAATCATTGCTTCTACTTCCAATTCTGTTCTTTTTTAGCTGCGCAACAAAGCCGGTTTCATCGCCCTCAACGCCGCCCACCGAGCCTGTCGTTTTAACCCCACCATCGCTCAGGAATCCAACCCCGATTGATATGCCAGGATTACAGAAATATTTAGGACTCACTCGCGCCTCTGAATCTTTGGGCTACCAAGAAAAAACATTTCAAACATGTCAGGCAGGAAATGGTTTTCCTAGCCATGAACACTGTGAAACAAAACATTTTGTGGTGATTCATTTCCAACTCATGTGCCGGGACTCGGAGGGCACGATCTCAACGATTTTAACAAGCGCTGATTTGCAGCCTGTTTCGCGGCGACCTGTCATTTGGACGCTGAAAAATATTTCAAAAACAATTCAAACAGACGACCGGGGATATGGACAAATCATGATGATCTCGGCGGGGTCCCAAAGTCAGCAGCGTTTGAAACTAAGTTTAGGAAATGATTTTTTGTACACTCGTGCCGGGGAAATCACTCGTATTGCGACGCCCCCGTCTTGGTGCTCAACCTCTGAAGCCCGGCGATAATTATCTTATTTTAATAAGTAGATAAAGTCTTCGCGGGACAGCGCGTGCGAGCCTTCCATTTGTGATCCTTCGACTTCTTCATCGACGCCGAAAAGACGATCAAAGGAACCTTGTTTTTTAATTTTTAAGTCAGCAATTCGCTCTTCTAAAGAACCTTCAATCAGTAAATTATAAACTTTAACGTCTTTGGTTTGACCCATGCGATGGGCCCTGTCCGTGGCTTGATTTTCGACCGCTGGATTCCACCAAGGCTCAAGATGATAGACGACAGAGGCCTTCGTTAAATTCAAACCAACACCGCCCGTTTTTAAAGTCATCAGCATGACGGCAGGCCCTTCATATTCCTGAAAAGAGGAAATCAAACCAACACGGTCTTTGGCACTGACATTTCCTTGTAAAACAAAGGCTGGCACTTTTAACTTTTCAAGCTCGCCTCGAATCCGTCCTAATGTGGATAAAAATTGAGTAAAAACAATCACACTTTCATTATTTTCAAGATGCTCCTGCAGGGAGCTGATAAAATGCTCTACTTTAGCAGGGCGCTCGTCATAAATAACGCCTGGAACAGCGGCTGGATCTGAACAGATTTGTCGAAGCCGCATCAGAGCCGCGAACATGGCAATCTGCGCTTTCCTTTCGCCTTGCTCTTGAATTAAATCTTCAACTTGCCTTGAAAAGGTCATCGCCATTTTTTTGTAAATTTCCTTTTGCTTTTCATTGAAAGGCAGCAGCACCTTATGAATTGTTTTTACTGGCAAGGACAGCTGCACTTGTTCTTTTGTCCGACGCAGCAGAAGTGGTTTAGAAATCAGGCGAAGTTCACGCAAAGATTCAGTCCGCACTTCGCGGTTAAAATACTGCTTTCGAAATAAATCAATATTTCCCAAACAGCCTGGAACAACAAGATCACACAACGAAAAAAATTCTAAATAATTATTCTCCATCGGTGTCCCTGTCACACAAACTTTAAAATCTGCCGTCAATTGCCGGGCCGAGACGGATCTTAGCGAGGTGATATTTTTTAAATTTTGAGCTTCATCAAAGACCAAGATGTTCCATTCTTGGCCTTGAAAAAATTCTGGATTTTCATTCACTAAGCCGTAAGTTGTAATAAGAACTAGCGGTTCATCACTTTCTAAAGACTTTTTAATTTCATTTTTTTCAGGTGAATGGAAGACACGCATGGGTAAATCCGGTGCAAATTTCTTTTTTTCGTCCATCCAGTTATAAACCAGGGAGGTTGGAACTACGATCAGACATTTTTTTAACTTTTTCTTTAATTGTAAGCTAATCATAAAAGACAAAACTTGAAAGGTTTTACCAAGCCCCATTTCATCAGCTAAAATCGCCCCTAGGCGCAGCTCATACAGGTCATGCAACCACTGAGCTCCCTCTTTTTGATGAGGGAGAAGCTTTTTCTGCATCTCGTCTGATAATTGAATTTTTTCAACGCCCAGGCCATTTTCGTAATAATCAAAAATACGCTTCCATTCGCCATGGCCCTGGACTTCAATCCCCTGGCTTCGCAACATCAATAATTCAAGAGCCTGAGATTTTGGAAGGCGATAAACTTTTTCACCAAAAGTATTATGTTTCGACGTTTGCTTAATGCCTTTGATCCGATCCCAAAATTTTTGTAATGACTTTAAGGACGGCATCTGCTTTTTATCAATGCGGTACATTTGCCCGCGATACTCGATAAAGCCGGCCTGTCCCTGGCCAAAATTAAATTTTACTTCTTCACTGGCAATTCGCGTGCCATTAAAGAAAATTTGCGGGTGAAGATCAAACCAATGGGTGTCCTCTTTTTGTTCCGTGTCTCCGACCGAAAGGATAAATTCGAAAGGATTATCTAAGGCCAAAAATGGAGTTCCATTAAATTCGATTTCAAAACCCTGATCACAAAGCTCAAAAAGCAAAGAAATCATGTATTTATTGTAAATCCCGACATCCACCCAAAGAGCGGTTTCTAAATCTAGGATGGCGTCTTGATTCAAAAGCTTGGGCTCAGTCCAAAGTCGCAACGCTTCTTTGAATGAGTCTCCGACGGGGGCCTGAGCCCGAGTCAGGAATTTCCCTTGGCTGGATTCCATAAAATGCATAATTAAAAATCGTATCAGGGGGTAAACCTGATGTTTGGTATTTTTTATTTCCATCACCTGATCTTGATGAAAAATGAGATTGCGATCTTGAATCAAAGCTTGAAATAAAAGATCCACAAAATTAACAAAATAACCCTTCACCCGCGTTGAAACAAGCTCTTCAAAATCGGTCCCGGGTTTTCCTAACAATCCAGGAATGGAACTTTTTAAATATTTGACGAATTTTTCAAATTGAACATCAGCACTGGCTAATTGTTGATCTTCAATAAATTCAATCGATTCACCCGAGCTGAGGGGTTTATTTAAGACCCAGTTCACAGTTTCTAAAAGGCAAAATAAGGTCAGTCCCTGATGGCGTAAAAATAAAAGGTCATTGGTCCGAAACTGGTTTTGTTTAGAGGCCACTTCAATTCGATCAAGTTTAAAAAAGGTATCAAGCCCTCCATAGAACGGCGCGAGAGCTGGAAATAATGAGGCCGGAAAATTAAGATGCTCTAAATTCAGCGAATCAATTCCAAACGATACGCCCATTTGAAGGGAACCGTCAGATTCACGAACTCGTAAACGAGGCTTAAAATCAGAGGCGATAACTTGTGTGTGACGAACAAAAATAACTTTTTCTGAACCCAGACTTTGTTCGATTTTTGATAAAACACGGGTGATATCTTTGGCACCCATTTCTGTTGAAACAAATCTTGATTGCCAATGGATAGGATGAGCCTGGTTTTGTCCCGGCGCCACTAAGGCTTGTTCTTCAGCGTGATCCACGGTCACCTGAGGTGAAAGTGAATTTTCTAATTCAGATAAAGCCCCTATAGCGTGCAGCCTTAATGTATTGTGCGGTTCTGCGGATTCAAGACCCTGCCAAACGCGAATGCGAGCGGCTTGTGGCACGCCAGGCGCTGCCATCACGGTCGCAACTAATGGCCGAGCTTTTACAAATTCAAGATCTTTAAGATGAAAGCAATCTTCCAGCTGCGAATTTTTGGCCCAAACAACCTCTAAATCGCCGACCTGCCTTTGCCGTTGCAGAGCCCATGCTAACATTTCAAGAAGAATGATCCAGGCCTTTTTAAAGTCATCATTCTTTTTTTGGTGTTCAAATATTTTCAGCGGCTTCATTAATTCTTCGCCCACTTTTTCTTCCACTTTAGACCAGCCACAGCTGGGATCCTGCAAATAAAATTGGGGATTTAAAAATAATGGCAATCCGGGTTTTCGAAAAATTCCTAACAACGACAATCTTTCGCCGCTCTCATAATGAAATTCAACAGACTGAACGAGCTGTCTTAAAAAAGCCGGCGGCGTTCTTAAAAAAGGAAGATCGTGGCCTGAGAAAAGCGTCCAAAATAAATCCCTAGAAAACGAGTGACTTCGAGCTCGCACTTCTTGAATTTCATCCGGGGCTGGTGCCAAGACTTGCAACGGGGTCGTTGAATTCAGCACGACCCTTGCTTCATCTGTCCCATTAAACTGAAAATCAATCAATTCACTGGCCGGCAAGAAAACGATCCGCTTCAGTCCACCCAGTGGAATCAACATTGGATTTTGCGAGGCCAACCAGTGCGTTTTAATTAAAGGTTTTAATTTCATAAGTAGGACGACCCCTTAGGCAAACGCCACCTTAGCAAAATTAGAAGCCGGCATCTATAAGAATAAGAATGGATAAACCCAGCGATTAAGATTGTACGAGGCACCAAAGACTGATAAGGTGCTGGTCCTGTAAAAAAAAATGACACTTTGTCAGACAAAAAAAACCTATCAAGAAAATCCCAGACTCGACGAAATAACAGTATGAGTTCGTCCCAAGACTTTGAAAATTTCGGCTCTTACGTCTTTTTAAAAAAACTGGCGACCGGTGGCATGGCAGAGGTTTTTTTAGCCAGGCCTGCCCACCAGGCCGGGAACGGTCGCATCCAGGTGATTAAACGACTGCTTCCTAACGTCGCCAATAATTCGATGTTCTTAGATATGTTTCAAACTGAGATTCAGGTGATTCTAGGATTTAATCATCCCCATGTCGTGCAACTTCACGATTTTGGCGAATCTTCCAATCGTTCCTATATTGCGATGGAATATCTTGAAGGCAAAAACCTGAAAGAAGTCGTCGCAAAGTTTATTCAACGCAATCAATGGATGCCTGTGCCCATGGCCTTGGGACTTATTTCACAGGCGGCCTCAGGCCTCAGTTATGCACATAACTTTGTAAATAAGGTGACTGGCGAAGCTGTCAACGCCATTCACCGCGATATTTCGCCGCATAATTTGATCATTTCCTATGATGGCAATCTTAAAGTGATCGACTTTGGAATTGCAAAAGCCTCTAGTCGTAGCTCTTTTGAACCTACAGAGGTTGGAACTATCAAAGGAAAAATTTCTTATCTTTCCCCAGAGCAAATCAATGGTTCAAAGATGGATGCAAGATCAGATGTTTTCAGCCTAGGAATTGTTGCTTGGGAACTTTTGACTTTACAACGACCTTTTACAAAACAAAATGAAACCGAAGTGAGCACCATCGGAAGAATCAATAATTGCAATGACTTTATTGTTCCACCTTCTTACTTTAATTCAGAAATCCCAAATGAAGTTGACGAAGTTATCTTGAAAGCGCTGCAAAAAAATCCTGATGACCGGTACTCTTCAGCATCAGAATTTCAAATTGCGATTCGAAAAGTGATGATCCAGCACTTCCCAGATTATGCCTACTCTGATACTTCGCACATCATGAGTTCCCTTTTTGAGACCGAAATTAATCAGGAAAGATCCGAATTACGAGATCTGAATCAAAAAGCCCAGGCTATGATTTTATCCTCTGCAGATTCTAAAACAGTTGTCATCGAAAACCCCGGCATGGTGACCGGCGTTTTAAATGGAATTCGGTCGGTGATGCCCGAACCAAAACCACTTGATGAAAGACTTCTAACCATTGAAACGATGCTTAAGAAAAAAGCCAGTCGCTGGCATTACTTCATGTTCGCAATCTATGCTTTTTCAATCATCCTATTTCTAAGTTATTTAAAGCCTGCTCAAGTCCAGCCAGGCATGCTGACGGCAGCCAGTCGATCTTCGCATGCAAAGGTCTTAAAAAAGGATGCGTCCAAAAGCCATTCTTCGATCCCGAAAAAATAACTAACCATTTAAAGTTGACTCTTGATAAAAGGCATTAAGATATTAAGCACTTTTAAAATGATCTTTTTCTTTTTGCTGACACCAACAAACTGTCTATCAGCATTATACTCGATGCCATCTTTTGCAATTAATGTCGACTTAGAGCGGAAGACTTCGATACTAGACGTTAACTCATCAACGATTTTATTATTGTTACTGTCCGTCATTTTAATGGCAACCTCTCGGTTTAAATGCGTAGACCTTGGATCTAAATTAAAAGTTCCAATCAAAGCAATTTTATTATCAACGACTGCCGTTTTAGCATGAACTGTATTTGGACCTTTGTATTCGTAAATCTCTAAACCCATATTGATCATTTCTTTTCGCAAAGAACGATAACCGGCTTGGGCAAAAAGATTGTCTGTCGATTGCAATGAGTTTGTGATCACACGGACTCGTACACCGCGTTTTTTAAGCTCTTTAAAAACCGCCATCAAGGCCGGTGTGGGAATCAAGTAAGGGGAAACAATATTTGCGTCAGTTTGCGCATTTTTTAAGATCTCTAAAAGTCGAACCGACAACAGATCATGTTCATCACTATTAAAGACTTTTGGATCGTGGGAAATGAACTCGGCCTGAATTGAGTTTTCTCGGTCTGAAAACCAGTCCTTACCATCTTCATTATTGACGATATCATCGTCTTGCTTTGCTTGAATTTCTTCTAACACCCGAGCTAAGTTGGTTTTGAATTCAGCAATTTTTTTAATCGCATCTTCTCGGATGAATTGGCAATGCTGTTGATCTCCTTGCCCGACACATCCATCCTCTGCGACTTTTCCCTCAGAATATTGATACAAGGGAATTTTGAAAATCAGATCGCTCTCCCAGACTTGCATAAAATTATCATGAGCTTGACGAGCCACATCGCCTTCGGCAATCACATCAAGATCTTCGAAGTTTCGGTTTTTATTCAAGCCAAAATATTCGCTACCGACATTTCGTCCGCCAGAAATCACTCTCTTCGAGTCAGCTACTAAAATTTTAGCATGATCTCGATGAGACGACCTTAATAGATTGATGCCAATCGGGTTGTAGGTTCGAACTTCAAAGTTTTGGTGGCCCTCTTTATCCTTGCCCATCTGATCTAGAATCGAAAAAATCGCCCGAGGGACGTGGTTCTCTAGGTCGTCAATGATGACCTTTACTTTGACTCCGTGTTGAGCCGCATTCAGCAGTAAAGCGATGCCCCCCATTGATTGAGGATCACTGCCAACATAAAAGTACTCTGCGTTGATTTCAGTCTTTGCTTGTTGAATCAAATCAACACGGGCTTGAAGGGCATCTTGATCTTTTTCCAACAGAGTCGCTTTATCAGCCATCGCCATCTGAGAAAGCATCACACCTGCCATCATCAAGAAAATAGGCTTTTGCGTCCAAGTATTGATCACCTTGCCCAAAATTGCGCCGCTTTTTAACATAGCTTCCACCTTATGCTCATTTGAGCCCTAGAGTTATTGTACAATTTATAAAGTAGCAAAAGCCGGTCCGCTTGATTTATGATAAAGATCGTATGACGGATCCTAAAAAAGCAGAATTAAAGCCACTTAAAAAAGACGACTACTATTTAAATAAAGAGGGTCTGATGGTTTTAACGGAAGCGTATTTACGTCGCCGGGGTTACTGTTGCGACAGTGGCTGTTTGCACTGTCCTTACGCAAAAAAAACCGGCAAAAATTAAAAGCGATCTGGATTATAGACGTCGCGATTTAAATCAGAATGCCCTGTTAGAATTAAATCTGCGACCAACTGGCCTGTGCCATAGCCCGATTGCAAGCCTAACATTTGATGACCACAGGCAAGCATTAAATTACTGACCTTTTTTGAAAATCCAATCATCGGAACCCCGTCTGGCGTGCAGGGCCGCAGGCCCCGCCATAATTCCTTGATTTCAACTTTTTCGGGAAGAGGTAAAAATTCTCGGGATCCGCGGATGATGGCCTGAACGCGTCGCTGAGTGATGGAAAAATCTTGATTCACAAGTTCCAGGGTTCCAGCAATTCTTAAAGATCCCTCTCGTGGAGTGATGGCGATTTTCTTTTCAATCAACATCATTGGAATCTTTGGTTGAATTGATAGTGGCGCTACAATCATCGAATAGCCCTTACCACCTAAAATAGGAACACCAAGGCGTAATTTTTTTGCAAGCTCTGTCGACCAGCTGCCGGTAGCCAAGACAAACTGATTCGCTTTATATGTCCCTTTTAAAGTTCTCACACTTTGAATATTTTTATTTTCCATTTCAAAGTCAGTGACTTCAATATCTTCTTGGATCTGAACTCCCAACCGAAGGGCCTTTTCCGCTAAAGCTTGGACCACTTTTAAGGGTTCAGCATGAGCCTCTTTTGGAAAATAAACTCCACCTTGAATGTTTCCAATCACGGAGGGCTCAAGTCTACGCACTTCTTGTTCGGTTAACAGCTGACCCGGAACATTTAATCCCGCCACGCGCTTCATTTCTTCTTCAGCAGAACGAACACCTGCCGTCGTTTGCGCCACCATCAGAAGGCCTTTCCCCTCAAAGCCAATTTCGGGAAATTCTTTTCCAAGCGCAGAATATTTTTGCAAACTAACTTGTGACAAAGTCACCAAGGCTTCGATCGCTTTCTGTGTTTGTTTTTCATTCATTGCCAGCATAAAACGAGTCAACCAGCGCATCAATAACGGATCCAAAGACGGCTTAATATACAAAGGCCCTTCGGGATTAAGAAGCCATTTCAAGGATTTAAAAAAAAGTCCTGGCATCGGTAAAGGCATTGCAAAACAAGGTGTCAGCCAGCCGGCATTTCCGTAAGAACAACCGAATCCGACTTTGCCTTTTTCCAGAACTAGAACTGAAGTGCCTTTTTCAGCCAGCTCGACGGCCGCTGACAAACCAATGATACCGCCGCCGATAATGATGACATCCTGATTTTTTTCCATAGAAGAATAGTCTGAAGAATTTTATCTAAGAGATCAACTTTTTACTGAAGCAATGATTCTATCCAGCCGCCATGGATACGAATTCCTTCCGTACTATACTCAAACTGCAATTGAGTTTTATAATTAGGATCATAGCCGATCTCTGCAGGCTTGATTTTTGAATAGTCTAGGAAACTCATAAACTCTGACTTTTCAATTTCTGTGTTGATCGGAAAACTGTCATTTGCCGCTTTTTCAATATTTTGACAATAGTCCTGAAGTCGTGGATCAGTTGCTAAAGAAGGATTTTTTTGAATGGCTTTTGCCATCATGACCAAATAATATCCCCGATCCATTAAAGCTTCCGCCGAGCCTTTTTGTAATTTCATTTCTTCAAAGGCACTGTACACATGTTTGTAAAAATTGGCTTTCTCGAGCAACGAATCCTTTTCACCTTTTTCGGCCGCTTGGCTGGTTATTTTGATGAGATCTTGAACTTTAGGCTGTTGAAAAAAAAGTCTTAAGGGCGCAAGGATCGCCATAGCCACAGGATCTTTGGGATGATTTTCTGCACTCATGGCTTCTTCTAAATGTTTTCCTAAAGTAGGCCCATCATATTTTAAATGAGCTGGCAACATTTGATAGTTCAAGAGCTGTGAACAAACTTGGCTTTTGTCTTTTGTCGCATCCATTAAGTCGCCCATAAATTGAGTGCTGGATCCCTTATTTTCTGGGGCCGCAGCGGGAGCGTTATTATTGTTAGCCATACCTAATTTTTCTGATGAGGATACTGATCCCAGGGCCTCGGAAGGGACCGATGCAAGGGGCTGGGTTGCTTTATTATTTTTTGAAATCACTCGCCCTAATTCACCGGCCGAAGGCATTTTCCAAAGGGCCCAGAGCCCTCCAAAAAAAATGATGACAAGGATAAAACTGATAGCAATACCAAAAATTTTAAAAGCCTTACGCACGGGAGTCACCTAGCCCAGGTTAGCTAAGTCTTGTGGCTTCTACTTTTTCTGATCGCGTGCCCGCTAAAAGCTTTTCCATAATCCACTCTTCCGATAAAATATCTTCCTTCGGCACACTGGCCGCGGCTAAAATTTGTTTTATTTTTCCAACATGTTGATTTTTTGAAAATACACCCAAGGAAACCAAAGTCGACAAACCAAGCAATAACATTTTTTTCATAAAGACCTCACTCATTAGGGTTAAAGGCCCTGAAGTTACAAAGTTCATGCCGCACGGATCTGTGCTGTGCGGAGGGCTTGATTGCGAGCTGAAGCTATTTCTAGCCTATGATGCCTGAATATTTTTCCTGTCGAACTCCTAGCCAGGGCCCTTCTGACCATCCCAAAATCTAGGTGGCGCCCTGCTCCCTACTTATGAAGTCTCTGTCACTATTGCCTTAAAAAGGACAATCCATTTCCTATAAATTTTTGTCGGCGTTAATCTACTGGTCACGGAGGTTTTATGAAAATCGGCGAAATAACCACAGGACATGATCCCCTGAGCGAAAAAAAATTTGCTAGCACTTTATTTATTGCCCTGCTCATTGCTATTATCATCATCGCTTTTTTTAGCATCGCGGTGGGACGCAAAGTTTCATTGAATCCATTGAGTCCGGGATCTCGAATGGAAACTTCAGAGAAATCGACAGCTCCTGGACGATAAAAGGATCAACGGCTGATTTTTGTGCTTTAAGAAGTTGAATCCCAGCTGACTTATCGTTAAGAATGAGAAATGTCCTCCATCAATCCGTACTACACGTTTAACTACTCTCAACCCGAGGAGTATCACTTTTCCCACGACTCGGTCTTTCTTTCGCGTCGAATCTTTGAGCAAATGTCAGACGTGAATTTGCAAGGCCGTAAGGCCTTGGATATTTGTTCAGGCTCGGGAATTGTTGGACTGGACTTTTTATTTCATCGGCGCGAAGCAGGGCAAAGCGTTCCGACCCAATTTGATTTTTTAGAAATTCAAAATGAGTATCGCCCCCATTTTTTAGAGAACCAAAAAAGATTGGGACCCCTTGAAACTGGTTTTAATTTTGTGCTTCGAAATTACAATGATCTTTTAACTGACGAATTTAAAAATACCTATGATTTGATTGTCAGCAATCCTCCCTATTTTTTTACGTGGCAGGGAAAGCAGTCTCCTTCAGAATTTAAAAATAGGTGTCGGTTTTTTATTGATTCTGATTTGAAAAATCTTTTGTTGGGAATTGGCAATGCGCTGAAAAGCACGGGCTCGTCCTATATGTTATTAAGGGATCTGCCCGAACATCGCTGGAATGTGCTGACTGAAGCTGAAAAAATATGCGCCGGAGTTTTAAAAATCCAATTACTGGGCGACGTTCGCGGCACTCATTTTGTGAAACTGACGCCGTTTCTTAAGTGACCTACCTCCAAATCCCTAGACGATCGCCTAGCCGTGACTCGGAATGATAATTTGGGCGGCTAATAGTGATCACAATTTATAAGTATTTACTTATAATCCCATTTTGATAATCAATATATCTATCCGTTTTTATAATATATTTATTAATTTATTAATTTTTCTCTGATCACATTTGTGATTTAAATAGTAATTTATTAAGGGTCGGCCTAAACTGTAATAGTACTTCGATCAAACACTTAGGATTCTTCAAATTGATCGATGAAACCAAAACCAAGGAGGTTTTATGAAACATTTTAACCAGAACGTACTTTTAGGAATCAGCGCTTTAATGGCTTTATCATCGTGTGCAAAGGTTCCTGCCGAGGTGGCTTCATCAGTGCCTCTCGTGTCGGCGCCCGTTGTATTTACAAGCTCAGCAAAAGCTCCCGGCGTGGCATACAATAAGCCTTCACTGATGAGCTTGCTTTTACCGAAAGCTGTGGCCTTTATTCCCGCTTCATTACGGGACTCTAATGCGGCCGTGGTCACATTAAACCAGGCATGGGTGGCTGTTAAAACAATTAAATTTAAACAAGCCGAACTTGCTGCTGTCGGAGAAGATAATTCAGTCAAATTTGTTGGTCCTTACTTCGTTGACCTTTTATCAACTTTGCCAATTCCCATTGATACTCAAAGCATACCTGCCGGAAGTTATCGCCGAATTGAATTTGTGCTTCACGCGGGAACAACAATTCCTGCCGGTGTTCCCGCACAGCTGAATGGCAATAGCATTTATCTGAATGGCGCCGTCAATGGATTCTCTTTCACTTACACAAGTACCGATGGGGCTCAGATTATGATTGCCGGGCCTAAAGGACTTCCGTTGGATGGAAGCAGCGACATTTTAATTTCTGTTCGCTTAGCTGATATCTTCAGCAAAATAAACATGGCTGCAGTCAATGCGAATGTCGCCATCACTCAGGCCAATCGCGTGCCGGCCGCAAACCCTTGTCCTTTAATTGATGCCTCGGCCGCTGATATTTACACCTGCATCCGTCGCGGTCTAGAGCTAAAAACCCAGATGGGGCTAGATTCAAACCACAGCGGTGAAATCGAAGCCACTGAAAGCGAAGTCCACCAAACAATATAACATCTAGTCAACATGGAGCCGGCATCAGCCGGCTCCATCCGATTCACACTGCGAGACCGAGATGAAAAAGATTGATGAAACAAAAACAGAGCATCGACCGCAGATTGAAAAATATCATGACTATTTTATTTTTATAAAGGACTGGTTAAAATTTATGAAAATTCATGAATCAAAATTCAGTTTAAGAAATATTTCTCGCAAAGCCAATATCGCCGTTGGCTACTTGCCGATGGTTTTAAGTGGTCGGCGACAATTTTCAGAATCAGCCTTCGAAAAATTAATGCCTCATTTAGGCTTGAACAAGCGAGAACAAAAAATTCTGAACCTTTTACGCACCATCGGCGAATCAGAAAATCCACAAATTCGTTCAGAAGCCCTTAAGGATTTACAAAAAATAAAAGAGTACCAACTTAATAATTCCTCAGAGATTGAAGTCTTTAAATACCTTAGCCGCTGGGAAAATGTGGCGATCAGAGAAATGTTGAATCTTCCTGATTTTCAACTGAATCCCGTTTGGATTCAAGAGCGTTTAAAAGCAAAGATCGGCTTAGCAGAAATAGAAAACATTCTTGATTTTCTAAAAAATCATGGTTTTATCACTCTCTCTAAAGATGGAAAAACGGCGACCGCAAAAAAATCACTGCAATGCGAGGACGGTGTTTTTAGAATCTCTTTATCCGATTTCCACCGTCAGATGCTCAGTAAAATTGAAGACTCCATTGAAAATACGCCCCGCGAGCAGCGCTCCATTATGGGACATACCCGAGCTCTCTCTAGCCAGGAGTTTGCAGCGTTAAAATTAAAAATTGCGGATTTTATCAATGAGTTAGATAATAACAAAGGCCCTTTGCAGGATATGGACAGTGAAGTTTATCATATCACCCTTGCGGCAGTTCCCTTAACTTCAACAACCAAAAGGAAGGAGAGCTAAATGAAAAAATTCTCTCGGGTCCTTTTTTTGAACTTGATTCTGTGTTTCCTTTTAGGCTGCCAAAAAAGCGACAACGGCGGAACAACCACCGGTAATCCCGTCACCGTGAACATGAAAATAACGGCGTCCTCACAAGTTGCGTCACCTGCGATCGTTAGAAACTTTCATTTTCTTCCAAATCTTTTTATCAACAAAGTGTTTGCTTTAGCACCACCGGCCTTACAAGATTCGGCAGGCCGTGCTGTTACACTTTCAGATTTTTGGATGGCTTTAAAAACAATTGAAATTAGAAGCACGCAAACCAGTGGCGGTGGCGAAACTCCGGATGTTAAATACGTCGGACCTTATGCGATCAATATGCTGGGTTCAAATCCGCCGTTTTTTGGATCGATCCTCATCACACCGCCGGTTTTACGATTTAAAGCTGTTTTTCAAAAACTTGATTTTGCGGCGCCGGGCGCTCCGGCTGGCATGACAAATTATGCCGTTTATTTTGCAGGACAGGTGAATGGCCAATCTTTTATTGTCAGATCAGACGAAGGTATCACCTATGAAGTGGCGGGCCCCAATCCTGTGTCTCCGCCGAATAACGGTATTCTTTTACTGTCCTTAAAAACGGCCAATCTTTTTAAAAGAATTAATTTAGCAGCTGTTACGAACGGCATGACGATTGATCCTACGAATCGCGTCGCCGCGGCCAATCCCTGCCCTACCATCAATGCTTCAGCGACAGATCTGTACACCTGCTTCAAGGATGGCCTTCACACCGAAGCAAATTTTGGACATGACCGAGACAGCAACGACGAACTGGATGCCACAGAGGCCACCGTCAAATAAACCAGACAAATAAACCAGACAAATAAATTTCTTGCTGACCTCAAGCCCCGAGGGGTTTATGCTTTTGTCATGACCGCCACTCATCAACACTCGCACGACCACAGCCATGGACATCATGATCATGGCCCCATTAATTTTGATAAAGCTTTTACGATTGGAATTATTTTAAATATTTCTTTCGTGATCATCGAAGCAAGCTATGGAATTGCCGCTAATTCCTTAGCCCTTCTCGCTGACGCTGGTCATAATCTGAGTGATGTTCTAGGTTTGGTCGTCGCTTGGATTGCAACCATTCTGGTTCGAAGAAAACCTTCACAGACCTTTACTTTTGGCCTGCGAAGCAGCTCCATTTTGGCAGCCCTGTCCAATGCGGTCTTTCTTCTCCTTGCCATCGGCGGTGTTGCCTGGGAAGCCATCGGTCGTTTTAAATCTCCTCCCCCTGTGGCTGGTGGCACTGTGATTGCTGTGGCTTTCGTTGGAATTTTAATTAACGGTGTTACGGCTTATTTATTTGCCTCAGGTCGAAAAAGTGATCTTAACATTAAGGGTGCCTACATGCATATGTTGGCCGACGCCTTTGTCTCAGCGGGAGTTGTTATTGCCGGAATCATCATGCTAAACACCGGTTGGAATTGGCTGGATCCTTTGGTCAGTTTGGTTGTCAGTCTTGTGATCCTGCGAGGCACCTGGGGACTTCTAAAAGAATCTATGAAGCTTGCGTTAAATGCCGTCCCCTCAGGAATTAACCCTTCTGACGTGCTTTATTTTTTAAAAGCAAAAAAAGGTGTTGAAAAGGTTCACGATCTTCACATTTGGGGCATGAGTACGACTGAAAATGCAATGTCAGCCCACTTGGTCATGCCCGGGGGGCACCCTGGCGATTCGTTTATTCATCACGTTTGCCAGGAATTGAATCACAAATATAATCTCCATCACTCGACGCTACAGATTGAACTGGGTAATGATCCCGATCATCCTTGCGCTCTAGAATCTGATGAAGTTGTTTAACCTACAAAAAGTTGACACCTGAAAAAAAATTTAATACGACTTAGAGATTGTTAGGGAGTAGCCACCCGTTTGCGCGGGTAAAGAATCGACAGACTGGGTGATGAACCCCGGTTCTTTAGCAGTTCATCTGTCAGCGAGACTAACTATGGTCATTTTAAATAAATGACTGTGGTGGCTCGTTTTAAAAACCGAATCTCCATAGTCCTAAAAAATGGAGATCTGTTGAAAGTTATTTTCCAATCTTTTCTTCTTATTTTTGCCAGTGAAATGGGTGATAAAACTCAGCTTTTGGCTTTAGTTTTAACTTCAAGATATAAAAAGCCATGGACAATTATGGCTGGGATTTTCGCAGCCACACTGCTTAATCATGCAGCGGCCTCGTGGGCTGGCGGATGGATCTCAGGCTTTTTTGATCGAAGAATTTTATCTTTTATCCTGAGCGGAATCTTTTTTGTTTTTGCAGCTTGGATCCTGATTCCAGATAAAGACGAAGACTTGCATAAATCTTGCCGCTATGGCGTTTTTCTGACCACCCTTTGTGCCTTTTTCATCGCCGAAATGGGCGACAAAACCCAGCTTGCGACGATCGCGCTGGGCGCCCAATTTAGAAGTCCCCTGTTCGTCACAATTGGAACGACCGCCGGGATGCTGGCCGCCGACGGAATTGCAGTTTTTTTGGGCGACCGACTGACACAAAAAATTTCTTTAAAATGGATCCGAGTTGGCGCTTGCCTTCTTTTTGCAGCCTTTGGACTTGGGATTCTTTTATATTAAGATATGATTTGCTGAATATTTCTTTGCAGAGTAATCCTTGTCGAGGAGGCACAATATGTTGAAAAAAACTTTTTCTGACCAGTTTCTAAAAGTGCCTCATAAAATTAAAATTATTTTTCACTCAGCGGGGCCCGGTGTGATCACGGGGGCCGCCGATGATGACCCTTCAGGAATTGGGACTTACACGATCGCAGGAGCGCAACTTGGAACGCGCTTTCTTTGGACGGCCCTTCTCACATGGCCACTGATGGCCAGCGTGCAGATGGCCTGCGCAAGAATTGGCATGGTCACAGGAGAAGGCCTTGCTTCCGCCTTAGAAAAAAAAATACCGAGACCTCTCTTGATCTTGGTTTGTTTTGCTTTATTTTTAGCCAATACATTAAATGTTGGAGCTGATTTATCCGCCATGGCCGACAGTGCAGAAATGCTATCCGGAGTTTCTTCTCATATTTTTGTTGTGATTTTTGGTGTTCTGATTTCCGTCGCGACCGTTCAATTAAGGTATTACCACATTGCCAAAGTCTTAAAATGGTTAGCCCTGACTTTGTTTGCTTATATTGCTGTGGCATTTGTCATTGGCCCCGATTGGAAAGATATTTTTACTGATACCTTCATTCCCCGATGGCCGACGGAATCAGCGGAGTGGGCGACCCTTGTTGCCATCCTTGGAACGACGATCAGTCCTTACTTGTTTTTTTGGCAGGCTTCCCAGGAGGTCGAAGAAGAAAAAGCCTCCGGCAGAAACACCATTGAAAAGCGACAAGGAGCCACCGACAAAGAAATCTTAACGCGAAAATATGATGTCGGTATTGGAACTTTTTTTTCCAATCTTGTGATGTATTTCGTGATCTTATCGGCCGCTTTAACTTTGCATAAAAATGGCATTACAAATATTCAGACTTCTAAAGACGCTGCCGAAGCTTTAGTGCCCATTGCTGGAAAGTTTGCTTCGTTGCTTTACACTGTAGGAATCATTGGTGTGGGCCTTCTAGCGATTCCCACATTAACCGGATCAGCGGCATATGCTTTGGCTGAAACTTTTAATTGGGATCAAGGTTTAGATGCAAAGCTTGGCAAAGCAAAAGCTTTCTATACGGTGGTCATTTGTTCAGGAGTTTTTGCAATCCTCTTTGATTTTATTGATCTAAGCCCCATGAAGGCTTTGTACTGGTCGGCTGTGCTTAATGGACTTCTTGCGCCGTTTTTACTGTTGGGAATTCTATTTGTTCTTTTTGATAAAAAAATTATGCGACATCAAAGTGGATCGATTTTGGGTAAAGTGGCGATCTTGATGACAACAGTTTTTATGTTTGGCGCTGCCATCGGTATGTTTGTTTTTTAAACAAACTAAAAACTAGGCAGCCCATCGTCTGACCTGATAACTTCCTTCAACGGTTGCAAAACCGCCAAGGAAGGCTCCCAGCATCCAAAAAAGCGTAAAGCTGAGCACCATTTGTCCTCCAAAAAAATAAAAAGCCGCTAAAGATCCGATGGAAAGAAGGCCGACCTGCAATCCTTTAAACTTTCGAATGGCATTCAATTCTTCAACACTTAAAATTAAATTTGCTAGCAAATAGGTCGTGGCTACAAAAAAGACGCCACAAAAAACCATACAAACACTATGGCCTGCCGTCTGCATAAACCAATCTGACAAAGAATGATTTGTATTAAAAGGATTCAGTCCAAACTGATTGCACAGACCAAGGGACAAAAAACCTACCACGGCGTGAATACCAGAAATTTTAAAAAACACCTTCCAAGGGTTTGGGAAAAGACGGCCTTTTAAAGACTTCAATAAGGTTTCCGGAACCTTCACAGCCTGAGGATCTATCTTCGAAAATTCTTGAAATTCTTGCACCAAAAAGCCTTTATCTTTCGGATTCATTCACTTCCCCCTTCCCAAAAATAACTTTTAAATTCTTTAATGCCCGACTGAATATCTGCCGAACATTTTGTGGCGTTGTGGAAATTTTTTCGGCAATTTCTTCAAAAGTCGCTTCGTCGTAGACCCGCATGGAAACAACTTTTCGTTGAATTTCGGGAAGACCATTTAAATCTAAGTTCGTTTTCTCGGGCTCGACCCAGCTTGCGATCTTTTCAAACTCTTTAGCGTCTGTCAGGTCTTCAAGCGATCGCTTTTTCACGGCATCTAAAAAAACCGACCGCGTGATCGTAAATAGCCAAGGAGCAAATGCTAAGTCCTGATTGTACAGACCACGGGAGCGATGTAATTTTAAAAAAACATCTTGAGTTAAATCTTGAGCAATGTTTTTAGATCTTGTTTTTTGAAGGAGGTAGCCAAGGACCTTTCCTGAATAACGCTGATAAAGAATTTCAAACGCCATGGTGTCGTCCTTCACATAGCTTTTCATAAGTTCTTCGTCTGTTAAAGCCATGCACTCCCCTAGTACGATTCCCAAGCTTTTATTGTGACAGGCTCGTAAAAAAAGTCAAAAAATTAAGAATTTCAGTGGGTTGCCTTTTCTTGTCACAAATGGAATGCTGGACTCGTATTTATGGATATGATCAATAGATGGACTTTTATGGCAGCTCTTATGGCGATCTCTGGGCGGGGGCTGGCGGCGTCGCCCCTATCTCTGAACGACTTTCTGAATCAGGTCCAAACTCAAAGCCCCGACCTTCAAATTGATCAAGCTTTAACCTCAGAAGCTGCGGCACGTGCTAACGGAAGTCGCATCAATCCGCCCATGATCGGTTTGATGCAGATGAAAGATAGCTCTGGAACTAATCGCGGCCTAGAGATCGAGCAACAAATTCCCTTCCCCACAAAAATTAAAAAAGACATCGAGACCAGACAATTAGAATCTGAAGTTCAGAAATCAAACCAAGCTTACCGCCGAGCCTTAATTCTAAATAAGGCGCGAATAGCCTACTTTGAGTTTTGGGGAGCCTTTGAAAAACTGAACATCGCCAAAGAAAAAAGGGATTGGCTTAAAATGCATGCCAAGATCAGCCGCAGCACCACGCGCTCGGATAGCGCGGCTCAAGTGCATCTTCTTGGCATTGAATCAGAGGTCGATTTACTTGAAAATGAAGTGGTCGCCGCTGATACAAGCTTAGCTGAAAAACGTCTTCTTTTAAAAACTTATGCTCCGGACATGTCTTTAACCGAAATCAAACCGGTCACCCCACCGCTTGAAAAAATTAACTTGGACCCCAAATCAAAAAGTATCGTCATTCAATGGAAAGAAAAGGAAGCTCAGGCGGCAGAGGCTAATAAAAGTCTGCAAAAGCAATCCTACTTACCTGATATTATTGTTCGATATCGCGGCTATAGTGGAAACGAATTGATGGCTCGAAGTGAAGAACTGATGGTTGGAATCACTTTGCCATTTTTGTTTTTCTGGCAGCCCAAATCTGAATCGGCGGAAGCCTTCGGCCGCAGCCAGCGGGCGCAAGCGGAACTTAAAAAAGCAGAATTGGAAACAGAAGTGAACTTGAAATCCATTTCTTTAAAAATTGAAAATTTAAACCAACAACTAAGTCTTCTTGATTCTAAAATTTTGCCAAGAGCACACAAGCGCATGGCTTTGGCTGAAAATTTATCGCAAAGAACCATGGAGGGCTTAAACGAGCATCGCACGGTCATGCTCGATTATCTGGAGATGAAATTAAAATCAGTGGACATGCGCCTAGAACTAGAAAAGTCCATCTCAGAGCTGTTGGTCCTTATCGACCCAGGAGCCAAACAATGATTCGGCAAATTCTTTTAAGTTTAATTTTATTTTCACCCCTTTTAGTCAACTTGGCTTGCACCCCAAAAGAAAAAGCGCCCTTAGCGGTCACAGAATCAACTGAATATTATACCTGCCCCATGCATCCCCAGGTGCATGAACATAAAGGCGGACCCTGTCCTATTTGCGGAATGCCCTTGATTAAAGTCAAAGCTGCAGATCCTGGCCAAGCCGAGGTTAAAAAAAATCAAGGAGGACTTGAAATCTCAGAGCAACAGCAAAAATATTCTCATATCGCTAAATTTAAAATTGAAGCCCAAGATTTTTCTTGGTCTTTACCGGTGGCCGGTCGAATGAGTTCTCCGAAAGAAGTTATTTTTCAAGTTTATGAGTCGGACCTTGCTCAATTAAAAGTGGGCACTGAATTTATTGGCGTTGCCTCGTCGGCACCCGATCAAACAATGAAGGGAAACGTGACTTCCGTCGACCGCTTGGTGGATCCCTCAAGCCGCACAGTTCGAGTCACCGGGCGATTGGCCGGAGGAAGCTCAATCTCTTTCATCGAAACGGGATTCCAGGGAGAACTTTTAAGCCACTTTAAAAATCAAATTGTTATTCCCGAAGACGCTGTTCTTCATGCGGGCACCCGGGACCTGGTCTATGTCTTTACAGATGAAAATGTTTTAGAACCTAGAAAAGTCCAACTGGGATTAAAATCCAAAGGTCTTTATCAGATTCTTTCAGGCTTAAAAGTGGGGGATCTTATTTCGACGGGCCCTAATTTTCTTCTGGATTCAGAAGCGAAAATTCGGAGTCAGTGATGATTAAAAAAATCATCGATTTTTCGGCCCACAATCGCCTTCTTGTCATAGCCTTAACTTTTGTTTTGATGGGGGTTGGTTTTTATTCGTTAAAAAAAATTCCCTTGGATGCGATCCCTGATCTATCCGATACTCAGGTGATTATTTATTCAAAATGGGATCGGTCACCCAGCATTATTGAAAAACAAGTCACCTACCCAATTATTGCATCCCTGCTTGGTGCACCGAAGATAAAAGCTGTTCGAGGTTTTTCTGATTATGGTTATTCATATGTTTATGTGATTTTTGAAGACGGCACAGATCTTTATTGGGCCCGCAGTCGAGTCGTTGAATATTTAAGTCGAATTTCTGCCCAATTACCCAGCGGTGTAAAAACGGAGCTTGGACCTGATGCGACCAGTGTCGGTTGGGTTTATCAGTACGCCTTAATTGATGAATCAAAGAAACTGAATTCGGCCGATTTAAGATCTTTGCAGGACTGGAATCTTCGATACCAATTGCAGTCCGTCCCGGGTGTTTCGGAAGTGGCTAGTGTCGGGGGCTTCGTTAAGCAGTTCCAGGTTCGTGTTGATCCAAGAAAACTAGTCAGATTACAAGTCACACTTCCCCAGGTGATGGATGCCGTTCGCGAGAGCAATCAAGAAGGTGGCGGACGTGTCATTGAATTCTCAGGCACTGAGGCCATGGTTCGATCGCAAGGACTGATCACAAAACCAGAAGACCTTGAAAATGCGGTTGTCACCTATCCCGAAAAAAGTCGTGCCCCCATTTTATTAAAGCAAGTCGCCACGGTTTCGATGGGTCCTGAAATGCGCCGAGGAGTGACAGACCTGAACGGCTTAGGTGATACAACAGGTGGAATAATTGTTATGAGGCAAGGCGAAGATGCGCCCACCGTGATTTCAAAAGTAAAAAATAAACTTCAGGAAATTCAAAGATCGCTTCCAGAAGGAGTCAAAATCCAAACAGTTTACGATCGTTCGGATTTAATTCATCGGGCCATTGAAACATTAAAGGGCACTTTAATCGAAGAACTGATCATCGTAAGTCTTGTGATTCTTATTTTTCTTTGGCATATCCCTTCGGCCATTGTTCCGATTGTCACCATCCCTGTGGCGGTTCTGCTGGCCTTTATTCCTCTAGTTCTATTGGGTCAAAGTTCGAATATTATGTCTTTAGCAGGAATTGCGATTTCGATCGGCGTGCTGGTTGACGGAGCCATTGTTGAAGTCGAAAATGCCTATCGAAAGATTCAACACTGGGATGAGTCCGGTCGAAAAGAAGATTTCTTTACAGTTCGCCTTGAAGCTCTGAAAGAAGTCGGTCCGGCAGTTTTTTTCTCACTTTTAGTGATTGCCGTTTCTTTTATTCCTATCTTTGTTCTTGTTGATCAAGAAGGCCGCCTTTTTAGGCCTTTGGCATTATCAAAAAACTTAACGATGTTTATTGCCGCTCTTTTAGCGATCACCTTGGACCCGGCCATGAGAATGCTTTTTGCCAGAGCGGATGAATTTAAAGGTCCAAGAAAATGGTTGAACGGCCTCGGCAATAGACTGCTTGTAGGGAAATATTATTCCGAGCATAAACATCCTATCAGTCGAAGACTGTTTGCAGTTTATGAGCCCGTATTACATTGGCTGCTGATGAGGAAGAAAGCAGTCCTTATTTTTGCTGGGATCGCGGTCCTGTCCATCATTCCTGGATTTTTAATGCTGGGCTCTGAGTTTATGCCGACCCTGCATGAAGGAAGTCTTCTTTATATGCCGACGGCCTTCCCTGGTATTTCTATCACGGAAGCACAGCGGGTTTTAACTTTACAGGATCAAATTTTAAAAACTTTTCCGGAAGTCGAAAGTGTTTATGGCAAAGCCGGGCGAGCCGAAACCTCGACAGATATTGCGCCCCTGTCGATGATTGAAACAACGATTGTTTTAAAAAATAAAGACCAATGGCGAAAAAAAGACTCTTGGCACTCTTGGCTTTGGTCTTCAACTTTGTCAGAAGAAGAGTTGATCAGCGAAATGAACGAGAAATTAATATTTATAGGCATGCCTAATATCTGGACGATGCCTATAAAAAATCGCATCGATATGCTTTCCACTGGGATCAGAAGCCCATTGGGAATTAAAATTTATGGTGATAATTTAAAGACAATCCAGGAAGTCGCTCATCAGGTCGAACAAGTGGTTAAAGAAATACCTGGGACTCGCACGGTGGTGGCTGAACGGATTGCTAGTGGGTATTTTTTAGATATTCAATTTGATCGAAATAAACTTCAAAAGTATGGATTTTCACTTAAAGTAGCCCAGGACCAAGCGATGGGCGCGATCGGCGGCGAAAACGTATCGACAGCCCTTCTTGGGCGCGAACGCTATCCCATTCAAGTTCGGATGGCGCCAGATTTTCGCCAAGATATAGAAAGCATCCGCCGAGTTCTGTTATCCTCACCCACCGGGGCCCAGCTGCCTTTAAATGAAGTCGCTGATGTTCGAATCAATGAAGGGGCCTCGATGATTCGTAATGAAAATGCCTCTTTGGTTGGTTATGTTTATATCGATCCCGATTTAGACCACACAGATATTGGATCGTATGTAGAGAAAGCTAAAAAAATAGTTCAAGAAAAAATTAAACTTCCGACTGGATACACTTTAAACTGGAGCGGCCAATACGAAAACATGGAGCGAGTTAAAGAAAGACTATTATTTGTTGTTCCGCTGACGCTGATTTTAATTATATTATTACTGCATTTTAATACAAAGTCTTGGGTTAAAACCGGCATTGTTTTATTAGCCGTGCCATTTTCTTTGATTGGCGCCGTCTGGCTGTTGGTATTCCTTGGTTACCATCTGTCGATTGCAGCTTGGGTGGGTATGATTGCTCTGCTTGGATTGGATGCCGAAACCGGGGTCTTTATGTTAATGTATTTAGATTTGGCTTTTGAAGAGCGTCAGAAAAAAAATCAAATGAATACTTTGCAGGACTTGCATGACGCTGTCATTGAAGGGGCTGTGCACCGTGTGCGTCCCAAACTGATGACTGTCTTGGCGCTTTTTATGGGCCTGGTTCCAATTATGTGGTCATCAGGTGCTGGCGCCGATGTGATGAAACGAATTGCCGCGCCCATGATTGGTGGTCTTTTAACATCTTTCATCCTTGAACTTTTGATATATCCCATCCTATTTTATCTTTGGAAGGCCAAAGAAATTTCACAACCACAAAAGGAGATTTTATGAGAAAACTGATTCTCGTTGTATTTTGTATTTTAAGCTTTCAAAGAGCCCAGGCCAAAGAGGAATTACAGACAGTCCCCTTGCAAGTCACAGAAAAAGGCTTTGAACCAAGTGAAATCAAAGTTAAACCTGGAACCCATGTCATTTTAAAAGTGATTCGCAAGACGGATAAAACTTGTGCCACGCAAATTGTCATCAAAGAAAAGAAAATAAAAACTGAACTTCCAATAAATAAAGAAGTGCTTGTTGACGTCGGCGTCTTGCAAAAAGGTGATATTCGCTTTGCCTGCGGAATGGATATGCTGTCGGGCCATTTGATCATCAACTAAGGAGTTCGTTATTTCTTTGTTTAAGGTCAAAATAATCGCATTTTCAGTTGTAATCTTGGCCTTGGTGCTGACCCGTTTTTGGATCATTGATTCGCAAAAAAAATCAGATTTAGCCAAGAAAACCTTAGTTTTTAATAAGGGGGGCCAAGGAAAAACCACCTTGGTTTTTCTGCACGGTCTTTTGGGTTCTCATCGTTACTGGAATCCTGTTTTAAATCAATTCGGTGATGGACACGAAGTGATCGCGGTGGATTTATTGGGCTTTGGGGATTCTCCGAAACCTTACCTTGAGTATTCAGTGGCAGATCATGTGGAATATTTACTTCGAACTTTCAAAGAGGCTGGCCTTTCAAATCAGAAATTCATACTTATTGGTCATTCCATGGGCGCGATCCTTGCTTTGAATATTGCAAATTCAATCAAAGGCCAAGTCCGAGGTTTAATTTTAATCAATCCTCCAATTGTCACGGCTGAAAATGATTTAAAAAATGACCTGAAAGAATCGTCTTCAAAATTTATGGTAGGGATGACATTTAATAAAACTTGGGGAAAATTGATTTGCGCCATTCATGAAATGATGCCGATTCTTTTTTATCCGATGATCCGAATTTTTGACCCAGAACTGCCATCAGAAGTTGCCATGGATGTCACTAAGCATACCTGGGAAAGCTTTAATGGCTCATTAAAAAATATCTTACAGAATCAAAGATTCTTTGACTTGATTGAAAATGTTTCAAATGTTCCGATTCTTCTGATCTCCAGCAAGGACGATCCTTACTCAACAATGGGCGAATTACAGAATCTAAAACACAGACCAAATATTGAAATCAAATCAGTCCCCGGCGATCATAATTTTTTGCTGAAGTCGCCTAAGAAGGTTACAGACCTTATTAAACAATTCGAAACCAAGATTCCTTAGCCCTTTTTTGAAGGAATTAGGCCGCGATCTTGCCAGCCAGGAGCTTGGCGACTTTGGCTTGTTTTGAAAAGGGTATAATGCCCCTTGATACTAGACCACTAAGATTCAATCTATTTAATTAGCTAATATCCAAGGAATGACCTAGCGTCTCAGGAACAAGTTCCAACTTATCAGCAATTCTTATATTTGTGGGTCGAATATGTTTTCGATATTCTGGATTTATCTAAAGTTGAATCTGGTAAAATGACAATTGAAGATATTCAATTTTCGCTGACGGAAATGCTTCAAGATATAAAGTGCTTGATGACTTTTAAGGCCAAAGAAAAAGGCATTGAATTTCACTTTAAATCTGATTTGGAAATTCCTGAATTTATCAATTCAGATCCGGTCAAGCTTCGGCAAATTATCACGAATATTGTCGGCAATGCTGTGAAATTTACTGAAAAAGGTGGCGTCAAACTAAGCGTCTCATTTACGGATCCAATTCTAAAAATAATTATCAAAGACACTGGCGTTGGGATTTCAAAAGATCAAGTTTCGAAACTTTTTCAGCCATTCACTCAGGCCGACCCCTCCACCACTCGAAAATTTGGCGGCACGGGTTTGGGTCTGATTTTATCAAGGCGTCTGGCCGAAGCCCTAGGGGGAAAATTGGAATTATTAGAAAGTCATCACAGCCAAGGCAGTACTTTTGAAATTGAAGTGAAAACTACTTCCGTCTTAAGCGCCAAGGCTTTAGCCGTAAACC
>JAYWEQ010000076.1:0-24934 GCA_043779185.1 Pseudobdellovibrionaceae bacterium
GCTTTCGATCAAGGCGGGCGATTTAGTTCGTGGCCAGATGCGAATAAGTAAATTTAACGAAGTGCAAATCGCAGGGGTCGTTCGTCATTGCATAAAAAAAGATGGTCGAATTATGGCCGGCGTCGAGATCCATCATCACGAGTTTGGCAGTGAAGAAAAAATGGCCGAGCTGATGACTTTTTTCAAGCGTGATGTCAAAAATCGAAGTCCCTCTTAGACATTGCCCAAGGCTGCCAAATCCGCTAATCTTTTCACAGTATGATGGAAAAACTGGCAGATCGATATAATCCCCAAGACGTTGAAGCACGGACCTATCAATGGTGGGAATCTTCAGGCTTTTTTAAAGCCGACGATCGCAGCACCAAGCCGCCTTTTGCAATTATTCTACCGCCACCTAACGTCACTGGCTTTTTACATTTAGGTCACGCTTTGGATCACACCATTCAAGATTTGCTGATTCGCTGGAAGCGGATGTCAGGCTTTAACGCTTTGTGGTTGCCAGGCACCGATCACGCCGGTATCGCAACCCAAACAGTGGTTGAAAAAGAGCTAAAAAAACAAGGAACCAATCGTCATGAATTAGGTCGCGAAAAGTTCGTCGAAAAAGTTTGGGAATGGAAACACACTTACGGCGATAGAATCACTCAGCAGATGCGCCGTGTGGGCGATTCCTGTGATTGGGATCGACTGACTTTTACCTTAGACGACAATGTTTCAAAATCCGTCCGTTCAGTATTTGTTAGCCTTTACAAAAAGGGCTGGATTTACCGCGGCTTAAGATTAGTGAATTGGAGTGGCCCCTTAGAAACAGCCATTTCAGATTTAGAAGTTGAACACCGGCAAATCAAAGGTGCTCTTTATCATATTCAGTACCCTTTAGAGGATGGCAGTGGACATTTAACCGTTGCGACAACGCGCCCAGAAACTATGCTGGGCGATTCAGCCATCGCCGTTAACCCTGAGGACGATCGCTACAAACATTTAATTGGAAAAATTGTTATTGTTCCTTTAATTCAGCGTAAAATTAAGATCATTGCAGATGCCTATGTGGATAAAGAATTTGGCTCAGGCGTTGTCAAAATAACTCCGGCCCATGATTTTAATGATTATAAAGTGGGGAAAACTCACAAGCTTGAATTTATCAATATTTTAGACCGCAAAACATTACTGAACGAAAATGCCGGCAGCTACAAAGGCATGAAAGTCGCCGATGCTCGCAAAAAAATTGTCGAAGATTTAAAAGCATTAAATCTTTTAGAAAAAGAAGAGCCACATGTTCACTCTGTAGGTCATTGTTCACGCAGTGGCGCCGTCGTTGAACCTTTTTTATCAGATCAGTGGTTTGTTAAAACTGAAAATTTAGCCATTCCCGCAAAACGAGTGGTTGAAAGTGGTACGATTCGCTTTGAACCAGAATCTTGGACAAAAGTTTATTTGCATTGGATGAATATTATCGAAGATTGGTGTATCTCGCGCCAACTTTGGTGGGGTCATCGAATTCCAGCTTGGTTTTGCAATGCTTGCCAACATATTACGGTGATCGAAAATGATCCGGGCCACTGCGAAAAGTGTCAAAGCAAAGACATCAAACAAGAAGAAGATGTCTTAGATACTTGGTTCAGTTCTGCATTATGGCCTTTTTCAACCATGGGCTGGCCCGACGACACTGAAACACAAAAAACTTTTTATCCAACAACATATCTTGTGACCGGCCACGATATTATTTTCTTCTGGGTGGCTCGCATGATTATGATGGGCCTTGAATTTAAAAAGGATGTGCCTTTTAGAACCGTTCTTTTGCATGGACTTGTGCGGGACTCACAAGGCAGAAAAATGTCAAAAAGCCTGGGCAATTCCATTGATCCCATGGAAATCATCGATAAGTACGGGGCTGACGCTTTAAGATTTAATTATTTAGCTCATTTATTTTCTGGAAAAGATTTTAAGTTTTCTGAGCAACGCATTGAAGGCTACAGAAACTTTATGAATAAAATCTGGAATGCGGCCCGCTTTGCCTTAACAAATCTTGAAGATTTTAAAACGCCTGCTGAAGGAACTAAAGCCTTACCAAGTCGACCCTCGATGAGCGTTTTTGATCAATGGATTATTTTTAAACTTCAAGAGGTTGAAAAAGACGTCGATCAAGCTTTAGAAAAAAATAATTTGTCCGAGGCCTCACAGGCTTTGTACCAATTTATTTGGGGTCAGTTTTGTGATTGGTACATCGAATTTTCAAAACAAATTTTAAGCGGCCCCCCCAGCGAAGAAAGAAAAGCCACTCAACTTGTGATGGCCCAAGTTCTGAATCGCATGATGCGATTACTTCATCCTTTTTGCCCCTTTATCACCGAAGAAATTTATCAAAAACTTCCCATCAAAGGGACGGCTTGTATCATTGATCAATATCCAACCCTTAGGAATGATAAAGACTTCCTGGCGCTTGGAACTGAAAAGGCCAATATCGAAGTCGATGTCGTAAAGGAAGTGATCACTGCGATTCGAAATATTCGTGGTGAAAACCGCCTCAGCCCCGCTTTAAAAATAAATATTCGCCTTGGCGTGGCCGAGCCCGATACGCAAAAAATTCTAGGTAACAATCGATCGGCCATTATGACTTTGGCCCGCATCGAAGACTTAAGCATCGGTGAAGAAGGGAATCTATCCAAGTGCGCTGTGACCACAGTCAACGTACAAGGCTTAACCGTTAAAGTGATTATTCCTTTAGAAGGCTTGGTTGATTTCAACGAAGAGATCAATCGCATCCACAAAACCATCGAAAAACTACAAAAAGATATCAATCTTTTGTCCGGCAAACTTTCCAACGAAAAGTTCGTCCAGAACGCCGACGAAGACATCGTCGCCGCCGATCGCATCCTGCTTGACCAGTCGCGAATCCAGCTAGCCTCCTTGCAAGAAGCCTTGGTGCGATTCCAAAATTAAATCAAACCGATTTCGCGAAGTCTTTGCATCAAGAAATCTTCGGCCGAAATATCGGCGTACTTGGCACCAGATCCTTTGCAAGATTCCAAACAGCTGAGCAAGGCATCTGGATGCGGATGCATAAAAAATGGCATTGAATATCGCGGGCTGTTTTTTGCTTCCGGCGTATTCACAACCTGGTGAGTAGTTGATGGAATTACATCGTTGGTTAACCGAGCTAACATATCGCCCGCATCAACGATCAAAGTTCCCACATCACTTTTCACATCCAACCAAGTTCCATCGCGATCCTTCAACTGTAAGCCCGAAGCCGTCGCCGCCGGAAGAATCGTGATAAAATTAATATCTTCGTGCGGAGCCGACCGCAAACATCGAGGATCCGTGCCTTCTGGAATCGCCGGGTAATGCAAAAGTCGCAAGATCGAGTTTCCATCTTGAACCATGTCACCCAAAAAATTCTTTTTCACTTCTAAGGGCGAAGTTAAAGCTTCCAGCATGGCTTTTCCAGCCACTTCCAAATCATGATACAGCTTTAAAAAAATAGTTTTAAATTCAGGAAATTCTGTCGGCCAAATATTTGGAGGATACCGACCCGTCATCACATGACCGTCAGGAAGCTCGCGCCCGACATGCCAGAATTCTTTTAGATCCATCAGAACTGAATCTTTAGCATGTTCAGTGCCGAACGGAGTGTAGCCACGCTGCCCGCCACCAAATTTAGAAATATATTTTCGTTTTTCAGGCTCGGTTAAAGCAAAAAACTGCTGCAACATTTCGTAGGCTTGCTTTAACAAAGAAGCTTCGACGCCATGGTCTTTTAAAATAATAAAACCGTAATCTTTAATACCGGTGAATAAGCCATCGACGAAACGCTGGCGATCCGTGCTGGATCCAGAAACATATTCCCCTAAACTTAAAGTTGGTACTTGGCGACTTTCAGTGATTGGCTTTGACGAGTTAAGCTCTTGCATTGTTTCCATGTTCCCCCCGGTTCAAAAAAAACAAATATAACACCGCTTTCTGGTAAACGATTCATGCATTTCGCGCAAGTTATCATTTCAAGCTTGCAGGTCTTTGGATGGCCATCACCGAAATTAAATCTGGGGATAAGAATTCAAAATGAATATCAGAGTCATAAAAACGCACTCGATGATCCTGGCGGTAGGGACTTTTAGATCCCTCAAAACCACGATAAACTAAAGGCCGCGGATCCAATTTTAACAGCGCCTCGATCTGCTCTTGAATTCCAGAAACTGTCGACTGAGCCTGCCAGCTCTTTAAAACTTCTAAAGAGCTTAAAGAAAACTCAACCCGCCGTTCACTTTGCGCAGCTTCGGAGGTCCAACCGGTTCTAGCCAGCGGTTTACTTTCGACCTCGGGCAAATAGGGTTTGATATCCAAAATAGGTGTTCCATCGATCAAATCAATGCCTTCTAAAATTAAAGTGTCTTTTTGAATTTCAACAAGCTCTACCAAAGACAGCCCGATGGGATTAGGGCGGTGGGGCGTGCGAGTCGCAAAAAGACCGATGGGTTCGCCACCCAAACGTGGCGGATGAACTTTCGCATGGTAGCGGGCGGACTGATTCTTATGAAAAGCAAAGATCAACCAAAGGTGGCTAAAACCCTCTAGGCCCTGCAAAGCCAGCTCAGGCTGCAGATCAGACCTTAGCTTAAGTTCTGCCCGCGCCCCAGAAACCAAGCCCGGTTGGCGAGGAGTCCCGAACTTATCGGGATAGCAGGATTTAAGAAAACCAATGGGAGTCAGGTCCATTCACCCTGTATAAACTTCTTTTGGTGCAATGCGCAAGAGATTGTTCTGACACTTTTTCGCCACATTCCAAAAATTCTATAGACAACTTATGGCCCCCCGCAGTACGACCCCGATCACGAAGGGGTTTAAAGCCCAAAATTTAGTCAGCAATTTAATCAACAAAAGGAGAATTTATGATTCGTTTATTTTCTGTTTTAGCTTTGGTGCTTGGTTTTCAAGCTCACGCTGGTGAATTAGATAATGATGGAACTGTGGCTAATCACGGCTTCACAGGAACTGTTGTGATCCGAATCGATCAACGTGATAAATCGGTTTCTTATGTTCAATCTGAAAAAGCGTTAACCAATCAAGCTGAAGCTTTGACTCTTTCAAAGGGCGAGTTTCAACCCGTTCCCTCTGATAAATTAAAAAAGGAATTAGACTCAGAAGCCGGCGCTTCTAGCTGGTACTATTTCTACGCTCCTTACAATTACTACTATAACAATTGTTTGAACTACGGTGGTTACAACTACTACCCGTACTACTCTTACAACTATTCGTATTATTCTTACTACTACTACGGCTACTCTGCTCGTTGGTGGTAATCCGTATGTTAAGCAATCCGTTCATCTTATTAATTTTGCAAATTGTTATGATGGGCGGATCCGCTGGGGCCGCTTCCCCCTTTAAGAACATGGATTTCTTAAGGAAGACTTATAACTTTAAAAGCCTTTATTCTCAGACCGCGCAAAAACATTTAAAAGTCGCGGTTTTAGATAAAGGCTTCGAAGGTTATGAAAAAGAGATTGGCCATTCTTTGCCAAAAAATACTCGTTATTTTCAGGGCCCTGTTGCAGCACCTGCTGAAGTTAAGGTTGAGCACGGCCTTCGAATGGCACAGATCCTTTATGATTTAAGTTCAAATAATGGCGCTCAAGATTCAGCTATTCAAGAGCTTCGCCTTTACAATGTTTTTGGTTTTAGCAATTTTCAAGCAGCCATCGCGGCGATCATTAAAGATAAAGTCGACCTGGTTCTGTATTCTGAGGTTTGGGAATTCGGCAACAACTTTGATGGACAAGGCTTTATCGATGCCGAAGTTTCAAAAGCCATCAAAGCCGGCGTCATCTGGGTGAATGCGGCTGGAAACTTTGGGCAAACAACGTATAATTCTTCAATTCAAACTTACCAAGATCAGTGGGTCAGTCTTCCGGATCAAAATCACTCTTTGTCATTACGCTGTGAAGATAATATTGAAAAAAAATGTCCCGTTAAAATTGTCTTAAGCTGGAATGACTTTACAAATGATGCCAACGGCGGAACTTCAAAAGATTTAGATTTAGCTATCACCGACGACCTTTTGAATGTTATTGAAGCCAGCAGTTTAAAACAAACGGTCCATAAAGATTTAGCCCTCGGCGAAACAAGCTATCCTCGGGAAATTATCACGGCAGAACTGAAGCCTGGCCAATATTATATCCGAGTTAAAAAAAGCAGTGATAACTTTGTTGCAAGTGATCGCCTGAGAGTCACTGTTGACGGCGAAAATATTTCGATGCCTTCAAACGATCTTAATGAATCACTTTTAAATCCTGCGGATCTTAAAGGGGTTATTGCGGTCGGAGCCTGGGATAGCGCTCGCACTGGTATCTCTGTCAAAATGAATAAACCCGATATTTGGACTTTATCTTCTATTATTTTTGAAGATGGAAAAGAATTCCGTGGCAGCTCCAATTCGGCGGCCATTGTTGCGGCTGCAATCTTATTGGAAAAATCAGTAAAACCTAAGCTTTCTGGTGCTGATATTTTAGCACAATTAAGTTTCGCGACTTCTTGGCGCACAGTGGGTTTAAGCTTGAATCAGTTGGGCTTTACGCCAAAAGCTGGCTCTTGTTTTAGTGAAGTCTTCATCCCCAATTTACCAGAGCACGTTCAAGCCATGATGGCTCGGGGTGCAAAATTAGTAGAAACTAATTATGGCCTGCGATTGATGACGCCTTACGATCCCGTGACCTTAGGTTCAAATCTTCGCCGCACCAGCTATAACGATGTGATCTTAGCCAGTTCCCATGGACTGCGAGCCCAATCTCGTTTTATGATAACGGGCGCAGAAGATATTGAAGTGTTCCAACGACCGATCGATGCTGGACCTTGCGTTCTTCCGCAAAACTCTCAGCGCTTTTTAGGGTTCTAATGTTATCTTGGGCTTCATTTGTCAGCGGCGATATTCCTAAAGAATTTATCGACCTAGAAGAAATTCATGGTCTGCAGGTGGATCTGCGCTATGCCAGCGAAAATAATTTTACCGGTGAAAATCTTTATGGCCACTTTCGAAAAGCTTTTTTACATGAAGTGGCTTTCCAGAAATTAAAAAAAGCCTCCCAGTTCTTGCAGAAAAAAAATCCTGAATTTAGCTTTTTAATTTTAGATGCGCTAAGACCCAGATCCGTTCAACGAGTTTTGTTTTCAAAAGTAAAAGGAACTCCTCAGGAAAGTTACGTTGCAGATCCCGACAAAGGCTCTGTTCATAATTATGGTTTTGCGGTCGATTTAACTTTGGCCGACAAGCAGGGTAACGAAGTCGATATGGGCACGCCATTTGATGATTTTACGGATTTAGCTCAGCCTCGATATGAAAAAAAATTCCTTCAAGAAAAACGGCTAACAGCCCGGCGCCTAGAGAATAGAAAGATTTTAAGGGCGGCCATGGAGTTCGGTGGCTTTAAACCCATCATGAACGAATGGTGGCACTTTAACGCTTTAGATATCGCTGAAATTAAACAAAACTACACTGTCATTGAGTAAATAACTGCTTTTAAGAAGAAAAGGAAGCTTGCGGCCTCCTCTTGGATTGCTTAACTGCCTTTAAAATTTCCTGAGCGTTTCATCAAGCCTGCTTTGTCTTTCACAATGATTTCTTTGCCGTTGATCTCGATCAAACCTTCGGTCTTAAATTCGGTCAGATGACGGGATAAAGATTCATTGATCGTACTGGCTAGCTGAGCGAATTCATTGCGAGTCAGTTTTAAGTTCAGAGAAACACCATTCGGAGTTTCCACACCGAATTTTTCACTGAGCACCACCAACTGGTAGGCGATTCGCTCTTGCACTGATGCTAAATAATGCAGCTGACTTGTCGTTTCGTAATTTTCGATATCGCTGACGGACTGTTGCAGCAGTAACTTCACCATGGGTGTGGCGTGAGACAGTGCATTTAAAACAGTTTCGCGAGGATACATCCACACCACGCTGCCTTTGACGGCTTTGGCTGTGGAATTCGTCGTCCCGTTGCGAATCAAGGCCTTGTAGCCAAAATATTCACCGGGAGAAACTAGTTTATTTACATATTCAGGAGATGTTGTTCGACCACGTGCTTGCTGTCGATTGACGACCATTTTTACGCATCCGCTTTGCACGTAATACAAACCAAGTGGAACTTCACCCTCTCGAAAAAGGATGTCACCTTCTTTAAGTTGGATGATTTCATAGGGCATTTCACTTTGCTGTATCACAAAGGGAGATTGTACGCCGGTGCTTAAAAAAGCGTTTTGGCCACCGTTGATTAAAGTTGATCTTTCCATTTGGGGCTCCTTTTTTTGCCAAATTCCATAAAATAAGTTTACGATATCGTAAACTAAAAATCTAGAGGGCCCAAGTTGAATTGTTTTGACGATTTTATGCGCCTCTTCTATATTGCCGCTAAGTTATTATTTTCTCTCATCTATTCGGTAATTCATGGGGTGATTCGATGAAGCATTTATGGCTCATTTTGCTGTCTTTTAACATAATAAGTACTTTGAGCTGGGCTGAGCCTCTTAAAATTGGACTGGTTTTAGACAAAGGTGGCAAGGACGATAAATCGTTCAATTCGGCCGCCTTCGAAGGCGCTAAAAAGGCTGAAAAAGAGTTGGGCATTGAATTAAAATATGTCGAGGCCACAGATCTGAATGCCCTTGAAAATTTGCACAGAAATTTAGCCGGTAAGGGCTATGCGTTGGTCATTGGAATTGGTTTTGCCCAAGTCGATGCGATTAAAAAAGTGGCCGTACAGTTTCCGAAGACTCAATTTGCTGTCGTCGACGGCGAAGTTCAAGCTAGCAATGTTAAATCCCTCCTTTTTGAAGAGCATGAAGGTTCTTTTTTAGTCGGCGCGATCGCTGCCCTTAAATCTAAAACTGGAAAAGTGGGCTTTATTGGCGGCATGGATATTCCTTTGATTCGTCGATTTGCGATGGGTTACTCTGCCGGAGCTAAATATGTAAATCCAAAAGTAACAGTCTCAGAAAATTTTATCGGCGTGACTGGCGAAGCTTGGAACAATCCTGCAAAAGCTAAGGAATTGGCCTTGTCACAGTTTAGTTCCGATTTCGATGTCATTTTTGTGGCTGCTGGCGCTTCGGGCTCGGGCGTTTTTGATGCGGCCGAGGAAAAGAAAAAATTCGCCATCGGAGTTGATTCCAACCAAAACTGGATGAAGCCCGGCGTGGTTTTAACCAGCATGCTTAAGCGCGTTGATATTGCCGTTTTTGAAACGATCTCTCAGTTTAAGGCCGGACAATTTAAAAGTGGCATTGTCCGCTACGGCCTGAAAGACAAGGGTATCGATTACGCCATGGATGAATACAATAAAAATGTTTTAAGTGCAGAAATTCGAAAAAAAGCTGACGATATTAAAATGAAAATTATCAAAGGCGAAATCAAAGTCCCTGATTATTACAAAACTCGAATGTCAAAATAGGGAGTCCTTTGGCCGCACCCCTTCTGGAGTTACGCCAGATCAATAAGTTTTTCGGAGCTGCCCAAGTTCTGAAAAATTTTTCTATGACCGTCAAGGCCGGAGAAATCATTGGCTTGATCGGCGAAAATGGCGCCGGGAAATCGACGGCGATGAATGCCACCTATGGGCTTTTTAAACCCGATTCCGGCGAAATTTTTTGGAAAGGCCAAAAAACAGATTTCTTGTCACCCATCGATGCGCGGGCGGCAGGCGTCGGGATGGTTCACCAGCATTTTATGCTTTCGCTTCACCATACGTTACTGGAAAATGTTTTGGTCTCGATGAAAGCCAAACCTTGGAGCTGGATCAATCCGACCAAAATGGCTGATGAACTTTCTGAAAAAGCTTTGCAATTGGGCTTTAAGCCTTTTTCTTGGACACAAAAAGTTTCCGATCTTTCCGTCGGCGAACAACAGCAGCTAGAAATTTTTAAAGCCTTACTGTATCACCCAGATTTATTGATTTTAGATGAACCCACCGCCGTCTTAACACCCCAAGAGGTCGCTCAGCTTTTTGAAACCTTAAAAAAATTCAAAGATCGTGGAACAGCGATTGTTATTATCACTCATAAATTGAAAGAAATTATCTCTGTCACTGACCGAGTTTATGTACTTCGCCGAGGCGAAAACATCACTTCTGTCGCAACCCTTGAGGCCTCAGTCGAGGATTTAGCCGCTGCCATGATCGGCCATAAATCCGTGCCTTCCAAATTTGCTGAGTCAGAAATCAGGGCAGAAAAAACCTTACAGATATCAAATTTGCGTTGGGAAAATAAGGGCCCCTCTTTGGATATCCAGTCCCTCTTTTGTTTGCAGGGCGAAACCGTTGGCCTGGCTGGCGTCGAAGGAAATGGTCAGGATCTTTTAATCCAAGCCCTTCTAGAACCTACAAGTTTAAAAAACTTAAAGGGTCAAATTCAGCTGGCGGGACAAAATATTTTAAAATTTTCAACCGCTGAAATTTTAAAGTTGGGACTGCGAGCCCTGCCTGAAGATCGCTTGCGATATGGGATTCTGCCTCAGCGCTCTAGTTTAGAAAATTTTGTTTTGGGCCACCAGCAGGCTTTTTCGTCGTCTGGGTGGATGAATTGGTCAGAAGCACGCGCTCAGGCTGAAACTTCTTTTAAAAATTTTGATGTCAGACCCTTAGATTTGCAGCTGTCTCCGGAAAATTTTTCAGGTGGCAATCAGCAAAAAATGGTGGTGGCTCGGGAAATATTAAATTCGCCAAAATTTTTAGTGGCAGCTCACCCAACCCGAGGTGTGGATTTAAAAGCCTCCGATTTTATCCGTCAGCAAATCAAAAATGTCACTAAGACAGGTTCTGTGCTGCTGATTTCATCGGACTTAGATGAGCTTTTTCAAATGTGTGATCGTATTTATGTGATTTACAAAGGACGAATTCAAAAAGAATTTCGGAAGGATCAATTTCAAGAAAAACAACTGGGTGCCGCCATGGCCGGATTGTCGCTATGAAAAATACAATGATTGGTTTTTTTGTTGGCTTAGTTTTAGCTTTATCCTTAACGGCTTTTGCTGGCGAAAACCCTCTTCACATTGCGGCTGTTCTTTTTAAAAGTGCTTTTGGTTCTAATTATGACTTTGGAACGACTTTATCTTACGTCGCCCCTTTTATATTCGCTGGTCTGTCTGTCGCCGTGGCCTTTCATGGCGGTATGTTTAATATTGGCGCCGAAGGACAGCTGACCTTGGCAGCTATTCTTACAACTTGGGTGGGCGTGCACTGTGCGGCTTTGCCTTTCCCATGGGGACCTATCGTTTTGATTTTTGCTGCGATTTTTTTTGGCGGCCTTTGGGGATTTATTCCAGGCTGGCTAAAAGCTTATCGCGGCAGTCACGAAGTCATTATTACAATCATGCTTAACTTTGTGGCGGCTGGTTTTGCCAGCTGGATGACCTTAAATATTATTCCGCGCTTGGATTCACAAAATCCAGAGACCCGTTTTATTGAACCTTCAGCGTCTTTGAAGTCCATCGACTTTATTGCCCAAGCCTTTCCGAACACTCCTTTAAATATTTCTATCCTCTTAGCGATTTTTTCTTGTGGCGCCGTGTGGATTTTCTTGTGGAAATCAAAGTGGGGTTTTGAACTGCGCGCCATGGGCGCCAATCCGGAAGCGGCCGTGCGGGCTGGCATTTCAAAAAAGAAATATCAAATTTTGACCATGTCCATCGCCGGAGCTTTAGCAGGACTTGTGGCTGTTTCAGAAATTGTCGCGGGACCTGGAAATTTTCGTTTGGGATTTTCGCCAGATTATGGCTTTATGGGAATTGCCGTGGCCCTTTTAGCCCGCAATAATCCATTGGGAATTTTACTTTCAGCTTTTTTATTGGGAGCCCTTCATAAAGGCGCCTCTGATTTAGATTTAGAAACGGCAACGATCACCAGGGATTTTTCTAAGATCATTCAAGGTCTGATTGTCATTTGTGTGGCCATTCCATGGATCCACGAACAACTCGGCAAAAGGAGAAAAAATGATTCTTGAAATTTTTCTATCGATTTTGCGAATGGCGACGCCGTTAATTTTTGCAACGATGGCGGGCCTTTTATGCGAGCGTTCGGGCGTTGTTAATATTGCTTTGGAAGGCCTGCTGCTGATGGGCGCTTTTGTTGCTGCGGCCACAGGCTTTTATTTTCATTCAGCGTGGATCGGCTGGGCGTTTGCCGGAATTTCTGGAATTATTTTATCCTGTCTTTTAGCTTGGCTGACGATCCAAAAAAAATCGGACCAAGTGATCTCTGGAATGGCGATCAATCTTTTGGTTTTTGGCACCATACCATTTTTATCAAAGATCATTTTCAATTCGACAGGATCAACACCCGGCATGGCACTGGAAAATCGATTCACGATCGAGCCCATCTTCATGGCCTTTGCCGCTGTCATTTTGATTTCAATATTTTTACGCTCGACCTACTTGGGACTTTGGCTGACCTTTGCCGGAGAAAACCCTGAAAGCCTGAATGCCAGTGGAATTTCCACTCACAAAATACGCTGGTTCAGTGTTTTAACGGCCGGTGTATTCGCAGCCTGGGGTGGCGCCAGCTTAAGTGTATTTCTGGCTTCCAGTTATTCCCCGCAAATGTCGGGGGGACGCGGTTTTATGGCACTGGCTGCATTGATTTTGGGCCGTTGGCATCCGTGGAAATCTTTCCTGGCATGTTTGTTTTTTGGAATGACCGATGCTTTGCAAATTCGTTTGCAGGGCGCGCCGATTTTTGGACTGACACTGCCCGTTCAGTGGATACAAATGCTTCCTTATATTGTCACTATCATTGCCTTAGCAGGATTTTTAGGCACAAGTCGTGCCCCCAAGGCATTAGGAAAATAAGCTTTCTAAGCCTGTTTTCCAAGGTTTGCATTTTATTTCAGAAATAGTTTTAAGAGTTGGATCTTGACTCCAAATTTGTGCCTCGCAGGGTCGATCCCAAGCTGTAGCTATGCTCGAGATCGACTTTGCATCTTCTTTTGAAAGCAAAGACGACGATTTAATTTCTATCAGTAAATCTGCCTGGCCGGGCCGCTCGATCACCAGATCGACTTCAACATCGGACTGAGTTCGAAGGTAGGAAAGTCGAAAGTCCTTTTTCTTATATTCATTCCATCGAAAACACTCTTGCACGACCCAAGTTTCAAAGGCTTCCCCAAAAGCATAGGATTGCGGATTTAAGGCGACACCAAGATTTCGCTCTAAAGCCCGCTGAACTCCTAAGTCAAAAAAGTAAAACTTAGGCGATTCCCTTTGCCGTTTTCGAATTGATCGATGAAAAGAGGGAAGAAAAAAACCTATGTAGGTCTCTGCTAGAACTGAAAAATAATTTTTAACAGTCTTATCATCAATTCCCAAATCCCTTGAAATTTTTGAATAACTCAGGATTTTAGCGTTGGATTGCGCGGCTACTTCCAGGAAGTCCTTAAAGGGTTCAATCTGACGTATGATTTGCTCCTGTAAAATTTCTTCCTGCAAATAAGTTCTTGAGTAACTGCGAAGATATTCAATTTTATCTTCGTCATTTTTAAAACTTAATAGCTTAGGAAGACTTCCAAATCTTAAAACTTCCATCAGATCAAAAGCAGCTCCAAGTTCAGATGTGGTCAAAGGAAAAAGGAAATACTCAAAAGCTCGACCGGCAAGAAGATTTGCACCTTTTTGTTTTAGTTTTCGCGCGCTAGAACCTGTTAAAATAAATTGTAATTCGGGGCGCTTTTCAATTTCCCGGTGAACAACATCCAGAAGCTTAGGAAGTTTTTGAACTTCATCAATCACTACTTTTTTGGGTTTTTGATGCTCTATCATGTAAGAGAGCTGATCAGGGTCACGTCGGAGCTGGTCCTCATCCTCGGCCCGCAACAAATCGATCCATAACGTTTTTGGATCTTGAAATAGCTCCCTTAAAAGGGTCGATTTTCCGCATCCTCGAGCTCCAAATAGCAACAAACTATTGATTTTATTCAGCTTTTGAACTCTGTTGACCATATTCCGATATTGTCGTGCATATTCGGATCGTAGTCAACAGGAATTTTATGCCTGGCCAGAATTTTAAGGATTATGTATTGTAGACAATACTCCATATTTAGCGTTAAAATATGGAGCATGATCCAACGAATAATTAAGATTTCAAAAAACAGGTCGTTCCTTTTATTAGGCGCTAGGGGAACTGGCAAATCGACTTTGATCAATTCTTCTCCGATCTTTCAAAAAAAATGTCTAAAGATTGATCTTTTAGAGCCCGATCAAGAAGAAAAATATTCCATGAAACCACAGCTGTTATATGAAGAGTTGGCTGGGAATCCGCAAAAATTGAAATGGGTATTTATTGATGAGGTCCAAAAGTCCCCGAAATTATTAGATGTTGTCCACAAGCTGATTGAAACCACCAATCTTAAATTTGCGCTGACAGGCTCTAGCAGCCGAAAGCTTAAAAGGATGGGTGCTAACTTACTTGCAGGCAGGGCCTTCCGCTTTTCTTTGTATCCTTTGACGGCTATAGAACTAGGCGAAAAAATGAACCTTGAACATCAGCTGAATTGGGGAAGTTTGCCTGAGATTTTCAAGCTTAAGAAGAATACAGATAAGGCACTCTACCTAAAAGCCTATTTAGAGAATTATATTAAAGAGGAGATTGTCGCCGAGCAGGCCGTGCGCAACTTAAATCCCTTTCGATTGTTTTTACCTATTTGCATGCAAAATGAAACCGAACCGCTCAATTTCACCAAACTTGCCGAGGCGACTGACGTCGACATTAAAACTGTCCAAAATTATTTTGAAATTCTTATCGATACAAATTTAGGATTTTTTTTGAATAGTTATGATAAATCAGTCCGCGTCGCCCAAAAGGAAGCGTCAAAATTTTATTTTTTTGATGCTGGCGTAAAAAGGGCCATTGAAAAACAGCTGACGATCCCTGTCCAAAAGCAAACAAGCCAATATGGAAAACTTTTTGAGTCCTGGTTTGTGAACGAATGTCATCGTTTGAATGAATACTATCAACTGGATTTTAAATTTTCATATTTAAGAACAAAAGATGACGCCGAGATCGATCTTATTATTGAACGGCCCGACGGATCAATCGCTCTGGTAGAAATTAAATCAGCGGAAAGAATTGAAGATCGGCATTTAAAACATCTTAAGATTTTTAAGAAAGACTTTCCAAGGGCTGATTTAATATGTGTTTGTAATGAAAAAAAACAACGGCGATCCGACGGAGTCCTTGTCACTCCCTGGCAGAGTGCTTTTAAAGCTTTAAGGTTACAGTAAGGGCCATGGCAATGCATAAGGCAAAATATATTCATGGCTTTGACCCTATCGAGCAAAAAAGACTCACTCATCAGGCTGAATTTCTAGAGCCATATGTTTACGACGGTGTTGATCTTGAGTTCAAAGAACGCCTTTTGGAAGTCGGTTGCGGGGTCGGTGCGCAGACAAAAATACTGCTGCGAAGATTTCCAAAACTTCATATTGATGGCTTTGATCTTTCAGAAGATCAGCTGTCGGTCGCTCGGAAGTATTTAAAGAAAGAACTTCAACAAAAACGAGTCCATCTTTTTCAAGGGGACGCACAAAAATTTAATTTAAAACAACCAAAATATGATGCGGCTTTTTTATGTTGGTTTCTGGAACATGTTCCTGATCCCTTAAAAGTTTTAAAGCGTGTGAAATCGCATTTAAAATCAGGGGCAAAAATTTATTGCAGTGAAGTTTTTAATCAAACTCTTTTTATTGAACCTTACAGTGCTAATTTTTTGAAATATTGGTTCGAATTCAATGATCTGCAATGGGCCATGGGGGGACATCCTTTTGTTGGCGGAATGTTAGGTCACTATTTAAAAGAAGCGGGCTTTGTCGATATTGATATTCAAGTCCGCCCTTTCCATTTTGATTCCAGAGATTCCGCTCGGCGCAAAATATTTATGGAGTATTTTTATCAAATCTTATTAAGTGCCAAAAATTCTTTGCTGAAAGAAGGGCGTGTCACCAAAGACATGGTCCATAAAATGGATCAAGAAGTTGAACTTTTTAAAAAATCACATGATGCTACCTTCTTTTACGCTTGGATCCGAGCCACCGCCCGCGTGCCCTAATTCACCTTGGAGAACTGATGAAAATTGAATTTTTGTGGACCTATCCGGTCAAGTCCTGCGCTGGAATTCAACAGCAAAAAGTTCAGATCGAAAAAGGCGGCCTACGATGGGATCGAAATTGGATGATCATTGATGAACAGGGGCAGTTTTTAACTCAACGGCAATCACCCCAAATGGCAAAAATTCAAACTTCACTGACCTCAACGGCTTTAATTCTTCGCATTGATGATTATGCTTTTGAAGTGCCCTTTGAAAAAACCCATCAAGAAAAACGCAAAGTTAAAGTTTGGAAAAGTGAAGTCGAAGCTTGGCTTGAAGATCCATTGATTGATCGGCAGCTCAGTGGATTTTTAGGAAGGCCTGCGCAACTTGTTCGCAGTCTTCAAAGCCAACGTGAAAATCATATTCATTTCGCAGACTCTAGGCCGATTCAGTTAGCCAACCTTGATAGCTTAAAAGCTTTGAATCAAGAATTGTCTGAGCCCATTGAAATTGAACGTTTCCGGGCGAATATTGTCGTGTCGGGCCTAGGACCCTGGGGCGAAGATGCTTTGACCAATTTCCAACTTGGTGATGTGCAGTTGGAAGATAGCAAACCTTGCATCCGCTGCAATATTATCAACGTCGACCCCACCAGCGGACTTCGAAAAAACTCAGAACCCTTAGAAAAACTTAAGAAAATCCACTCGATTGAGGCCAAACCCGCATTTGGGGTCTTGCTGCGGCCAAAAAATTCCGGTACGGTGGCCCACGAATAAAAATATCCTTAATAATATACAAATATATCCATAAAGTATGATTTTAATCGATTTATTGGATATATTTGGGTATTCTTATGGATATGAAGCCACCCAAAATGAGTGAAATCACTCTGACTCCATCAATCCTTAATCTTATTGCCGAACTTGATGAGTTCAAGGGGCGCTGGGAAGCAACTCAGGCGATAGCTCCCGATCGTCTGGCGGCCCTCAGGCAAATCGCGACCATTGAATCCGTTGGCTCAAGCACCCGGATTGAAGGTGTGAAGCTGACTAACTCTGAAATCGAAGCCCTTCTGCGCGGGGTAAAAACATTTTCCTATCGTTCACGAGATGATCAAGAAGTCGCTGGTTATGCAGAATTGATGGAGCTGATTTATTCATCATTTCAAAACATTCCATTCTCAGAAAATCACATCAAACAATTGCATAACGTTTTACTTAAACACAGCACGAAAGATGAACGGCACCGCGGGGACTATAAAAAGTTTCCTAACAGTGTTGAAGCTTTTGGTCCCGACGGCAAAAGCCAAGGCGTGATTTTCCATTCGGCGACGCCTTTGGAAACTCCGGCTCTGATGAAAAATCTGATCGATTGGACTAACTCTGAAATTCATCTTAAAGAAATGCACCCACTTTTAATCCTAGGTATTTTTGTCGTTATTTTTCTTCATATTCACCCATTTCAGGATGGCAATGGTCGCCTTTCAAGGGCCCTGACGACACTTTTGCTTTTAAGAATGGGGTACGGTTATGTGCCCTATAGTTCTTTTGAACGTGTCATTGAAGAAAACAAAGATTCTTACTATTTAGCCCTGCGCCGCGGACAAGCTGAGCCCAAATCTGGGGGCCTGACAGACTGGTTAGTATTTTTTCTAAAATCCATGCAAAAACAAAAAATCGGTCTAGAAAAGAAAATGAAAACTGAGCTTGAGGCTGCAAAGCTGCCGCGACTTTCATTTCAGATCATCGAACTGATCAAGAGCCGTGGCCCTACCTCTGTTGCTGAGGCCGTGGCTGCCACCAAAGCCAATCGGAACACTGTAAAACTCCATTTTAAAACTCTTGCGAATAAGGGTCTTCTTTTAGCTGAGGGTGCTGGCCGCGGAACTCGTTACAGAATGAAGTCCTAAACTTTTGCATTTGGGGTCTTGCTGCGGCCAAAAAATACCGGTACGGTGGCCCACGAATAAAATGTGGGAGGTCTTATGTTGCCATCGTTAATGAAAGTCTTGATTCCCTTACTGGCTGTAGTTTTGCCCTTATCGGCAAAGGCTTGGGGTGGCCGCGGTCACGATGCCATTTGTGAGGCCAGTGCTTTTTTAGTCAAAGAGCCCGCTTTAAAAGAATTTCTTAAATTCAGATCTCATACCTTAGGACATCTGTGCAATGTTCCTGATACCTATTGGCGTTCGCTGAAAGGTGATGAGAATAAAATCGGAGCCCCTGCTCACTTTATGGATCCCGAAGTTCTAGGTTTTAAAATCAACGAAGTTCCTTTGGACTATGCCGAGCTGATCAAGGAATACACCGGCAAAGAAAATAAGACCAAAGAAGGACAAAAGATTTTTTCAGTCCCCGAAGAACTGGGCAGTTTGTGGTGGCGCGCAGATCAATTTATGCGCTTGATTTCTGGTTTAAACTTTAAAGATTCGCCACCACCAGAGAAAAAACAATTTCAAGATGAAAGCCAGGCTTTTAATTCCAAAGTTTACCAGATGTTTGTCGACATGGGTTTGATGGGTCACTTTGTTGGTGATGCGGGAATGCCTTTTCATAATTCTTCTGATTACGACGGCTATGGAAAAGGTCATGGGGGAATTCATGGTTATTATGAAACCGATGTGGTGTCAGAGTTTGGCCCCGAGCTGGCCGGTGAAATTTATAAAAAAGTTCAAAGTTTAAAATCAGCCTCATTTTTAAAACCAAAAACAACTTTAGAAAAAATGCGCGAATTAAGTACGGTTTCAGCCAAGGAAATGGAAAAAATTTTAAAACTGGATCCGGTTTTAAATAAGTCCACCGTCATCAAAGAAAAAGGCATGGAGATGAAAACCGCCGCTGAACGAAAATCAGCCGCCGCAGGTTACAAAATTTTCCATGCAATGATCATTGATGAAATGGCTCGATCCAGCGTCCTTTTAGCGCAACTTTGGGATGAAGCTTACGTTGCCTCTGGCAAGCCAGATCTTTCAAAGTACCGCGGCTATAAGTATCCTTTCACGCCAGACTTTGTCAGACCCGATTATATTGGCAAAGAGAATCCCGTAAAATAGCTATTCTCCTTAATTTAGCCGAAAATCCTTAATTTGTCGGCTCCCACAAGTATAATTCGTGATGGAATTTTTAAAATGGCAGCGCGGCCTAAATACGGAGAGGGTGAACCTGTTAGCATTTTTTGTCTTTTCATTTGAATTCTGATTCCCAAATAAGACGTATTTAGTGCCGATCGGCTTCATTTTTGAATGAAGTTATTCTTAATGCTGAAGTCAAAAAGGATTATCAAAATGAGACATGCACGCCTTATTGTATTTTTAAGTTTGGTTTCTATTAATTCTTATGCTGATTCAGCAAATTCGATTCAGATTTTAAAAGATAGAATTAAAGGCCCCTCCGTTGGGGCGCACCAAGGTGATGTTTTTGCGGCCACCCCTAACACGATCGCGGCCTTTGAATCTGGACGCCTGGCTGGAGCCAACATCATTGAAACTGATTTACATGTTTCAAAAGATGGCGTTCCTGTTGTATATCACAATGAAAATTTACAAGATAAAACAAACTGTTCAGGTCGTGTCGGTGATAAAACTTTTGCCGAAATTAAATCCTGTGTATTTCTAAATACGAAAGACCAAAAAATTCCAAGCTTTGAAGAAATCCTGATATGGTCACACGGACGTGTTGTTATTAATGCTGAATTCAAAGACGGTGCCGCGATAGAGTCCGCTGTTGCCGTTGTTCAAAAATACTCAGCTCAATCGTGGGTTTATTTTCAAGCTAAGAACAATCGTGAATATTACAATCGAGCTCATCACTTAGATCCAAATATTGTTTTACTATATGTTATAAGTTCTGATGAAGCAGATCTGCAATGGGCCTTATCGCAAGTCGAATCCTTAGCAATTATAGAACTTCATGAAGAAAATCGAAAAGCCTCTGTGATTCAGGCCATTCACAAGGCCGGAAAACTTGCCAGCGAAGATTCGTGGCATTTTTCTTCTTTTAAAGAATTATTTGGAGCCGCCTGTGATAGGCTTTTTGAGCTTGGAATTGATATCGCAATTACAAATCGAACCAAAAGTTGTGTTCAGCAGAAAGTGTCCTTTGAACCTTAAATTCGCTTGGATCACCACCCTACGCCGCAAGTGAAAATAAGATAGCCACCCCAGGCTGGCTATAATCGACGACAGACGCGTTTATTCTCTTTTTTTCTGGCACGCCTTCTGCTTTAGAATTCCCTATGAACCTTCGCCAACTCAGCTTGAATTTAGCAGCTTTGATTCTGCCTTTGATCGCGACTTTGACGTCGCACGCAGAGCCGTCAAAACCAGCCATTTATCTTTCAGTTTTTAAGGCTGGCGAAAATACTTTTTGGGCCCAGAAAACTTGTCAAAAAATTTATAATTTAATTCAAAATACAGATTATCCAGGTTCGGAAGTTCATTGCGATTGGAATCAAGATGAAAACTTTCTTTCAGATAAAAGTAAGCTCGCCCGCCGATCCGGCTATTTTCAATTTATGATAGAGCTGAAAGAGACCGCGACCGATTATCATTTGCGGTGGGTGAATTGGAACCCCATCGATGATGTTGATGTCACGCAAGCAGGCTGGACCCTTAAAAAGCAGCCCGACACTGATCTTTACTTGCGAAAACTTCTTAATAATCTTCTGGAGCAAAAAAGTTACGCGATGGGATTACGGAGGCATTTTGCAACTCAGGCCTTGTTACAAAAACAAGGCTCAACGATCGGCTTGCCTTTATCAGCAGGACAGTTTTATGCCTTTCTTGCATCGGATCTTAAAAAGAAACTTTATATTAAAACGGCGCTGCAAGCTAATATGACACTGGGTCTTGGCGTCAGTGACGATATTAAAAATAAAGAAGCAGCTCAAGTAGTCTGGGATCAAGACACAACTTCTGTTTTACTGGGTAGTCCATCAAAATTAAAAACTCCCATCAATTGGTCTAAGATCAATTCACAATTTGAAATGCCGTTACTTTGTCAGGCCCAAAATCTGAAAGATTTAGATCTCTTACTTTGTTCGCAAATCGCTTCGATGACTTGGAATATGATCTTAGATTACCATCAGATTCTTAGTCTTAGAAATGAATCCATTAACGAGGTGATCGAAGCTTATTTTGCGGGGACTTTACAATCCCTTCAAAAATTGATGCAGGAAAATGGCAATTCTTTAATTAAAAAGAACTTGCAGACAATTTTTAAGGCGCCCCAAGAGTTTGAAAAATTAATTCCCATCAAATACAGGGGGCGAGGGACAGATTTAAATATCACGTCTGACATCGGCGTCGCAAAAAATAGGTCTTCAGAAATTCCTCTTTTTAATACGCCACAAGGGCCTAAAAAATTAATCACTAGCGTTGATTTTAAAGAGCACTTTCGTGATCCATCGATGGGCTCAACTTATCACGATTTCAAAACAACATTAGAAATTGGCATGGCTGCTTATTACGAAAAAGATCAACGTTTTCATGGCAGCCCAGCGCCCCTGCAAGGATATAACTTTTTTATTGGACCCAAGAAAGCCCTGGATAACCGCACACCTTTTAATTTGGCGGCCGATCCCAGGCGCTCTGATTTTATCGGCTCAGTGCATGTGTTTGGCTCGACTCTTCGAATGGTCACTTATTCCCATGGTTGGCGAATTCGAGCCGTTTTAGATATTTACGCGGACTTTGCTTCCGTGCGAAGCTATGCCTTAGATCAGTACGAGTATAACTCCCAGGATGGTTTAGGGTTACCAAAGCCGAATCATAGCGATTATTACTATGCGGTGGGCGCTACAAACTTAGCTCAAATTGTTTTTGAATATGGGAATTGGAGCTTTGATATTTCGGCGCAGAATCAACAACTTTCTAATTTGAATGGACGCTCCCCTCAACCGACGATCAGTGGAGCTCGAGCTGATCATTTTACTGGTTTAGAATTCGGCACTCAGTACCAATTGAGCGAAGGCTTGTCTTTACGCCTAGCCCTTAATGAAACTCAACGCAGCGGCATGGCTCAAGATGTCGGTACAAGAAGCAATGTCATTCAAGCCATTATAGCTCAGCTGATCTATCGATTTTAATTTTTTATAAACGCCAATCAACAGTCGCTTGACCTGTTGATTTTAAATAGTCGTTTGTTTTAGAAAAAGGTTTCGATCCAAAAAAACCTCGATGTGAAGACAGGGGTGACGGATGCACGCACTCGATCACATGATGTTTTTTACGATCAATAAAAGCCCCTTTTTTCTGGGCGTAGCTGCCCCAAAGAATAAAAACTAAATTCTTCTTCTGCTCGTTTAAAACATGAATAATATGATCTGTGAATTGCTCCCAACCCTTCCCTTGATGGGAGTTGGCAGCTCCATTTTCAACGGTCAAAACGGCATTCAGTAAAAGCACACCCTGATCGGCCCACTTGTGCAGATGTCCACTTTGCGGCATCGGAATTCCTTGATCACTGACTAATTCCTTAAAAATGTTTTTTAATGACGGCGGCAGTGGCCTTCCAGGCTTGACTGAAAAAGCCAATCCGTGAGCTTGATCCGGCCCATGATAGGGATCTTGTCCCATGATCACCACTTTTACTTTTTCAAATGGCGTTAAATTTAAGGCTGCGAAATACTCTTCGCCGCGTGGAAAAATTTCTTTTTTTTCAAGCCGGCGGTCGTTCAAAAAAATTTTTAAAGTTTTCATATATTCTTTTTCAAACTCAGGCAGGAGTTTTTTTTTCCAGGATTCTTCCAGCTGAATTTTTTGGTTTTCCATACTTCCTCCGACAGCAACAGGATTTTGGTCCAGGTCTCATCTTCAGACAACCTATTATTTTTATAAACGGTGTCTTAAGTCGAGACACCAAAATGACTCTATTAGTTTTGAGACAGTTTTTGTCTATTTCTTCGACCAAACCTGAAAAATCCCGCGGGGATTGATAAAATAATTAAACAAGCCAAGGGAGGTAAGCTATGGGAAACCTTCACAATCAACGCTTAGATCATGCCGTGGGAATGCTAGAGGACGATTTCGACGTTAAGGCCTACGTGAACCAACAGTTGGCTGAGTTCGAAGCTTTCGTCACTGAGCAAACTGTTGTTTCAGTGATTTCCCGCGATCCAAATAAGCTGGCGCTTCAACTTGAGACAGACGGAAAAGATCTTGGTTCCAAAAAATTGCGGGATATGTTTCGCATCGCTATTATTCTTCAAGAAGAAGACAGCAAGCTTGAGGCCGAAGGCTTTCATGAAGATATTTATGAAGCCATTCGCCTGGCTAAGGTCAATTTAATGAAAAAATTGTCTGAGATTCACGACACTGTGGTCAGCCAGTCAGACCGAATTGAACAAATTAATTTGGCGCTTTCGAATCATCAGCTGCATTAGCTTTTTTAGCTGTCTTCGAAGACATTTCAACGGATGGAATTTCTAGCTTCACTAAAGTGCCAATCACATCCTGAAGTTTTTCAAAAGGCTTGTAGCTGCCGGGCAGTCCATCCTTTAGCTCGGCGGTCAGGACCGGCGTTTTTCTTTCAAACCACATGTAGCGCCCCAGGCTTCCAGGAAAATGACCCAATGATTTCCATGGCAGGTAATCAAAGGGTGGCGGTTTGACTTTCGGCCCGTCAAAATCCAAAACATTCAGCGGAGTGTGAATTGAGACAATAAAATCTGGCTTAAAATCTTCGATCAATTTCAAAGCACACTTTGTTTCTGGCTCGCTTCCCGCTTCTTCGCCAGGAAATCGTCTTGGATTCGACGACGAGGACGCTTTCCAATATTTGACAGCATCCTGATCCCAATCGCGCGTTGGAAAATTTCGATTCAAATCAATTTTGTGGGCGTTCGTACGAGTTTTATATTTTGCACCGTCAGGATTTAAAACGGGAATCACCCGCCAAGAATTACGAGGCTTGATCGTTTGCAACCTTTCAAGCCAAAACCGCCCCACACTGCCCGCCGGGCGCTCATCACCATGAATTACACTGATCACAAGGATTTTTTTGCCGCCGCCATGAGTGGTGCCAGCTTTATCATAATGAAAAATGGGTTTTCCTTCGACACTCATACACAAGGGATCTAATTGAACTTCTTTGCAGGCGGCTTTCAAAACTTTTTCATCGAAGGGCCCGGGGAAAACTTTCAATTCTTGCAGACATGCGTCTTCGACGTTGATGACTTTCGCAGCCGCACCTTCGGCCTCTGGGCTTTTTGCATAACCCGGGGCTTGAAATAGCATCAGAAAGAAAAAGATCTGTTTTTTGTTCATCTTGTGTTCGTTATTCTCTCTCAAAATAAGGGGCGGGGAAAAGGATAAAAAAACTTTGTTGCACCATTTTGAGATTTTTCGAACCTGGGCCTAGGTCTGGTTATTCAATCGCGCTAAACTAAAAGAGAGATGAATTCGTTTTCGAAAACAAAAGGAGCCGCAACCAATGTTTGAAATGTTACTGAGCCGATCGAGCTTCAGCTATTTCATGATGCTGATAGTAAACCCGATTATTATACTTTGTTTTCAAAATTGCAGCGTTGTAAAAATGAGCGATCTGAAAGCGGAACCTCCGAAGCCTTCTGTGACCTCTTCAGTCAAATAGGACCTTGGGTCAGGCATAAAAATATCACTTTACTTTCATATAACTTACACTGTAAATATAAGGTGTAACTACTTTGTAGATAATATGGAAGTACCCATGAAAAATAATTTTAAAAAGACATCGGCCCCTCCCCCAAAGCCGCTGACCCCAAAAGAAAAAACAGTTCTTCATTTTATCGAAGAGCAGATCATGAGTTCTGGAGTTTCCCCGTCTTATCAAGAGATTAGGGAAAATTTTGGATTCTCATCGTTTAATTCTGTTCAGAACTATTTAAAGCAACTTCGCGATAAGGGC
>JAYWEQ010000077.1:0-23952 GCA_043779185.1 Pseudobdellovibrionaceae bacterium
TCAAGGTTACTACCGAAATTTGCCTTTCATTGGGCAAGTACAAAATTTTCAATAGATTATTTAATTTTCATTCCTGAGGGGACTCGATGAAAACATATCACGCTCTTTTACGTCTAGTTCTTGAAACCGGTCACGAAAAAATGGACCGCACGGGAACTGGGACTTTAAGTTTATTTGGTCACCAAATGCGCTTTGATCTTCGCCAAGGATTTCCCTTATTAACCACTAAAAAATTGCATCTCCGCTCGGTGATTCACGAGCTTTTATGGTTTTTAAAAGGTGATACGAACATCAAGTATTTAAATGAAAATAAAGTCAGCATTTGGAACGAATGGGCCGATGAGAATGGCGATCTGGGACCCGTCTATGGGCATCAGTGGCGATCATGGCCCACGGCCGACGGTCGCGAGATCGATCAAATCACAAATGTCATCGAGGCCATTAAGGCCAATCCCAACTCAAGACGACATCTTATTGTGGCTTTTAATCCCGGCGATGTCGATAAAATGGCGCTGCCACCCTGCCATGCTTTTTTTCAGTTTTATGTTCATGATGGTTTTCTAAGCTGTCAGCTTTATCAACGAAGTGCGGACCTGTTTTTAGGAGTGCCTTTTAATATTGCCAGCTATGCCTTGTTGACCCATATGGTGGCGCAAGTTTGTGGACTGATCCCCTACGAATTTGTCCATACTTTTGGGGATGTCCATTTATATAAAAATCATCTTGAGCAAACAAAATTGCAGCTGCAAAGAACTCCAAAGGCATTGCCTAAGTTAAGCCTGAATCCAGAAATTAAAAATATCTATGACTTTAAATTTGAGGATATTCAAATCCTTGGTTATGAGCCAGATCCAGCGATCAAAGCCGAAGTCTCAGTATGATTTTTTCACAGGTGGCTGCCATGGCTCGCAATCGTGTGATTGGAAAAGACAACCATTTGCCTTGGAATCTTCCAGAAGATATGAAATTTTTTCGCGAGGTCACGAAGGGCCACATTTTAGTGATGGGTCGAAAGACTTTTGATTCTTTTCCGCAGCCCTTGAAAGGCCGGTTACATCTTGTGATCACGCGCCAGGCCTTATCATCCCAGGACCCGATGGTGATTTATGTGACAAGTTTTGAGCAAGCGATGTCTGAAATTAAAAAAGTGGCGGCCCATTGGCCCGAAGAAATCATGATTATTGGTGGCGGCGAGATTTATCGTCAAACCCTGCCGCAAACCAAGAAAATTTACCTGACTGTGATTGATCAAGATTTCGAGGGCGATGCGCACTTTCCTGAATTTAATGAAACTGAATTTGTCCTGACTGAAAATCAACAAAAACAGGGGCCTTTGCCATTTTCTTTTCGCGTCTACGAGCGACGATCGCCCCCATTGTCGCTATAAAATCCCAATAAAATCCCAACGTCGAAAAAAGCTTCGACACTTCCTTAAAGATTCTAAAAAAAACTCCGACCCAAAATGAGATTCGCCTCTGAAATTCATTTCAACGCTGAAATTTTTCATGATTTACCCGATAATAAAGGTATGAACGCTGAAAGACACCCTACCTCTGAAATCGCCCGTGTCCAAGTTTATGGCCGCATGGGAACCATGGTTGCGAAACTAAAAAATATTTCCTCGACAGGAAGTTTTTTTGAGCTTGTGAATGGCGATTATGTTCCCAGAGAAGGCGACTTTATTCATGTCACCATTCAGTTGCACACCGTCGGCCGTACTCACCAGTTCGATGCTGAAGTCGCCTGGAATAACGCATTAGGCTTCGGCGTATCCTTCGTTAAAAAAGAACAGCTTTTAACAAAAATGATGCAAAAAAATTCTTAGCCTTTAGTCCAGGCCCATTTATCACGACCCACTGGTTGCAACTTTACTTTTATCCTCCTATCGTTGAAGTGGGGGGGGATCATGAAGTATTTTAAAATCACAGCTTTAATCATCGCAGGACTTTGCATCGCCACTTTAAATAAACAAGACGACCACGTCCGGTATTGGATGAAAATCAAGGCTCATAATAAATTTGAAAGAAGTGTCATTGCTGATGCCGGATTAGCCATCGAAGGGGCCGGCACCGACTATGTCTTTGCAGTCGGTTCATTTGATCAATTACAAACTTGGAAAAATAAAGGGCTCGTAGAATCTAGCTTTCCTTTAGAAAATATTTTGCAAGATTTTCCAGCCAGCGATAGCCCTTACCATAATTACGATCGACTCACAAAAGCCCTCCAGGATTTGCACTCTCGCTTTCCAAACATAACAACTTTGACTTCCATCGGAAAATCCGTCGAAGGACGGGATATTTGGGCCCTGCGACTTTGCGGACAAATGGAAAAAGCAGATCAACTTCCTGGTTCCATTTTTATGGGCGGCCATCACGCCCGCGAACATTTATCAGTCGACACACCACTTCGAATATTAGAAAATCTTTTGACGCGCTATCAGGCTCAAGATGCGAAGATTATGGCACTGATTGATCAACGAGATATCCATTTTATTCCGGCGGTCAATCCAGATGGACTGGAGTGGGATATCTCAACGGGTTCTTATCAATACTGGCGTAAAAATCGAGTTCGAAACAGTACAGGAACTTACGGCGTAGATTTGAATCGAAATTATGGTTATATGTGGAACCATGGAGGTTCCAGCAGTAATTCTAACGATGATACTTTTATGGGCCCCTCTGCCTTCAGTGAGCCCGAAACAAGGGCCATTCGAGATTACGTCGACACCCACAAAAATCTAAAGATCTTGTTATCATTTCATACATTTTCAGAGCTTATTCTTTACCCATGGGGTCATAAGTACGATCACATCGAAGATAATGAAGACCTGCAGGTTCATGAAATCATGGCGCGCCGAATGGCACAATGGAATGGTTATACTCCACAGCAAGCCTCTGAATTGTACATCGCTAGCGGCGACACGACAGATTGGTCCTATGGCACACATAAGATCATTTCATTCACCTTTGAATTGGATCCCGCCAATCAATGGAATGCTGGTGGTTTTTACCCTGGAGCTCAGGTGATCGATGCGGTTGTCACAAAGAACACAGAACCTGTCATTTATTTGATTGAAAACTCTGACAACCCAAAGCGAGTCTTAAAAGGTCCTGATAATCCTTTTCGTCCTTAGTACACTTGCCGCTAAAATACGACAAATTTTCTTTACAACAGATACGTCACTAGAATTAGTGACTTATCCCTCCTATACTAGCCCCTCGCTCTATCGACAGAGCCTTAAGAACTTCATATAATTTAAAGATCTATTGTGAAGTTTTTTTCAGAGGAGGATTCAATGTCGAACGCTGAAAACTTAGTAAACCAAAAAGATAATTTAGACACAAAATTAAAAAAGAAAAAAATAAAAATTCAAGTTAAAGCCCCTACTCAAGAACGCTCTAGATATACGGTTTCAACAATTCTTGACGCTTGTTCTCGTATTTTAATTCGAGAAGGGTTTTTTGGTGTAACAACGGACAAAATTGCTAAAGAAGCCGGTGTCAGCATCGGTTCGCTGTACCAATTTTTCGGCAATAAAGAATCTGTTGTATCCGCTGTGATTCATAATCTTTTGGACCAAGATAAAGTTTATATGTTAAAGCGTTTCAAAGAATTAGATGTCGAACGTTTATCGATCGAACAAAAAGTTCGAAGCTTAATCAGTGTTGGCATTGAGGCTTATCAGAATAACAACGAGCTTCGTGCCAAATTGCAAAATATTCAGATGTATCTGACAGATGCGGATTATTTAAAATCCACAGTTAAAGTCTATGAAGAGATTGTTTATGGACTTTTGCCAGCAAAAAACGGACGCGATATTCATAAAGTGGCCTACGTTTTTGTGACAGCTTTTACAGGCTTGATGGACAAAGCTGTCACCGATCACTCGGACCTTTCAAAGAACCAAGATTTGGTGTCGGAAATCTATCACTTATTTGAACCCTATCTGATCAATGCGGCAGCAAAGACTTAACTTTTTCGTTAGGTCCTTCCGTCGCTACGTCCCGCATCATCGCTTTTTTATCCAATAAAACTAATTTTTCGGCAGGGACATAAATTTTAGTCCCGGCTGGAATTTTTCCCTGCCTAGTTTTTACTTTTGAAGTCAGGTGAGGATTAAAAATATCAACTTGGCCAAGATCATTATCAAAAATTTTAGTCAATTGATCATAAGGCATTGCCATCGGAACTTTATAAGTAGCACTTTTTAGTTTTTCAGACCATTGAATGTCTGGAAAATAAGTTTTAGCCTTTTTTTCAACTTGCAGAGCTGCCATAAAGCTTGCATAAAAATTTCTGGAGGCAAAACCAAAACTTTTTTTAGAGCGAATATTTTGCACCATTTCGACCAAGTTTTTTGTCTTATATTTTTCACACATTTTTTTCATACCGTTAGGACCATGATTGTAACCAGTCACCGCTAAAGGCCACTCACCCAAAAGTTTATAGTTTCCAGCAAATATTTTTGCGGCCAACCGTGTCGCCTCCCAAGGGTCATTGCGCCGGTCAACTTGGGCATTCATCATTTTTAGGGGCCTAGCCACCGAAGGCATAATTTGCCAAAGACCACTGGCTCCTACTTTTGATCGCGCTAAAACATTGAATGAACTTTCAACAAAAACCAATCGGGTCAATTCGATGGGCAGATTTTCTTTTCGAAAAATCTGTTCAAACTCTTCTAGGTAGCGACCCGAAAAGTAAATTGCTTTTTTCATCCGATCACTTTGCCCTAGCTGAAATCGCAATCTATTTTTATCATTGGCGACACGAAACTTATCTTCATCGTTGATATTTTTCATATAATCCCAGATGTGCTTTTCCTGGGCTGACAGACTGGCCGGATTGGGATTTTGATCAAGCCGTCTTAGAAGATCACTGGCCCGCTCTTTAGCATCATTGACTAATTTTTTTTTCGCTTTTTCTTTGCTTTGCCCTTTAAGACTAGAATTTTTTTCGATCTCTTTGAAATCAACCACTTCGTAGATCAAATCAATATTTTCCGAATCATGGATCACGCCTTGGGTGGTCGGATATTTTGTATAGATATCCACCCAAAAATTCACCGCTTTTTCTAAGCCCTCAGGAACCTTAAAGGCATCTTTGGAATAGCCAAGAACGTTTTTTTGATCTTCAAATCTTGGCGGTATCCAAGGTCGACTGCCACTTGGAACCTCACCTCCGGCAATATCTGTTAGATCAACGGGCGTATCATCGGTGATCACGGCCTCTGAAAGAAACTGCATGAATTCAGGGTGAGATTCGACATGCGCTCTGGCATTTAAAATCCAAAGGCAAAAGACCACCAAAAATATTCTTATCATTGTTTCACCAGCTCTATCATGACATCGTCATAAAACTGGCGAACCTTAGCTTCATCATGGGATCCGTTGTAAATAAAAACGAAGGTCAAAGGCGTCCCATCCTTTTGTCCTGCATAGCCCGCTAACGTCACAACGTCATTGATAGAGCCCGTCTTAGCGCGCACCCAGCGTTCAGCACTCGTCCCCTTCATTCTCTTTTTTAAGGTTCCATCGACTCCTGCAATTGGCAAAGAACGTAAGAATTCGGGCTGGACTCGGAAGTCTTCGTGCAAATGCTTTAAGACTTTCCACAAAACCTCGGGAGTCATTTTATTTTCTCGGGTCAAGCCGGAGGGGTTATAGAGATCGAAATCTTTCGAGGCAATCCCTAGTTTTTGCAAATGGTCCCGAATGACATCCATTCCTGCATCGATCGTGGCGGGTTGTTTCTTTTTTAATCCTAAATTTTTACACAGCATCTCTGCGACGTAATTATTCGAAAACTTATTCATATCCACCATGATATCTTCGACAGGCTTGCTTTCACTTTCTGCAGCCATAAAGGCCGAGGTTGGCACTTTTCCTGACTTGATAAGCCCCTTTACCAGGATTCCTCGCTGAGCCAAAAAAGACTTCAATTGATAACCTGACCATAAGTCGGGCTGGGTGATATTCTTATAAACGACGTGTTGCACGACTTTTTCGCCAATCGAACCTTCGACGATTAAAAGATCGTGGCCTCCTTCAGCTTTTCGATGAACTTCAATACTGATTTTTTCTCCCGGCACGGTCTTTACTTTGTTTTCTAATTTTGTGTAAGCATTTTCAGGATCAAGATAAACATTCGCCTTTTCGCCCTTAGCTCCTGGCAGCACGTAAACATTGATCGAGTTCCAATTAAAAGACATCGCTCCGACTGGGGCATCATAGGCCCGATCTACTCGCGATGACTCTCGGGATTCATCATAGCGAACAGAGTCGAATAAGGAGTCATCGACAATCACATCGCCTTCAATGCTTTCAACGCCTGTTCGCTTAAATGCATTCACTAAAAACCACATGTTTTCCGAGACAAAAGAAGGATCACCGCCACCTTTTAAATAAATGGGACCCTGAACCGATCGGCCATGAGGTCTTTGATCCAAATAAATCTGTGTCTTGAATTTGGTTCCAGGTAAAAAATTTTCCAAAACTGCCGAGGCCGTGAGGACCTTAGTCACAGAAGCTGTGGTCATTTTCTTATGCGCATTTTGCGAGATTAAAATCTGTGAACTTTCGGCCTCCCCAGAAGAGACCAAAACCCCTAGGTTGTCGCGCTCGATATTATATTTTTTTAAAAGCTGAGAAAACATCTTTTCCGATCTTTCATCGGACAAAGCTGGAATCACAAATAAAAAGAAACTCCAAAAAGCAATTCGGTTCATAGTTTTTTCCTGTTTCTAAAATTCTACAGCGCGCGTCCTCTTTGTCTAGCCTTCCGTAAAACTGGACCTTCACACAGTGCCAAACCCAAGCCCCTTTGATAGCTTTAAAAGGATGAAGCGTCGCGATTGGTTTATGGTCATTATTCCGTTGATTACAGTTTGGTTATTAGACCGTGTGACGAAAGTTTGGGCCACCTCATTATCTGGGATTACCTCTTACGGGCCATTGCACTTTGCGCTTCATCACAATCATGGCGCGATGATGGGATTATTTTCAGAATTGCCCGGGGTTCTAAGAATCGTCACCCTATGTACGGGCGGAGCTTTCTTGCTTTGCACGTATGCGATCATCCAATACATGCTTCCTATTCGCTCTATTCAACTGCGCGCCGGTCTTTCAATTTTACTGGGTGGCATCCTAGGTAACGTCGCGGATCGAATTGTTTGGGGTTTTGTTGTGGATTTTATTGTCTTAGGAACGCCGACTCTTTCAAGTCCGGCGTTCAATATTGCAGATGCCGTTCAATGGGTTGGCTATTTAATGATTGTTTTAGCGATTGTTCGGGACGGCGATATCTTATGGCCAGAAAATAGCAGCCGAACAACCTATTGGGTGAACCGTAAATTTCAATTAAAGTACAGTTTTTTTCTTTTTGGGGTGGCGACTTCTTTGGGCATCGTTGGCTGCGTTTTTAGTTATACTTATTTTCGTGTCACAATCACCGAGCTTGTCGGAAATAACCAGTATCTATTAAATAAGTTTCTGGTGCCTTTTGTTGTCGCCTTCAGTCTTATTTTTCTAACCTTTGGGATTATTTTATTTGCCCTTGGAAAATACCTGTCCCATCGCATTGCTGGCCCCATTTATGCTTTTGAAAAAAGTCTGCATGATATATTAGGTGGAAACACCCAAAGGCGCTTGCGCCTAAGATCAGCTGACGAGTTCAAACATTTAGAAGAGCTGACCAATCAAATTCGGGAAAAATTTAACTCTCTGCAAGCTAAAGATGACACCCCTAAACCACCGCAGAATCCTTGATCTTATTAAGATAAAATCTTTTATTGGAATTGTCGTTCAAACAAAGAGCATAAATAAAATCGCCCTCCAGACTGCGCACTAAACCATAAGGTTTAATTTTTCGAGTCGGAGAATTTTTTCCTTTGTCATAGACAATTTCTAAAGTTTTTTTCGATTCCGTTGCCAAAACAATATTTTTCACTAAGACGCTCGAATCCTTGAGAATAGAAAATTTACTCCACTCCATCCAGCGGCCCTGACACTGATAGACTTGCTCAAGTGTCGCTGTTTCACCAATTTTTTCAAAACTTTTAAGCCCCACATAAAGACAAGCTCGCGCATCATCTAAAGCTCGGTGAGCCGAGCCCCCATTGATTCCTAAATATCTCACTAAAGTTTGTAGTTTATGATTCTCACATCCTAAAATCATTTTCCGGGAAATCAGACTGGTGCACAGAACCGGTTTTTTGGGAAAAGAGAGATTGTTTTTTTCATATTCGAAAGCCAGGAAACCCACATCAAAAGCGGCATGGTGGGCTAATAAAATATCGTCTCGAATAAATTCGTCAATTCGACCGATCACGTCTTTCATTGACGGCGAATTTTCTACCATTTCATTGGTGATACCATGAATACCCATGATAAAATCAGACATGGGTTCGCGGGGCTTAATCAGAATTTGCAACTCATCGATTATTTTTCCACCCTGCCATTTGACGGCCCCAAATTCGACGACATCAAACCCGATGGGATAGGCCCCACTGGTTTCAGTGTCAAAAGCGATGAAGGTTTGTTCGGACCAGGGTTTTGTTAAGTCGAAATTTGCCATTCAAGACTTATACACTGAGCGGGGATTTAGGTCTAGTTCCGTCCGACCTACGACACGCTTCTTTGTCTTTTCTCTTAGTTTTGAGTGAAATGGAAGGATGGTTCAGCTTCGCCGTCTTATTTTATTTTTGCTGTTTATTCCCACTTTAAGTTGGGCTCAATCTTCGAATGATTCGAGCGGTAAAAAGGTTGAAGGGGATGCCTCTCTTTTAACCAATTACATTTGGCATGGCTTAACCCAAACCAAACTGAATCCCGCCATTCAAAGTTCTATTTTTTATAATTTTAATCAGACCTTGCGCTTCGGCGCCTGGGGCTCAAATGTAAATTATTATAACTCGAATAAAGCCAATGCTCTGTTAAAACTGAAGGGCGATATCTTTGTTCCACTTTCTACCAATACATCCTTTGGAATTCATTACAGTGATAATCACTATTTTGAATCTGACGACCGCGATGGCAATACGGTGGGATTTAACATTGAGCTTTACAAGTATCATTTGCTTTACGAACAAGAAAGTAACTGGCAGCGCCTGGGTGTAAAGTCTAAATATCTGCGCCTGGGAAAAATCTGGGATGTCTTTACGACCTGGAAATTGGAAACGCATGTCGGGTTCACATCGATCGATGGCGCACCCTATTCAGACTATTTTGATCTGCTGGCCGGGATCGGCTACACCAGTGGCGCTTTCTCATGGCAAGTCGGGGGCACTTCGACCTCGAACAATTCGCAGTTCGGAGCTTATGCCGATACCTTTATTTACCTTCTATTAAAAGCATCTTTTTGAAATTTTAGGGCTCTGATTCTGACGAAGAACCTTCTTGAAAAGATTTTTCTTCAGCTTTTTCTTCAGCTTTTTCGGCGGCCTGTTTGGTCTTGCGATTTGTCACTTGCGTGACAAAATTATCATACACGCTCATATCGGCGCGGGGTTGGCCAAATAAAGTGTCAATTTTTCTCTGCGCTTTGCCGTCCGATTTAAATTCTTTTTGTTTGATGCTGATATGAATTAAGCCAATTAATTTTGCTGGGTCTGCTTCGCCTTTTTTATCTTTCACATTGGTATTTCCTGCCACGGAAACACTGGTGTGTTCAAGAGTCGATTGAACTCGTTTCGTGATAAGATCAGCTCTTTCAGAGGCCACTCGCTGAGCAACAGACGAACTTGCCCCTGGAACAGTTTGAATAAACATATTTGAAACGACGGCAATGTTGGCGTCCTCAAGTCCTATGGTCAACGACTGCACGCGGTCCATCACAGTCACAAATTCACCTGTTGGACGAGCCGTGCCACGATCAAAAAGAATATTATCAGGAATATCAAATTCAAAACCATCTTGCGTGATACTGACGTTTCTTGCCAGATCGGTCATCTTATCGGCGATAAATGAGGTGACGACTTTTGCCGAACCCATATCCAAAATATTTGGTGTCTTGTCGGCGGGCTCCATAAAGCTTTGAAAGGCTTTTAAGGGCTCGTTCAAAAGATCCAAAAATAGTTTTTCCAAAGTGATTTCCGCACCAAAATTTTGAAAATTATATTCAATGATCGAGGGTGTTGAGAAATAATCAGAAACCGCTTTTTTAGTTTGATCTGATTGTCCTAAAAGCCACATCACAAGAAAAAACGCCATTAAGGCCGTCATGAAGTCGGCCAAGGCCACCTTCCACGATCCCCCATGACCACCACCGCCCGCGATGGTGATTTTCTTGATAACGATGATAGCTTCTTTTTTTGCCATTAAGCAGCCTTCTTAATTTCTTTAGTCGCTTTATCCATTTCATTAAACGAGGGTCGCTCTTCTGGAGTGATCGAACGTCTTGCATACTCAATACAAACTAACGGAGGAGCCCCTCGCTGCAAGGCGACCATGGCATTTTTAATGGCCATCAAGTATCGACCCTCGGCTTCAATATCAGCACCAATCTTCACAGCTGTCGGGCCAATCAGACCGTAAGCTCCAAAAACCCCGAGCATTGTTCCCACCAGAGCGCCTGCCACCAAAGATCCGATTTTTTCAGTTCCTTCTGTTAAGTGACTCATCGTTTTTACGATACCCAAAACCGCCGCAACGATTCCTAATCCAGGAAATCCATCTCCAGCCGACTGCACCGCATGTTGAGCCATGTGCTCTTCAGCATGAATGGCTTTCATATCTCCATCTAATAAATCGTCGACGTCATAGGGCGATAACTCTGCCGACAAAGTGATCTTCATGGTGTCGCACAGAAAATGAACCGCATGATGGTTGTGCATAAAGCTGGGATAGGCTTTAAAAATCTCGGATTTATCGGGATCTTCAATATGTTTCTCGATTCCTTGCGGACCCTCTTTACGAAAAACTTGAAACAGTTGAAACAACATTTGAAGAAGCTCTAAGTAATCTTTTTTCTGAGGACCTTTTGACGTCATCGCTTTGATGGAAAGTTTAAAACCTGCTTTGATTGTCTTCATCGGATTGGCGATGATGTAAGCACCGAGAGCCGCGCCGGCGATAATAATCATTTCATGGGGCGCCGAGTGAAAAATCACATGCATATGTCCACCGGCGAAGACGAAGCCGCCGAAGACCATCGCAAACACAACGATTATACCTACAAATCCCATAGTGATACCTCTTCATCAACTTCATCGGCGGCAAAGCTTGAATGATTAAGGCTTTTTCAACGGATCCAGACCTTCGGCGCGTCCTAGTCCTCGACCCCAGCCTTCCTTTGCGCTAAGATCATCGCATGCGAAATTCACTGACTTGTTTTTTTCTTCTGCTGTTTGCAACTTCGTTGATCGCTCAGGCCGAAAGTCCTGACGCTCAAATCACCGACCCTTTGACCGTCGAAGGATCCCTCCAGCCTTACCAGCTTCATGCCGGTCAAGGTGCGATTCTGTCTTTAAAATTAAAACTGCCGCCTCATTTTCATGCTTACGTCGACAAATTTAAAATTGTTGTCTTAGAGCCTGATGGAACTCATTACGGCGAATTCAAATTAAATCCAGTGCATGATTTTTTTGATAAGTTTTCAAATAAAAATCGCCAAAGTGTTAAGGGCGATTCCCTTCTTAGCTTACCTTTTGAAGCCCCCTCTCAGATTTCAGAAAATAAAAATAATTTAAAGATCGAACTGACGTATCAGGCCTGCTCGGACAGTTATTGTTTGTTTCCAAAAACTAAGACTTTAGAAATTCCTTTCTCTTGGACGTCGCCCTTGGCGACAAAAGCAGGTCCCCAGGTCGAAGAATCCAAAGTCTGGAATTCATTCAGTGGCGAATCCGTCAAAAATGCCTTAGAAAAAAACTTACTCTTGGCTTTTGCTTTGGTTTTTTTATCGGGCCTGTTAACCAGTTTCACACCTTGCATCTTTCCAATGATTCCAATCACTCTAGCGATCTTGGGACACGATTCGCAGAAACGCAGCCGCTGGCAAAATTTTTCTTTAAGCGTTTTTTATGTGGTTGGTATCGCCACCACCTATTCAATACTAGGAGTCGTCGCCGCCTCAAGTGGTCAACTTTTTGGCTCTAATCTAGGTCATCCCTTAGTGATCGGGACCATGTGTTTAATTTTTTTCCTGATGGCTCTGAGTATGTACGGAGTTTTTGAAATTCAAGTTCCTGCTTTCTTAAGACAGTCCTTCCGTCGACATTCCAGCGGCGTCAATTTCGCCGGCGCCTATTTTTCTGGCATTGCCGCCGGAGTTGTTGCTAGTCCCTGTGTCGGACCCGTGCTTGTCACTTTGCTGGCCTTCGTTGCCTCGACACAAAATCGTATCTTAGGTTTTTTTCTGCTTTTTACTTATGCGATCGGTTTGGGTGTCATTTTTTTAGTTTTAGGAGCCTTCACCCAGCTCGCGCAAAAACTTCCTCGGTCAGGGCCGTGGATGGACGGCATGAAGTTTTTATTGGGCAGTTTAATGTTAGGAGCTTTTTATTATTACCTAAGCTTTTTGCTGCCGCAACGCTGGCATGATGCTGCCTTGGGGCTGGGTCTTGTTGTCGTGGCCAGTTTCTTCGGTGCTTTTATGAACGCCGGCCACGGCGGAAAATTTCGACGCGTTCAAAAAGGTCTGATGCAATCCCTTTTAGCTTTAGGTATCGGCTTTATTTTAGTGGCGGGACTTCAACTGCGCCCCCTTCTTTTTAATAAATTTGATGGGCCCTATGAAGTGGCTTCTGCGCCGACCAATAAAGATTGGCAACCCTACAGCGCCGAACTGCTGGCCATGGCGCAAAAAGAAAAACGCCCCGTCGTGATCGATTTTTTTGCGGATTGGTGTTTGGCCTGTCATGAGCTAGACGAAAAAACTTTTGCACGACCCGAAGTTCAAGCCGCGCTCAGCGGATTCACTAAAATGCGCTTTGATGCCACGAAGGAAAGTCCGATTTTCACGGCTCTTCGTAAAAAATATAAAATTATGGGACTTCCGACAGTGCTCTTTTTTAACAGCCAGGGTGAATGGATCGAATCGATCACATTGACTCAGTTTGAAAAGCCAGACTATTTTTTAAAAATTTTAGAAAAATTAAAGTCTTTTTAATCGCGCAATTTCGTGTTTACAGTCATTCAAAGCTTGCAGCGTTGAATTTAAAACAACTTCTTTTTCCTGCATCAATTTTTGCATTTGATTCATGCGCACTTCAAAACTTTTAATCACATGATTGTGGCGATCGATCATCTCTTGAGTTTTTTCATCATAAGAGGCGCGCTCGATAATTCTTTGCTGCATCTGTGTCAGACGAAGTCCGACTTCTTGCGCCAATCCGTTATGGGAATTTTCTAAGCGAGCGATCATCTGCTGCAGCCGCTCAAGCTTCAGGTGACTGCCCTTCAAAGAATCAGTCCACTGCGCTTGGTTTTGACGAGCACTGTCTTCGGACTTTTGAAGATAAGCTTTGATTTCAAGAATTTGGCGATCCACATCCAAAAAATGTGGCTCGGTCGTCAGCTCGGGTAAAAAGGACGGAGCCTCAGTAGGAGCGCGGTTTTCACCGAAAAGATCAGGGTTCAATTCTCGTTGCATAAATCACCTCGCAAAAAGTATATTTTCACTGGACTTAAATTTCAATTCTTCCTATCTTGGCCGAGATAGGAATCTTGATGCTAAAAGTCGGTCAGTTGTTAAAATTTATCTCCGAGCTCAACCCTCAAAACACGCCAACCCGGCTCTGTTTTTATAATTTTCTTAAAGGGATCGGCCAGCCCGAAGAGACTCTTTCCAAGGACCTGATTGATCTATTTTTTAGCTTTTGTTTGGATTATGCCCACTGGGCCTCAAATAAGGCGCAGCTGAGCACCGAAGTGAAGTATCTTTTAGATAATTTCAACGGTTACTACCAACAAAAATTCGACATCTCTCAGGTCCGTTTTCCACAAATTATTCAACTGATTGAGATTGATCAGATCAAAGATCAAATCGATGCCGTCAGCTGTTTTGTGGCTACGTTATGCGGTCCCGACGATAAATATAAGGTGGTTTCTGACCAGGGGCGACGCATTGTGTCTATTGTTCTGCGCGCTGATCGTTCTTTAGAAGCGCGAGTTTTCGATAAAAAGTTTGTAATTCGTGGCGGGATGCTTGAACCCCTTCGTAAAGATTTAGTTCTGTACTACACGCCTGAACTGGAACTGAGCTCAAAACACACCCATCGTATTGATGTCGCTCCTTACGTGACGTCGCAATTTACTTTCAAAGAGGGCAAAGCGACGGGCGTCCTTCTGCGTGGTTACGTATTCCAAAAATTACAAGATTTTAAGTCTGAGACCCTGACCGAGCTGACGCGCTTGCATTTTGCTATCAAACGCTTAGAACAGTTCTTCATTGATCGTCGCACCGACACTTACTATCAAGAGATGATTCACCACCTCGAGCGCACTCAGGCTTTAGTTCAACAGGGGGATCTTGAAGCTAGTAAATGGAGCGCGACCATCTTAGGGCAGGCTGAGACCGCATTAGAACACATCTACACCAACGACAAACTGTTGGGACTTCTTGTGCGGGATCTAAAGAATACAGTTCAAAATAAACTGTCGACTCGTGAGCCCGCTCGAAATGACTTGAACACTGCGGAGAACGTAAAAGAATGGCTGCCAACAAATCCCCTGAAAAAGTTAGACTTAACAAACTGATTGCTGAAGCGGGACTAGCAAGTCGTCGCGGCGCTGATGAAATCATCGAAAGCGGCCAAGTCACCATCAACGGAAAAAAAGTTTACGAACTTGGCATCAAGGTGGATCCGATTCACGACAAAATTATTGTTGATGGAAAACCACTTCGTCGAATCAATCATAAAATTTATCTTTTATTTCACAAACCCAAAGGGGTATTGACCACCATGGAAGATCCATTGGATCGTCCAACTATCGCTGAATACCTAGATAAAGTGCCCTACCGTGTTTTTCCTGTAGGTCGATTGGACTGGGACTCAGAAGGAATGATTTTACTGACCAACGACGGTGAATTCGCCAACAAAATCACTCATCCAAAATCTGAAGTGACAAAGACCTATCTTGTCAAAGTGAACGGACAACCTAAACAAGAACAACTTGATAAGCTTTTAAAGGGCGTCAGCATCATCGGCGGCAAAGTGGCGGCCAAACACTTAGAACGAATCAAGCGCAAAGAGGGTTCGGAACAGTACGATTGGTTCAAAATGATTATCACCGAAGGAAAAAACCGACAGATCCGTCAAATGTTTGAAAAAATCGGTTTTGATGTGATGAAGCTTCAACGGGTCGCCATCGGCCGCTTGCGGATGGGTCATCTTGAACGCGGTGAACTGGTGTTCGTCGATGAATCTGCCCTAGAGATGGTCTTCTTGCCTGATGTTCCGGAAGAATTAAAAGAAAAACGCAGTTACAAAGGTCGCCAAGTTTCAACAAAACGCCTTCCGCCAGCCACGACTCAAGCGACAGCCACCAAGGCGCAGGCAAGCTCTCCAACAAAATCAAAACCCGCGGCGCCTTCCAAAGAGGCCTCTGAGGACCGACCAAAAAGATCGGGCCCGCGAAAATCTTTTTCTCCTCGTGGTGGCGCTCAAGTCAGCAGTTATCGTCCGAAACCGCCTCCGGGTCGACGTCCTAAGCCAGGAGCTCGACATCGCACCAACGATGAAACTGATTATGAAAATGCAAAATCAGGATCTGGTCCGCGAACGCGACGAAACAGCTCGCCCCGAAATAAAAGATGAACTCTCGAAGTCGATGGATTGGTTTTATTGAAATCATCACGGCCAGCATCTGCTTTGGATTTTTAGGCATCTTCGGAAAATTAGCTTTTAATAATGGCATTTCGGTCGGTGAGCTTTTGACTTACCGATTTATTCTGGCCGCCTTTCTTTTATGGTCCGCTTTGCTTTTATTTAAACCAAAGTGGACTGAAATTTCTGGCAAGCAATTTCTTATTTCGGGCGCTTTGGGAATTTTTGGCTACGCGCTTTTTGCGTCCCTTTACTTTAAAGCCGTTGAAGGCTTGAGTGTAGCGCTGGCAGCCCTTCTCCTTTACACCTATCCATTGTGGGTCCAATTGATCGCTTTTTTTATGGGCGAAAAACCTTCTGTCTGGCAAATGATCTGCACAGGAATTGCCTTCACAGGATTGATTTTTTTACTCTGGGGACAAATTAATATCAGCTCTGCCCTTGGATTTATCTGTGGCTTGGGCTCTGCCATCGCTTACGCCATTTACATCGTTATTTCTGAGAAATATCAAAAATATATACGACCCATGACCTCAAGCCTTTACATCATCAGCTTCGGGGCTGTGGCTCTGCTACTTTTTCACAATCCTTCGATTCAAAGACTAGAATCATTTAATACAACCCAAGCCAATATTATTTTTGGAATCGCCATTCTTTGCACGATCATTCCTATGACTTTGGTCCTAGGAAGCTTACAGAAATTAAAAAAGACCGAAGTCGCACTTTTAAGTATGATTGAACCTCTGACTGCGACTTTGGCCTCATGGGTTCTTTTGAAGGAAGGCCTTACGGTGCTACAAATGATTGGCGGTTTTTTAATTCTGGCCGGTCTAGCTTTAAGATTTCGCAACTCCTCGACTTCAAATTCCGTTTAGTTTCAAAACGAAACACCGATCTATTATGTACAACAAGCTAGGACGGCTTGAACCAAGGAAAGGTTTTATTGTATGTTTCGTTTTCTATGTCCCGTCCTTATTTTATTTGCTTCAATGGCGAAAGCTGAAATCACAATTATTGATGTCCGAAAAAATATCCCTCTCAGTGACGAAGATCCTTCTTTCACCGATTTCTACCTCAATGCCGGCGACAACGAAGGCCTGAAAAAAAATATGGTGGTCACAGTTTTCAGAACGATCAACGTCCGCGATGCCAGCGGAGCGCAAAGTTTTGGTGAAATTTCAATTCCTGTTGGACAAGTTAAAGTTGTGGCTGTCTTTCAAAAAATTGCCGTCGGTCGTGAGTACAAATTACTACCTCGGGATGTAAATCCCATGCTTGAACAAATTGGCTTGATGTCAGGTGATCGCATCGAACTGAAAGATTCGTTTGTTGATAATTCAGTTCCGAAACGAAAACCGCAAGCTGTCGCGGCCACGCCCGCCAGCTCCGCTCCAGCACCTCAAGCAATCCTGGCGGCTCCACTTCCCGTGAAACCTGCGACACCAACGCCGATCGTTTCTGAAGGCCAAGAAGAACCAGAGTTGATTAAGCTCAACCCACTTAATTTACCCAACGAACTGACGAAAACCGCCCAAGAAGGCTTGGTGCCCAACGCACTGTTCGACGAAGTCCCTGTAAACAATACAGCGATCGACCCGTCGAAGCCTGCGGCCCCCCCGCTGTCTAAATAACTTTCTCGACCGCTTTTTAATTCTGTGGCAAAAAAGAGCGGAAGCGAGACCCCATGAATTCTTATTTCCGTGTTCGTATAAAACAGATTTCAGCCAATATGGAAGATATTATCACGTCCCTGGCCTTCGAACATGCGGCGTCTGGTGTCAGTGAAGCGCTGTCCTTCACCCAAACAAATTTAACTTATGATGCTGAAGTCCTCCATCCAAAAAATCACGATATCGACGTGTTCTTTGCCGAAAATCCATCCGTCGAATTTTTCAAAGCCCTGAAACAGTTGGATGCAAAGTCTGATTGGCAAATTTTTGAAGAAGAACACAAAGATTGGCTGGAAGAGTGGAAGAAAGGCTTTGTTGCCTTCAAGTTAGTGAAAGATATTTGGGTGATTCCGTCTTGGCTACCGTCTCCGCCAGAAGCAAAGCTGCCGATTTTTATTGATCCAGGAATGGCTTTTGGAACTGGCACCCATGCGACCACTCAGCTGGCGGCCGCTTTAATTTATAAAGCCGCCGAAAAGTATTTAGATCGATCGATGATCAGCTTGCTGGATGTCGGAACTGGCACAGCTATTCTAGCGCTTTTAGCCGAAAAATTAAATTTCAATCCCATTGTTGGGGTTGAAATTGATCCTGAAGCCCGCCGAGTGGCCAAAGAAAATATTATTAAAAATAATTCTAAGCATATTTTAATCCGCGATCAGCAAGTCGACGAATTGCGCGAACAATTTGATGTTGTCGTCGCCAATATTATTGATGGCGTTCTAATCCATTTACGAGACGCCTTAATTCAACGCACAAAAATTGACGGCTTTTTGATTGTCACGGGAATTCTAAAAGAACATGACGACGAGTTCTTTGAAAACTTCACTCGCTCGACAAATTTAAAAGTCATGCGACGAATCGAAAAAGATGAATGGATTGGCTACTGGTTTCAGAACGTAAACTTATGAGGCGTTATTGGATTCAACCTCAAAATATCATCAATGAATCCGTTCAATTTGAGGGCGATCTTTTTCACCATATTTTTTCTGTGTGCCGGCAAGACATGGGGTCTCATTTTGAAGTTTTATGTGATGAAAAAGCTTATTTAGTTTGTGTCACTGAAATTGGCAAAAAATCAGCGCGAGCTCTGATTAAAGAAACCCGAGTCATCCCTGAGTTGCCTCGGCCCCATTTACATATTGCTTTGTCGGTCTCACGCTACCAAGTGATGGACGACGTTGTGGAAAAATTGGTGGAAATGGGCGTCGCTAGCTTTCATCCTTTTTTTTCAGACTACAGTTTCGTGAAAAGTGCGAGTTCATTCCCACTTCAGAAGTTGGACCGTTGGCATAAAATTGTCGTGTCAGCCACCCAGCAATGCGGCCGTGGGGAACTGCTTAAAATTCATGCTCCCGTGGAGTTCAAAAATATTCTTTCGCAGATTAACCTGTCTCAGGGTGGTCTGGGTCTATTTTCATATGAGGGGGACGCCCAACAATCTATTTCGGGCTTCCTGAAGTCTCGGAAAAGCCCAAATATCACGGATATTTGGTGCCTTGTCGGAAGTGAAGGAGGTTTTTCGCTTCAAGAGGTCGAAAACTTAAAAAACCTAGGCTTTGATCCTGTCACTTTGGGTCGGCAGATTCTTCGAGTTGAAACGGCTTGCCTGACTTTGGTCTCCGTCCTAAAGTATGAGTTTGATTTGATGCGTGGGGATGAGCCTTAGGCCGACATGGGAGGTTTGTTGTGGCAGATCCGTTTGAAGAATTTGAATTTAAGCCTTTAACAGAGGGTTTGGGTTTTCATAAGAAGAATAAAAAAGAGACTCCGCCGACCTCTGTTCGATTTAATTCGGCCTCGATGAATCTATTGGATGGTCATGTCGACATCGACTCGCCCTTGCAACCACCACTCCCTCGAAATACCAGAACTCAATTTAACGTTCCTGATATGGATGACTCTTCGGCCGCCGTTGAAGAAATCCTGCAAACACTGCGCTCTAAAAAAAGTGAAATTCCAAAATCTAATGTGACTCCTCGAACAACACCCGTTGTTCGATATAAAGCAGGTTTGCAAAATATCAGCGCCTTTATTTTAGATGCCATGTTGGTATTAGCTGCGACCTTACTTTGTATGATTATTGTTTTAAGCATTACAAAAGTCGATGTGACCAGCGCTATTTTTAGCTCGGACTCAGGTCGACTGATTTATCTTTCAACAATGGCTTTGTTTGGCCTCGTGTCTTTTGTTTACTTGGTTGGACATCGAATCTTTTTGGGAGCGACACCCGGTGAGTGGGCTTACGACCTGCGCATTGGCCACCCGAACGAGGTCGGAACGTCGGGATATGCTATCTCTGTGATCGCAAGATCGGCGCTGGTTGTTTTAACTGGAATTTTTACTTTACCCTTAGTTTCTCTTTTTATGCGACGTGATTTAGTGGGCGATTTGTCGCAAACACAGATCTTAGAAAGAGCCTAAACATCATGGGACAAGTTTTTACGTTTGATCAAATCAGCGAAAAACTTCGTCCTTTTCGACAAAAAAAAATCGTTTTTACAAATGGCGTTTTTGATCTTCTGCATGTCGGGCATGTTCGCTATTTAAAAGAGGCCCGCGCCTTGGGTGATTTTTTATTGATCGGAGTGAATGCTGATGCCAGCGTCAAACGACTGAAAGGCAATGATCGCCCTCTACAAAACGAAAACGATCGCGCTGAAATCCTGAGCTCTTTAATTTGTGTTGATGCCGTTGTTATTTTTAGCGACGACACGCCTGAAAAATTAATTCATGAAGTAAAGCCCAACGTCTTGGTTAAAGGTGGCGACTGGAAAATTGAAAGTATCGTTGGCGCCAGTTTTGTGCAGTCCCTGGGTGGCCAAGTGTTTTCTTTGCAGTTCGTCGATGGGAAATCGACCACCCAGCTGATCCAAAAAGCTCGCACTTAGTCAAATTGAATTTAGAATTTCCAGCCCACTTTCGCTGAATAGGTCGAAAGAAAATATCGATCAATCTCTAGGGCTGCAAAAAGTTGATTAAAAGCCAGGCTGACCCCAAAAAGTGTATGAACTTCCTTTAATTCTTCATTGGATGAGGAACAATAAGCCGAGCCCACGGTGCAAATATCTGTTGTGCTCTCGGTCGCCGTCCCTGTTTGCGTGCCTCCACTGAAAGTTCCAATCGAACTGGCCGTGCCAACACCAAAATACAAACTGACATCTTCAACGACTACTGTGGCGACAAGATCTTGTCCCGTCGTTCGGGTGTTTAAAAGATTTCCATAATTGGTATCGCTGCGATTTAAGACAAAAGAAAGACCACCGGGAATAAAAGGAAATTCATAAAAGCCCCAGCGAATTTGCGCCGCATACGACGAGACATCTTCCTTTTGAAAAGCTGGTGTGAATTGAAAGGCCGTGTCGATATTATAAAACAATCCTTTTGCGATGGAGAAACTATTAAAATTAAGCTCGCGATTACGAGTCGACTTATCGCCGAGGCTTGCCAGATCCTGAACCTGCAAATATTCCGTTGTCAAACCGACTTCAAATCCAGGGTGACCGCCCAAAGGAAATGGGCTTGTTAAAATTTTACTGGCTGATCCAAAACCTAAAATTTGAAGCGCAATATGCCGATCTGATTCGCTCATCCGCCGAGGAATAAACCGCTCGGCCCGAGCCCCAATGAGGGAAAAGAAAATGATTAAAAAAAACAACAGGCGCATCGGAACTATTGGACCCGAATTCGATGCTTGGGACAAGTCTTGACTGCTAAAAACCGTCGGTGATTAGGAATTCCAAGTGCTTAAAAAGTTCTGAGCTAGACCCATTAAAGTCTGATCTCCACTTTGCTGCCAGGTTTCAAAAACTTGTAAAAATCGACCGTAGGACTGCAGATTTGTCGTCGCTGAAGCCGTCTCATCTGCGCGAACATTCCTAGAATCCTGAGGAGCATTTCCTTTTTTGACTTGAGCTAAACCGTAAGTGATCGTATCTGCCGCTTGCTTGACAACTTCTGGATCTGTGGATTCAAGAACCTGCGACAAGTAACCGACCCTTTGGGGTTGGCTGTAGCTTAATAGAATTTGCTGGCCCGTTAATTTATTTTCTGGGGTTAACTTGGCTAAGTTCTTTGCAACGATGGCAAAACTGATCGCACTTGGAGCCGCCTGAAGAGCATACAGACCCGCCGCTTGATTTTCAGGTTTATCAGACAAAACTAATTCCTGAGAAACTTGATAATAACCTTCAGAGGTCACTTCCTTTGCTTTATAAGCCGCTAAGAAATTATTCATATTTGCTAAGGTAGGCTGTGATAATAAAAGTTGGCGCCATTCCGCTAACGTCATGACCTTTTTGTCATCTTCCTTCTTAGCATCCGCCGCAGCCTCTGGAGTGTTGGTATTTTTACGGGCCGTTTGGTTATAATTCGCAACTTTCACCGACTGCGAGTTATCGCTCGAAGATATTCCCTTTCGAGCGGCCGCGCCAATGATGTCGATCTTCAACTGTGGTTTTGCAGCTTGAGTGACTTTCTGAGCGTCTTTCTTTTTATCGTCTTTGGCAGCTGTTTTTGCAGGAATTTTAGCGACCGGCTTGTTGTCTTGACCTACACCTTTCGCTTGAGCCTTTAGATACTCTCGAGTGATTTCTCGGTTGGCTAAATCAAAGTCTGCTTCCAACTCGGCACTTGCAGGTCGTGGCATTTCATACACGATGGCCTTTGTCTCAAGCTGTGAGGCTGGAGATATTGTTCGAAACAAACCAAACATCGCAAACAACAGAAGAACTGCAGAAGCAACAATCGTAAGTTCAAGTTTCCATTCTCTGAAATCCATAATCACCTCTCCCTTAAGTAATGCATCACGGGTGCCACTGTTATGGACGCCTAAACCCTTTAAACGACTGCTTATTTTCTCATTCTGAGACAGCGCCATTTTAGGCTCTACACTTTCGTACTTTCTTCCAAAAAAGGTCTCTGACTCAAAATAAGATAAGAACAAGAGACCTTGAATCGATCCTAGACAAAGATCGAGAGCCAAGACAAACAGATGACGGATCTAAGTCGATGGCCTCAGAATAGCTTTTATGAATTCAAGACCCGACCATGAACGCTTGTTCGATGAAATATCTAATAAACTCAATGAGCTGAGCTACAAGTCCAATCATGGATTTGAGATCACCGCAGAAGCAGGAACGAGGCAACAAATGTTAGAAAAAATGCAGGGCCAAATCCGTCGATTTCAAACAGATCTTCAAGCGGCACAAGACGAAATGCACGATCGAATCAGTAGCAAAATTAAAAATCTGGAAAATATGCAGTATCAACAAGGCGATTTGGGCCAACAAATGCTTCTGCTCAGTGAACAACTGAACACCGAGCGGAACACCAATTCAAAACTAAATAGCGATTTAGCAAAATCTTTAGAAGTCAGCCTGCAACTTCAGCTCGAGATACAAGGGTTAAAATCAAGGTCCCATCAAAGTCACTTGGAAGAAAAAAAATATTCCCAATCCTTGATGGAAAATATAAAAAGTTTACAAAATGAAGTTGAGCTTCAAAAAGCATTAAAAGATGAAACTGATCTTGAACTTGATAAGGCGAAAGCTTCATTTCTTAAACAACAAGACACTTGGCTTGAAGAAAAAAAACAACTTCAAAATCAAATTCAGCAAACTTTGAACGAAAAAGACCAGGTCACTCAATTCTTAGCCCAGATGAATGAACAGATTGATCTAAAAAATCAACATATCAATTCTTTGAATGAGGAAATTTCTAATATCTCTAGCTCTTTTGAAGAACTAGAGGCATCTGCAAGAAAACAAAATGAAGTTCTTAAACACTTAATGGAAACGGCTGAAACAAAAATTATCGAAATGAAAATGGCGATGGATCGAAAAGGCCTAGAGTGCAAAGATTATTACAGTCACTTGCAGCAATCTCTCACCCAGTGCAGTTTGTTGAAATCTGAAAATTTAAACTTAAAAGATCATATCGAAAAAATGAATGAGTACATTCAACAAACTCAAAACGCCCAAGACAGCCATTAAAGTATTTCGAACAAATTCATTTTCAAATACTCGCCTTCTGGAAAATTTGGCAGCAAGGGATGATCGGGGGCATGGCCCCCTTTTTTTATCAATCGAGCCTGGCGCTCACTTCGCTGCAAACCTTTATTAACCGCTTGCAAAAAGGCCTCTTCTCGAACGCCCCCTGAACAAGAGCACGCTGCGACAAGGCCAAAGGACTTTGCGACACGAAAGGCTTGGGTGTTTAGTTTCATGTAAGCGTGTTCTGCTTGCGGGATATCCTTTTTAGATTTTGCAAATGCCGGAGGGTCGGCGATCACGACATGAAAAGAATCACTGGGCAGATCAATAAGATCTTTTAAGACATCTTTTTTAATCGATGTGACCTCGACGCCAAGGCGCTTTACATTTTTCACAGCACGCTCTAAGGCGGGCTGTGAAACATCCACCAATGTCACTTCAACCTTGTATCCTAAATCCAAAAGTCGTCGCGATAATTGCACACTCCAATGACCCACATAACAACAAAGATCAAGAATGCGAACCG
>JAYWEQ010000078.1:0-28771 GCA_043779185.1 Pseudobdellovibrionaceae bacterium
AACGATTCAAGAGCGACATCAAAACAGTCTTCAGGAAATCCAGGGTCAATATCAAAGCCAGACTTCCGAAGTCGCACGCCTTAAGGTCGAACACCAGGACGCTAAAGACCGCTTGATGGAAGAATTTGAGCAGCGAAAAACCTTAGAAAAACAGGTCTTTGACCTTCGACATCAATTGGATAGTTTAAGATTTATGTGGACCGCAAAAAATGACGAAACCGAAAAGCTGCGGTTGGCGCAAGGGGCTTTGGAAAAATTAAATATCGACTTAAGTTCTAAGCTTCAAGAAATGCGAAAAGAAGAGCAATTAACTCCAGCTCAGACGGCTGGAATCTTTGACGAAGTGTCCACCGCCTCAGGAATCTGAGGCTCAAAACTTTTGACAGCAACCTGCGTGTTTTCGTAAATCGCCATCGCGTCTTGATGAATGGTCCATAGGCGCTGAAAATCGACGGTCATGCCGGCAATTCTTAATCCGTACTTATTTTTGGAATGAATTTCTTTTAATGCTTGGAAGAAATTTTGAATTCCAGTGGAGCCCACAAAGTTCAGCGGCTGCAAATTAAAAACAACCTTCTTATCCAGTAAATTCTTAAAGCAGGCCTCTTGAAAAGGCTTGGTTTTATCGATATCTAGTCGACCATTAATTGTAACAACCATAACTTCGCCACACTGATCGAGCTTAGCATCCATGAAAACCCCTTTTTTGGCCATTGATCTGACTTTCAACTCTTCGGTTTTTTGTCAAATAACTCAACAGGTCTAACTGCTAGAATAACCGAGATCAGGACTCGGACTTAGCTCGACAAAGGGCCGTTGCTGTATCTACAATTATTTTATTGTGAATCCTATTTATGCCCGACTTAAATCTATTTTGTGGCCCTCTTTTTTTCTGCTGGCACTGATCTTGGGCTTCTTGCTGGAAGCAAAGGCGCAAGAGATGTCTGCTAAAGTGCAAGGAATTCTGATCAGCGCAGGATCAGGGGTCAGGGACACAGAAAATGAAATCCTGGAGCTTGATGGCGGCGTGCAGCTGATCTATCACGATCAAAACATTGCCTGCCAATCGGCCCGAATCAATTTGCGTTCAAAAAAAATCGAAGCCAAAGGCAACGTCAAGATCACCTCGCCGACCACCACCATAGGTGGAGATCACATTATTCTAGATTATGAAAACAACACGGGTCTGATTTATAACGGCTTTGTTCAATCAGGCAATGTCCTGTTTGAAGGTGAGGTTTTACAAAAAGTCAGCGACAACGAATATTATGTGGTTGATGCCGATTTTACGACCTGCACCAATTGCCCTGCGGCCTGGAAATTTTCGGGAAGCTCAATTCGAGCCGAACTGGGTGGCTATGCGTACATAAAAAACACGGTGATTCGAGCTGGCATTATTCCCATCCTGTGGCTACCGTATTTAATTGTGCCTTTAAAAAGTGATCGCCAGTCCGGCCTCTTGACCCCAGAGTTTGAGCTTACTGATGCCGGAGGATTAGCGATTGCGCAAAGTGGTTTTTGGGCCATCAGCCGCAGCACTGATGCCACCCTCACTTTAAAAAATTACGAGCTTCGCGGCCTTAAAGCTTTGGTTGAATACCGATATGCCATCGATGAAAATAGTGGCGGTCAGCTCAACTATTCGCTCCTCAATGATCTAGCCTTTAAAAATGAAACGCGCTTTAACACTTTTCGGAATCGCACCACACGCTATACTGCCATCAATCGTTGGTCTATGCGCTACAATCATTATCAAGAGCTTCCTGAGGGTTTCGTACACCGCTTGCAGCTGAACGACGCCAGTGATTTGCAGTACTCCCGAGATTTTTTTAAAGAAACTTTGAATCATGGCGACGCCGCGATGGAAAATCGGATGTCGCTCACAAAGAACACCAAGGATCAGCACTATAGCTTGGATAGCTCCTATTATAAAAATATGCTTCACTCAGATCCTTTAGAAAGTAACGATGATGCCGTCCACCGCTTGCCAGAAATTAGATTTTCGCAAGTCTCTCGCTACATTGGAAAAAGTGATTTTCTTTACACCATCGATCTGGACTATGTAAACTTCGCAAGATCTTCGTCAGCCTATGATGACCTCATCAAATCCCAGGTGGATAAATCAGCGATTCGTTTCCCACGCAGCAATAACTCTTCGCCCAAGTGGGAAGATAATGCAGGTCATGAATTGGTCCGCGACGGTTTTTACAATCAAGACACAGATCTTATTCGAACAGGCCAGCGACTTGATTTCAACCCAGCAATTTACCGTTCATTCAACCTGGGTGATGCCTTGGAAGTAACCCCAAAGCTCGGTTACCGAGAAACACATTATTTATTTCCCAATCTTCCAACCCCACCTGGCGAAAGTGTTGATCCTAATAACGTGCGCAGGTATGTCCAAGCTGAGGTTAATGCCCGCACGACTCTCAGTCAAGTTTACGGCGCTGGCGCCGACTTGCATGCCAGCCTATGGAAACATGAAATTCAACCCGAGCTAAAGTACACCCGACTGCCATGGATTGATCACCGAACTCATCCATTTTTTGGTTTCCAAAAACAGGCCGAGGCCCCTTATTTTACGCAAAATACAATCAGTGATGAAGACACTGGCAGTGATTCCTCCTTGCAATTTGATTACAACGATCGAATCTATGATAGAAATCTTGTGACCTATTCAGTGACCAATCGTTTTGTCCAAAAAAGATGGCTCAATAATGAACCGCAATACCGTCAAGTCGGCCTCTTAAGACTTTCACAGTCCTTTGATGCTTTTCAAGCCGAGCGGGAAGAAAAAGACGCTGTTGTCGCCGGAAAAAAACAACCCTGGTCAGATATCTCGGCGCTTTTAGATGTGCGCTTAGATAATTTCGAAACGCTTTCGACAGCCAGTTATTTCCCTTACCAAAAAGTGACAAAATCGAATTCCCGAGTTCGCTTGATCGACGACAAAGGACGCTTTGCCCAGGTCGGCTTGATTCTAAAATATAATATTGTCCCCGGAGAAGAAGTCGACACGACCACGCGGACTCAAGATTACAGTTTTTCCACAGGGCTTATCACAACTCATATGAATTTCGTCGGAAAAATAACTTTTGACGGAGCAAAAACTGATGTTCGTAGTGATTTTTTTCAAAGCGCGTCAGACCGCATTCGCTCGTATTCTTACATTGCTCAATTCAAACCACCAGGCGACTGCTTAGCTTTAAGATTTATTTTTGAGCAAGTCACGGGAGGCGGTAACAATACCAATCTGGTGCTGGATTTTTCATTTGATGGAAAAGGTCCAGCACCTGTTGCGTCCCGCGATCTTGATGAAATTGGAATTTAAAAATTAGAATTTAAAAATTATAGACACTTGAGCTGACAGAAATTCCATCCACCTTATTCTGAGCAAAAGTAGGAATGATCATTGTTGCTGAGCCGAACTCAATGTCTTGGCGCATTTGGTTTTTTGGTTGTGGTGCTACCAAATAAGCACCATAAGCGATCCCAGCATATAAACCCAAAGAAGCCCCTCGAGGAATATTGGCATAATGCTCGCTGGGCTTATTTTCAGCAGCCAAGCTTGCAACACCAACTCCGGCTCCAATCAAAGCACCAAATCCGCAAGCCTTGATGAACCGAGTAAAATCTCCGGCTTGAGTGGATTGACCAAGGACAAGAAGACTAACAATCAGAAGAGACTTAAATTTCATTCTTTAAGTTTAACTCTTCTCCGGCTTCGTTAAAAATAAAGATTACTCCATTCGTTAAAACATAGGCGAAAGCCAAGGCGGCGTCCCGATCCCACAGACTTTCGATCCAGATTCGCGCCCGCAAAAGTCTTTCTTTTTGTGTTTTAGAAATACGAACAAGACTAAAATCCAGCTGCCCTAAGGATTTCACTTCAACCAAATAAGTTTTATGACTTTTAATAAAAACTAAATCGACTTCAGCAAACGGAGTTTTCAGACGCTTTGAAAAAAGCCTAAAACCATTTTCTAAAAATAGCTTTTCAACAGCACTTTCACACTCACGTCCTCGAGCTTGGGCGCGAGTCTGCGATGGGATGGCCGATAAATTCTTTAACCCCAGAGAAGGTTTTTCGATGCCAAAGGCAGGGCTTGTTTTTTTTAATAAGCGCTTTATGCGCAGGCGTGCCGTAGCCTTTGTGTTTTTCGAATCCATAAACCGGAAACTCCTGATGAAGTGTTCTCATCAGTTGGTCCCGAGTGACTTTTGCTAAGATGGAAGCGGCCGAGATGGGCTTGCAACGAAGGTCGCCTTTGATCAAGGCTGTTTGCTTGAAACCGGTCAAACCCGGTAGCACAAACTTCCCATCCACCAAAAGATGTCCCCGTTTTAAATTCAAACTCTGGACCGCTCGTATCATCGCTAGCTGTGACGCCCGGAAGATATTTAACTGATCGATCTCTTCCACTGTCGCAAAACCCAGACCGGTCTGATGGGATTCACAGATTTCAGCGGCCAATTCTTCACGGCGGGCTTCGGATATTAATTTAGAGTCTGTATAGGCTGAGACATCGGTCTCAAGATTTAAAACGACAGCCGCGGCATAAACCGGGCCTGCTAAACAGCCACGCCCGACTTCATCCACGCCAATCACTGGAGCGGGGTGAAAATCCCGCCAATCCAGTTCAGGCCATTCATTATTTTTTTTTGATTTTTTAGACAGCTTCAGTGTCGGCTGCAACATCAGCGGATCGAACTTGAGCTAACTCAGATTCAATTTTCGCAGATTTACCTTCTAGACCACGTAAGTAATAAAGTTTCGCACGACGAACTTTACCATGAGTCACAACTTCCACGCGATCAATGGCAGGAGATGTGAATGGGAAAATTCTTTCAACGCCAACACCGGCAGAGATTTTTCGTACAGTAAACGAGCGCGTCGCCCCTTTACCTTGAAGTTTTGTAACGGTTCCCTTGTAAAGCTGAACACGCTCTTTCTCACCCTCTTTTACTTTTACGTACACGTTCACTGTGTCGCCAGGTCGGAAAGGTTGAACTAATTTTGAAGTCGTACGAGCCGTGACGCGACTGATGAGGTTTGTTTCTTTACCAGGAGTCGCCGCTTTTTTAGTTTTCTTTGTGGTTTTAGCCATTTTAATGCCCTTTACAACTTCAAGAGAGTTCACACGTGTTCTAAGTAAGAAGTTTGTCTACCATGGCCCCATAAGTCGGTCAAGACAGATACTGACCGCGGACCTGACAGAAAGGTGCCGATAATCTTCCGGAGGAGCCCCCCGAATGCTCTCTAAAAGGCCGTCACAACCCCGCATAAAATCCTCGGTCATCCCAAATCCAGTCCCAAACAGCAAAAAAACCGGCTTTTTCTGCTCATGGAGGACGGAACGAAGCTCTTTAAATGAATAGGTCTTAACACCTTCTACAGGACGCGCGTGGGTGGCTATCACCAAAGGCTTCTCTACGCCCCAGTCCGCCAGTGCTGCCGCTAAGGACTCGGCCGACCGAACTTGTCCCAGCGCCGTTTTACGCTTGGGATTATATTTCGAGCCCTGCCCCACCCGCCAGTGATCCAAGATCCGCTCTACAAACATCAGCTGCTCGCGAATGGGATGAATTAAGTAATATTTTTGAATCCCAAAAACCTGGGCGGCCCTCGCAATATCATGAACATCAAAATTTGTGATATTTGTCGCCACAATATCTTTTTTTCCATCCAACATGGGATAATGCAAAAGCCCGATGGCTAAAGTAGGAACAAAAGTTTCGCTCACGAAAGGACCTGACTCCAGGAGTCTTCAATAAAATTTTTAAGACCGCAAAGTTTTCGGTCCATGGCTGAAATTTTTTGATCAAATTCTTTTATTTTTTGAAGCTCTGGCAAAGTTTTTTTCTGAGCGGCCACAATAAAAAGATCAGGCCGTTTTTCTTTGGTGACAATCCACGACATTTTATTTTGCCAGTCTAAAATCAGTTGGTGATTTCCACTTAATAAAACTTCAGGAACCTCTTGTCCATTCCATTGCCGGGGCCGAGTGAAGGCCGGGGCCTCTAGCAATCCCTCAGTAAAACTATCTTTCACGGCCGATTCCGAGTGGCCCAACACACCAGGAATTTGCCGACTTAACGCTTCTATCAAAACCAAGGCCGGAAGTTCCCCGCCATTTAAGACGTAATCACCAATAGAAATTTCCTGGTCAATGTCTGAATTGATCACGCGCTGATCGACACCTGCATAGCGAGCCGACAATAAAATCAAACTCTTATGTTTCATTAATTCTTGAATCTTGGTCTCAGTCAGCGTTTGCCCCTGAGGAGACAAAAACAAGGTCGCAGCCCCAGGATTTTCCAGGCGGGCTTTGTTCAAGCTTTTTTGTAGAATATCGGCCTGCAACAGCATTCCATCACTGCCGCCGAAAGGACGATCATCCACTGTTTTATGAAGATCGCTAGCAAATTCACGGGGATTTATGGTGCTGACTTCAAAAAGTTTGCTGTCCAGGCCCTGACCCATCAACCCAAACTTTAAAGTTTGTTGAATCATCTCGGGAAATAAAGTGATGACTGTAAACTTCATAAATTTTCCAAATCAAAAAGACCTTCTGGTAGGTCCATAATAATAAACTTTTTTTCGAAATTAATTTCTTTGATAAAAGGTCCCACAAAAGGAATATCTGCCTTCGTCTTTTCCCCTTGCACCACTAATAAATCTTGGCTGCCATTGGTGGAAAAACCGACAATCTGTCCCAGAACGACGCCCTCCATATCATGAATAAAAAAATCGGCAATTTCAGAAAGATAAATCGTTTCGCCAGGTTTTGAGACAAACATCGGAGCCGGAATTAAAACAGTAAAGCCATGAAACTTTTCGGCCTGTGTGCGATCTAAAATGCCATCGATGGATAAGATAAATCCTTTTTTAAAAGGCTTTGCTTTAAATTTTTTAAAAGACAGGACTTCTTCTGTCTCTGGATTCTTTAACTGAAGCTCTTTTAATTTAGGCAGCCAAGAAATATCCCCTGAAAAAATTAAAACATAAAACTCACCACGCAGGCCATGGGCCTCTTTGATTTTGCCAACTAATTTAAATTCAGGAATTTGCGCGGATTTCATAGATAGGATTTATACACCACAAACACTGAAATTTACTCGACCCAAAGATTATTCAACGATGTCCAAGTGGTAACGCTTGTTCAGCTTTGTTCCAGCGGCGCGGATAATGGTTCTCATGGCCGCGGCTGTCTTACCTTGTTTTCCGATCACTTTACCAAGGTCTTCTTTGTCTACTTTTAAGGCTAACAAGGTCGTTTGTTGGCCGGGAATTTCGTCGACTTCCACTTTTTCAGGATTATCAACTAGAGCTTTAGCCATAAATTCAACTAGGTCTTTTAGGCTTTCCATTTTACCCCCATCCTTTTGAAGTAAGTCCGTTCGAAACTACCAATACAGACTACAATTTACTTTGGAGCTTGAGCCAATTTAGCCACGTGCTTTACACGGCCTGTAGGTTGTGCGCCGACTCCCACCCAATGATTGTAACGATCCATATTCAAAACAACTTTAGCATGTTGACCAGCGGCCAAAGGATTGTAATAACCCAAAACTTCTAAGTGTTTACCAGTCACATAGCGGCGAGAATCTGCCACAGTGATACGGTATCTTGGTTCATGTTTTGATCCAGCTCGGCTTAAGCGAATAACTACCATTTAATAACCTCTTTCCAACGCGAATAAGACCTTGTGTCTACTCAATATAATGGCAATGTTCAAGCCTTAAAATGGCATCCTGGGACGTCCACCTTTGCCCATTCCCATTTTCATCATCCCACTCATCATCTTCTGGGCTTCCTCAAACTGGCGCACCAGGCGGTTTATATCCTGAACCTGGGTTCCGCTGCCCTTTGCAATCCGCTCACGCCGCGAAGCGTTTAACACCTTATGATGTTGGCGCTCATGGACGGTCATGGACCGGATGATCGCTTCAATTTTTTTAATTTCATTGTCAGGTGGCGCCATGTTTTTAAGCTGTTTTGAGAGATCGCCCATGCCTGGTAAAAATTTCAGAATACTTTCAATACCGCCCATTTTTTTGAGCTGCTGAATCTGCGTTAAAAAATCTTCTAAAGTGAATTGATTTTTCATCACTTTGCGGGCCGATGCCATGGCGTCTTTTTCGTTGATCACGTCTTGCGCTTTTTCAACCAAGGTCAGCACATCGCCCATATCAAGAATACGTTTTGCTAAACGGTCTGGATGAAAGACTTCTAAAGCTGCGACTTTTTCGCCGATGCCTAAAAACTTGATGGGAATGCCCGTCACTTCACGAATTGAAAGAGCTGCTCCCCCGCGCGCATCACCGTCAACTTTTGTAAGGACCAAGCCTGTCAAAGCTAAGCGCTGATGAAAGCCTTCAGCGACATTTACTGATTGCTGTCCTAGCATTGCGTCCGCCACCAGCAGCACTTCTTGGGGGGGCCATATTTTCTTTAGATCTTGCAGCTCGTTCATTAGGATATCATCGATCTGAAGGCGTCCCGCCGTATCGATGATCAGAACTTCAATCATATTGTCCGTCGCCCAGGCTTTGGCTTTTTCCAAGATCTCTTGTGGCTTCATCCCAATTTCAGAGGGAAAAACTGGAAAATTATTCTGTTTTGCTAAAGTTTGCAGCTGATCTATGGCGGCAGGACGATAAATATCGGCAGGAACTAATCCCGGTTTTTTTCCTAATTTTTGCCGAATATATAAAGCAAGCTTTGCAGCCGTCGTGGTTTTGCCGACCCCTTGCAAACCCACCAAAAAAATCACCGAGGGCTTTTCCCGCACATTGATATCAACGGCTTCACCACCTAGGGTGGCCATTAATTCATCGTGCACAATTTTTACAAACATCTGGCCAGGATTGACGTTCGATAAGACATCGGCACCCAGCGCTTTGACTTTGATCCGATCAATAAAATTTTTAACCACTTTAAAATTCACATCCGCTTCAAGCAAACTTAAGCGGATTTCTTTGACGGCCTCTTCGATATTTGATTCACTGATGCGATTTTGTCCGCGCACCTTTTTTAAAGTTCCTAGAATTTTATCTGACAATTGATCAAACATTTACCACCTCTGGAAAGAGCCTTTGCGCAGGGCCCACTGTGACATCAAATAGAAAAAAACTAACCCCAGCAATGAGATTCCCACGGACTGCGAAATTTCGACATCACTAACGCCAAGAAGTCCGTAGCGCAGTCCATTGATTAAATACAACAGAGGATTCAATCTTGAAACACTTTGCCAAAAAGGACTTAAACTTTCGACAGAAATAAAAACGCCCCCTAAATAGGTCAAGGGCAACAAAATAAACGCCGAAAAAGCTGACAGCTGATCAAAAGTTCTAGCCCAAAAGGCCACACAAATTCCTAGTTGCCCAAACAATAAACCGCCGACAATCATAAAATAAATAAGAATCAGCGGATGCTCGATCGCTAAAATTTCATGCCGTTGGACATAATAAAAAATCGATCCGCAAGTGAAAGTCACGGTTGCTACAATCGAGCCTCTGAATAAGGAACCAAGGCTAAAGGCCCAAATAATTTGGTTATTCGTCACAGGAGCCACACGAATGTCTTCAAGATCACCTGAAAATTTTGAGGTCACAACCGAGGACGATGAATTTTGGAAGGCATTATTCATCAGCCCCATCATCATCAGGCCCGGAATTAAAAAAGCCAGGTAAGGAACGCCATTGGTTTGCACTTGCCCGCCTAAAGAAACCCCGAAAACTAACAAATATAAAAAGGAACTAATAAAGGGTGTGACAACCGTTTGCACCAACACCTTCATAAAACGTTTAATTTCGCGTTGAAATAAGGTCCAAAAAGCAATCATCAGTGGCGCTCCTGACCTTTAAGGACTTTTCTAAAAGCTTCTTCAAGGCTGCCTTCCTCAATGCGAAGGTCTTTAATTTCTGAAGATTGAATGTTCATTTCTTCTAAAATTTCGCCCAAAGCTAAATTGGTGGGAACCACAAGATTATAATCACAGCCCGAGCTGTTGAGCAGATACTGAGACTTTAAATCTCGGGGTTGTTTGAGAACCAGTAAGATTTTTTTCTGAGTGAAATTTTTAATGACCTCTTTGGTGGGCCCTAAAAACTCAAGCTTTCCTAAATTAATAATCCCCACTCGATCACAAAGCACTTCGGCCTCTTCCAGATAATGAGTGGTTAGTAAAATCGACATTCCTTGCTGACGAAGCTCTCGCACAAAATCCCACAGGGTTTCCCTGAGCTCGATATCAACGCCCGCGGTGGGCTCATCCAAAAGCAATAACTTGGGCTCGTGAACTAAAGCCTTTGCAATCATCAGTCGGCGCTTCATGCCACCGGATAACTGCTTCACTTTTTTATGGCGATGCGGATAAAGCGCTAGCTTGTGCAACACATAATCAATGCGTTCTTTATTTTTTCTTTTGCCGTAATAGCCCGATTGAAAATTCAAAATTTCTTCGACATCAAAAAATCCTGAATTGATCACTTCTTGATGAACAACACCCACTTGCTTTTTGGTAATTAAAGAGTCTGTCACCACATTGTGACCAAACACTTGAACCTGACCGGTGGTGGGTTTTTCTAATGTCGTAATGATAGAAATAATCGATGTTTTTCCAGCGCCGTTGGGACCAAGAAGTCCAAAAATTTCTGCTTTTTCAACTGAAAAACTGACATTGTTAACGGCCGTCACAGAACCATAATTTTTCACTAACTGATTAATAGTAAGGGCTTTTGATTCACTCATGAGGGTCTAATTTATCTTTTATTGGCCAAAATGCATCCTCTGACTGCCCTGAACAGCATTTTCTGCAGCGAGTAAGGCTTAGCGGGCCCTAGAAATTGAACTTTGAAATTCCACGTCAGGATTTTCTTTTTTGGCCCAATTTAAATCCCATTCTTGATTCAGCAAGATCACAGGCTGATCAATCGCATCCCGGTAAATTGTGAAATCGCCTTTCAACTGTTCGACCCCTTTGCCATCCGCTGACCGGGGCCAACGAGCCACCGAATAAGGTAAGCGCGTCAGGCGCACTTCCAGATTGTACTCATCCAGTAATCTTCGGGCTAAAACTTCAAACTGAAGCTCGCCGACCGCGCCAATGATCGGATCTTGAGCACCGACAATGGGATCGATAAATAACTGAATGGCTCCCTCTTCGCCCAAATGTTTAAGCGCCAATTGAAGTTTACTTCGCTTCATCGCGTCCCCAACACTTAATCTTGTGAAAAGTTCGGGTGCAAATTTAGGAATATCTTCGAATTGAACTTTGCCAACACTTGAGACAGCATCACCGATAGCAAAATTGCCGGTGTCATTCACACCGATAATATCTCCAGCATAAGCCTCGTCGACGGTTTCTCGGTCGGCGGCAACAAACTGATTGGAATAAGCTAAGCGAAGCTCGCGGTCCAACCGGGCATGATGAATTTTCATGCCTCGATCAAATTTTCCCGAGCAAATTCTTAAAAAAGCGACGCGGTCGCGATGTCTGCGATCCATATTAGCTTGAATTTTAAAAACAAAGCCAGAAAAGTTTTGATCCGTGGGTTCTACTTCTTTGCCATCTTTGGTTCGTCGCGATTGAGGACCTGGAGCGTACTGACAGAAAAATTTTAAGAAAGTATCCACTCCAAAATTTTGTTTGGCGGACCCAAAGGTGACCGGCGATAATTCACCAGCAAGAAAGGCGCCCACATCAAAAGGCGGCAGAGCACTTTCGATCAGCTCAAGCTCGCCGCGAACCTGTTCAGCACTTTCACGATCTAGCGCTTCAAATAAAGTGGGATCACTGGGCCCCATAAAGGGCTTTACAATCACCTCATCGCCTTCGCGGCGTTGGTCATAGAGATAAATTTCTTTTGTAATTCGGTTGTAGATTCCCTTAAACCTTTGCCCAATTCCCAGCGGCCAAGTGACAGGATAGCACTGCATATTTAAAGTTTTTTCGACTTCGTCAATCAGCGCTAAGGGATCTTTTCCTTCGCGGTCGAGTTTATTCACAAAGGTGAACATGGGAATTTTTCGAAGACGACAGACCTCATAAAGTTTGCGCGTCCGTTCTTCGACGCCTTTGGCGACGTCAATCAACATGCAGGCAGAATCCACAGCCATTAAAACGCGGTAAGTATCCTCCGAGAAATCTTTATGTCCCGGAGTATCCAGCAAATTCACTCGCAAACCTTCATAATCAAAGGTCATCACAGACGAAGTGATCGAAATCCCTTTTTCCCGCTCCATCGCCATCCAATCAGAAGTGACGGCTTTGGTGCCCCGCTTGCCTTTCACTTCGCCCGCTTCGTGGATGACGCCACCATGGTAAAGCAGCTTTTCCGTCAGCGTGGTTTTTCCAGCATCGGGATGGGAAATAATGGCAAAAGTTCGACGGCGTTGAACTTCTTTTTGATCAAGAGGACTTAAATTCATAAATGATGTTTTAGACAGCTGGGGTCTTTCCGGCAACCCTTTTTAAAGATGAGGATGGATCCCCTAAAATTTTGCGGCTGCCCAATGTCTGTCCCAGCCTGAATTTCTTTCATCCTAGGGTTCGCGGTTATGAACCTCATAAGATCTGCGGTGGCACTGGGCTTGCTTTGAACAAGCCTTATGTTGCACAAAATGCTTCTTGCCTACACTCTGATCGTCATCCAGTTTTTGCTGGTTTCTTCTTCTGAAGTGGCTGTTTTTGAACGGCAAAACTTGCCCGCACCGCTTAAAACTGAGGCAGAAATAATCCTCGATTCCGAGCAAAGAATCTCTGCCCAATTTAAAGTCCCGACCGCCTTGATTCCCCGTGTGGCCTTCTGGTTTGATATCTATTCCAAGTACAGCTCACAGCACCAAATCATTCACCATATTGATTATCCTTGGTGGATCGTGGAGGTCATAGATACGGCGGATATTTTAGCGGGTCCCGCCAATGCTCAGTGGTTAAATGTAGAAAAAGCAAACAAAGTCGCGCACGCCAAGCTCTTTGAAGCGCGACTTTCATTTCAGCGCTTAGCAAAAAAAGTTCGTCAAGGTGAGACTTTGAATACCACTGAACAGCTGATTCTGAAAAAAATCGAACTTCTGCCGGGTGGACTTCAAGCTAATCTATCTCGTGTGGCCAGCCGTCTTCGTTTGCAAACGGGTCAAAAAGACTTCTACCTTGAAGGCTTAAGGAAATCGGCCCGGTATTTGAGTTATATGGAAAAGATTTTTGTCGCCCGCGGGCTGCCAAAAGAATTAACTCGTTTGCCTTTGGTTGAAAGCAGTTTTAACGAGGACGCTGGTAGCAAAGTCGGCGCCTTGGGAATATGGCAACTGATGCCGGCGATCAGTCGAAAATTTATTTCTGTCTCTGATGATATCGATGAGCGAAAATCGCCGTACAAAGCGACTACGGTTGCGGCCCGGATGTTTCAAGAAAACTATAAACTGTTATCGGGCTGTTGGCCTTTGGTGGTGACCGCTTACAACCATGGCCCCGGAAGCCTTCGCAAAGCCGTAAAAGATGTTGGAACGGATGATTTAGGAGTTATTATCAGTCAATATAAAGGCGGAAGTTTTGGTTTCGCGTCAGAAAACTTTTACAGCGAATTTTTAGCTGCCTTGATCGTCGAGCAATATTCAAAAGAAGTTTTAGGTGATTTAGTTAAACTTGATTTTAGCTCTCATTTGAATTCGGTCGAACCCCTTAAGTTGCCACGAAAAGCAAAGGTTCGCCAGTTGGTGAGTTTAAGTCAGCTCAGTGCTCAAGAGTTTCTTAGCTACAATCCTGATTTAAAAAAGGCTTTACGCTTGAATCTATTTCTTCCGAAAGGTTTCACTCTCTTTTTACCGGCCCCGCAGCTGCCACTGGTTTCACAAGGACTGGATAAGCAACTGCGTGTAGCTCAAAAATAATTTCATCCCTAAACCCTCAAGCTTGACCGAAAGCAGGGTTATGCTTAAAAGAAGGGCCTATCGTCTTTCAGGTTTGGAGCCAGAATAAGACAGGAGAAAAAATGCCGGTTCAATATTACGTTACCAGTTTTTATAAATTCATCCCCCTTGAAAATTTAGAAAAAATAAAATCAGACCTTGAAAACAGGGCCGCTGTGTTAGGCCTTAAGGGCTTGTGGATTTTAGGACCCGAAGGGCTTAATTCAACGGTTTCTTCGCTCAGTGCTGAAAGCCTGCAGGAAATGAAAGCTTGGATTCAAAGTTATTTTAAAATCCCTGAGATTACTTTCAAAGATTCAACTTCGGACCGTCTGCTTTTTCGCCGTTTTTCTGTCAAAATAAGACCCGAGATTGTGACCCTAAAAACTCCCCACCACTTTCCAAATCAAAGTCAGAATCATCATCTGACACCCACCGAATGGAATCAGGTCTTAAAACAGGAAAAAGATTTTGTCTTGATTGATACTAGAAATTGGTACGAAACAAAGGTCGGAACGTTCAAGGGCGCAATCAATCCAAAAACGGATGTTTTCACCCAGTTTCCCCAATTTGTGGCGGAAAATAATTTTCCTAAAGAAAAAAAGATGCTGATCTTTTGCACTGGTGGAATTCGCTGTGAAAAAGGCATTATGGAGTTACAAGCTCAAGGCTATAAAAATGTTTTTCAGCTAGAAGGTGGGATTTTAAAATATATCGAAGAATATCCAGAGGACCAGTTTGAAGGAGAATGCTTTGTCTTTGATCGCCGAGTGGCTTTAGATCAAAAGTTAAAACCAACGATAAAATTTCACCTGTGCCCCCACTGTGGTCAGCCCGGGGATTTAAAAATAAATTGCATCAGATGCAGCACAGACTCTTTCGTCTGCCAAGAGTGCCACGCTTTTGAGATTAAAAAAGATACTTGTTCAAAACATTGCGCCCATCAGTGGGAGCGATTCCCTGGGCGAAAAGGCAGACACCAAGTCAGAAACTTGGATCTGCCCTGATCTACTAAAGAAGAACTTCCATCAGACCGTAAACCAAGGCCGTTAAAATAAATCCGCTCGTGATGACACCTTTCACAGTTGTCATCGGACCCAATTTACCTTTCATGCCATTGATTTGTAGAGCGCCCACAACGATCAATAAAACCGTAAAGTAAATCGGTTTTTTACTGACATCGATTTGAATCGGCAAATGCGAAGCAGCTCCCATAAAAAATAGCATCGGAATTGAAAACATCGTGTTCGTTCTAGAGGCCAAAGTCGCAGCCGCTGCTTTGGCCGGTAAATCCGGTAATGCGGATCCACCGGCTGCCACTTGCTGGGCCGACTGAATAATCAATTTTTGTTTTGGCCAAATCAGAAACCAAACGTTCGCCCACATCAAAGTTCCGAACAAGGCGCCGGTCATAATTTTAAGACCCCAGTCGCCGCTCATGCTAAAGCCAATTTTACTAGCCAGTCCCAACATCAGTAAGCCAGTGACAAAAGTCCACATAGCACCCCAACGGAACCAGTACATTGCCACCGGCAAAAGCTTTTGCTGAACCTGGGATTTTGTCGGAGCATCTGTCGCCACCATAAATCCACCTTGAGTGAAGTTAAAATAATAAAGGTGACCAATCCACATCACGCCAAAAAAGAAGTGAAGCCACTTCATCACGTAGTAAATCCCAGGGCCCGTAAAAATCGCCAAATCCATATTAATCTCCCGCTGTTAGTTTAAAAATCGTCGATATCTTCAAGAGAAACTTAAACGACAAGCCCCGTCAATCACTGATCCAGTTTCTGAAATCGAGCGTTATATCAAGGAACTAAACCGCATTTTTTGGACCCGATTTTGCTTTCTTCTATCAACGAACCTTCAAAGGAGGAAAATATGCCCCTACAAACCAGTCCCCACTTTTCAAAAATTAAACAGTCCATCGCTGGATGGACCAAAAATGTGGCCCAGCGGAATTACTTAAAGACGACAGATCGTCTTCAAAAAATTGGCGTTGATCCCCAGCAAGTCGATTTAAGACTACAGCAAGTCAGTTCTGAGTGGAGCGTCGAACGCGCCCTGATGGCTCATGCTGCGATCGTGTGCATCGGTGGCATTGCTTTGGGAAAAACTGTTCACAAAAGATATCTTCTTTTGCCGGCCGCGGTGGGAGGATTTTTAATGCAATATGCACTGACTGGCTGGAGCCCTCCCTTTCAAATTTTAAGCACCTTTGGATTTCGGACCTCCCATGAAATAGAATTCGAAAGAAATGCCTTAAAGGCTTTGCGCGGCGACTCCAATTATAAATTTTCACCGGACTTGCCGATGGCAAATTGTCACTGAAAGTTTTTTATTGCATGAATTTTGATCTCTGATTCAATTCCAAAAAAAATTAAAAAACAGAACTTGCTGTCTTTGTTGCACTTAACTTCTAACAATAACGCTTAATTATCAACGTTGATCTTTAAGTTTGTTTAAGAGCCAGACTGACACCAATGATCTTGGCCGAACCTTTGCTTTACAGCCTTACAACGAAGTTCAAGTCACTTTCAAAGTGGCACTTCTAAAACTTAAGGGGGATTGAAATGAGAACAAGATTATTTGCTGTGATGCTGGGTTTTTTAATCGCAGGGCAAGCTCATGCGACGGGGCTCAAATTAGGAACTCCAGAATATGGTGGCACGGGTTGCCCTGCTGGTTCAGCCAGTGCGGTGTTGTCTCCGAATGAAGATACGGTTTCAATCCTGTTTGATAATTATGTCGCTGAAGCTGGCGGCCAAACCGGGCGTCGATTTGACCGCAAATCTTGTGCGATTGGAATTCCAGTGCAAGTCCCTCAGGGTTTTAGCGTGGCGGTTTTTGCGGTGGATTATCGTGGCGCCAATATTATTCCTGCCGGTGGCATGAATCGCTTTAACGCTGAATATTTTTGGGCCGGAGTTCGAGGTCCAACGATCTCTAGGACTTTTACGGGACCTTCTAATCAGGATTTCACTTTGACTGACAATTTAGTCGCCACTACTTTAGTGTGGGCTCCTTGTGGACAAAGCGTCACCTTAAGAATCAATTCATCAATGATGGCTCAAACTAATCGTAACAATGAGCAAGCGATGGGAATTGTTGACTCTGCCGATGTTTCTTCAGGACTGATCTATCACATTCAGTGGAGACGATGTAACTAATGATAAATCCCTGGGGCAGCCACCTTCCCCAGGGATTTTATGCCTCATCAAAATAACATTTATAAGTTAATCTCGACGTACAATGCACGTTTCCCATTGGCCCCATGCTTGCAAAGACCTCTTATGATCAAGGAGGTCAAAGTGGATTCAACGAATACTTATGGAACAACACCTACCTATGGTGGCTCGAACACAATGTCTACAAAGCCGACAGCAACTGAAGGCGACATCACCAAAAAAATAGAGAATGTCACGGCTAAAATTCCGTCCATTGGATATTTGTCTTTAGCCCTCGGAAGCATGGCTTTATCAGCTTCGATTGCGGCCTTCACGGAAAGAAAAGCCTTAGCTAACTTTGTCGGTTTATGGGTGCCAAGCTTTATGCTGATTGGTATCTATAATAAACTTGTTAAGCTTGAAGGAAACGATCATCTCAGCAAACCTGCGTCTGAATTTCATTAACTTTTTAATAATTTGATTTTATGCGCATAATTGACTTGCCATGCAACCCCCAAACTGCAAAACCAGAGTACGTAAGTAAAAAAGGAACTTCTCCTTTTACTCAACAGAGGGTCTATGCAGTTATTTGTAGTTTTGGGATTGTTGATTTACATCATTGGTCTTTATTTCAGCAAAAATCCTCTGAAACACAGCAAAAAATTTATGTGGCATCGATTCTTAAGTTGGTTTCCGTTAGGCATGACCTATTCATTTATGTACATGGCTCGTTACAACTTGGATTCCTTAGCCACGGCTGAAGTGATCACGAAAGCTGAAAAAAGTCAGATCTCGGGATGGGGATTTTTTATTTATGCCGTCTCCCTTTTTGTATCCGGGCCCTTAATTGACAAACTGGGTGGTAAAAAGGGCATGATCCTGGGCAGCCTTGGGGCCGCTATTTTTAATATTTTAATGGGTTGGGCGCTTTACCTATATCTGCATGATAAAAATTCTCTCAATCTCGTGGTTGCCCTGACAATACTTTATTCGTGCAATATGTTCTTTCAAAGTTTTGGCGCGATCTCGACCATTAAAGTAAAGTCTTATTGGTTTCATGTCCGTGAACGGGGAACTTTTGGTGCCATTTTTGGAACTTTAATATCTCTTGGTGTGTATTTTTCATTTGATTGGACCGAGGCCATCATCAAGGCTGTCCGAGTCGGTCCTGTGACGGAAGCTTCGGCGTTTCGGGAGATGATGCAAAAATTATTTGCGCTTCAAGAGGCTTCGCTGTCGGCTTATTGGTTAGCCTTTTATATTCCTGCCGGAATTCTTTTAGTGTGGTGCTTGATCGATGTTATCTTGATTAAAGATTCTCCCGATGAGGCTGGCTTTGAAAGATTTGAAACTCACGACGCCTCCCATGGTCTTCATGAGGCCAGCGTTCATAGCTGGCTTCAAATCATAAAATCTGTTTTTTCAAATCGAATTATTCTAATGATTGGCGCCATTGAATTCACCTCAGGAATTCTAAGGGATGGCGTGATGAAATGGTATCGCCTGTACGCCAAGGACACGGGCTTTGGCGTGGACAGTATTCTTGCCAACTGGGGACTTTGGGCTGCTGTGACTGGAATTTTAGGCGCTTTTATTGCTGGAACGGTGTCTGATAAATATTTTCAGTCTCGACGGGCGCCTGTCGCTGGGATTTTACAAGGCGTCATGTTTGTTTCAACCGTCTTTATGTTTTTCTCGATTTCAAAAAGTCCCGCCATCACAGGCATCAGTGCCCTCGTGATTATGATGGCCGTGATCGGCGTCCACTCCATTATGTCAGGAACAGCGACCGCTGATTTCGGAGGTCGTCGTGAAGCTGCAACAGCCACAGGGGTCGCTGATGGATTTTCAAAATTAGGATCTTCGTTTCAAGAGTTTGCGCTGGGCGGACTGCTGACAAAAGAGACTTGGATTTACTGGCCTAGTTTCTTACTGCCGTTCACACTTTTTGGACTTTTCTTTGCCGTCCGACTTTGGAAAAAGCTTCCTGAAGCGACTAAAAAATATTTAGCAGAAGTCGAAAAAATTAAAACTGTGATGGAAAAAAACTAAGTCGATTAAAGAGAAAACTTTTTCTTTAAGCGGGTCAGCGCTTCGACGGAAGCTCTGACTTTAAAAGTCGTGCCTTTGTCGTCATAGGACTCGGTTAGGACGCGCATTTTGCCTCTGATTTCGCCGATCGCACCTTTATTTGTATAAGGGATATAAAGATCTTCATCTTTCATATCGCTTTCAAAATTATCAATCAGCTTTAATCGTAAAGCCATTAGATCTTCAGGACTTCGGGTCGACAGTAAAATCGCCTCTGGGTATTCGGTTTTTAGCTGCTGAATCTGCTCGGATGTCAGCCGATCTTTTTTATTTAAAATTAAAAAGCTGGGCACTTCAGTGGCGCCCACTTCACCCAAAACTTGCCTTGTCACTTCCAGCTGCGAACGAAATGTTGGATCTGAGGCATCGACAACAAAAAGTAGCAGCGATGCATTGAGTGCTTCGTCTAAGGTTGATCTGAAAGAGGCCACCAGATCGTGGGGAAGTTTTTTAATAAATCCGACAGTGTCGGATAAAAGAATTTTTGGCATTGTTTCTGGAGCTAAAGGACGAACAGTGGTATCAAGCGTGGCAAATAATTTATCAGCGACTAAAACTTCACTGCCGGTCATGGCCCGCATCAAGGATGATTTTCCTGCATTGGTGTAGCCAACTAAGGCGACAGAGATTTCTTGATCTCGCTTGGCTCTCCTGATGAGATGTTCATTCTGAATAGAATTAAGTTCTGTTTTTAATTCCTTGATCCGATCTCGGATGTGGCGCTTATCCAGCTCTAAACTTGTTTCACCAGACCCTTTACCGCCACCACCCTGCTGGTCATTGCCGGCCCCGGTTTCACGAAGTCTTGGAGCCACATACGTTAACCTTGCAATTTCAACTTGTAAGCGCGCCGACTTTGTTCGCGCATGCCGACTGAAGATTTCAATAATCACACCGGTGCGATCTAAAACTTTAACGCCTGTCGCACTTTCGACATTACGCAATTGCGAAGGCGATAGGTCACAATCAAAGATAATAATCTCGGCTTTTTCTTTCGGTGCGGCTAGTGCCTCAGACTCTTCAATTTCTGGATTTGAAGATTCATCATCTGTTGGTTCCTGATTGCTGGTGAATTTAAGAGCGGCTTTGGATTTCTTATGTTGCACCATCGAGGCAACCACCCCGGTTCCGCCCGTCCACTCCGCTAAAACTTTAAGGCGCCCGTCGCCTAGAACGTTAGAGCCTCGATCAGAATTTCGTCTTTGCGAAAGTTCACCGATCACTTCATAGCCCAAAGTGGTCGCTAGTCGGCCTAGCTCTTGGAGGGAGGCTTTGTGGTCTTCAGTTGTAACTTGTGGAAGTTGAATACCAACAAGAAGGGCTTTCATCATAGGCCCCGAGGCTGCCACCGATGCTGGAAACAGGCAAGCACAGATGCAAATGCCTACATTGAATCGTAAATTTTTTTAATAATTTCAGGAATTTTTATTGTCGAAATCGGCGCTACAAAAATCGTGTCATCACCTGCAATGGTGCCAAGAATACCGATCGGACGAATTTGATCTAAATGCCTGGCGACAAGGTTGGCGGAACCCGCTGCTGTATGAATCACGATGATCGAGTCATTGTGAGTGATATCAATTAAAAGATGTTTCAAGCTTGAAACAAAAATCGGCGCACTGGCCGACAGATCTTGAGATAACCGATAAACTGTACTGCCGGATGCATCGACAGCTTTCACCGCCCCTAATCGTCGCAAGTCGCGGGAAATTGTGCTTTGAGTGATATCAAATTTTTGTCGGCGTAACTCATCGGCTAATTCTTCTTGCGTAGAAATTTTTCCATCCGCCAGAAGTTTCCGCAAAACCGTAATACGTTGACGTGCATCAGTGACGGCCATTGAAAAGTCCTATCATTAATGCCTTCTGTGCATGAAGACGATTTTCTGCCTGTTCAAAAAGGGCTGAATTTGGCAATTCGACAACTTCAGCGGTGATTTCTTGCCCTTTGATCATCGGTAAACAATGCAAAACAATTGCCTGAGGCTGGGCTTTTGCTAAAAGGTTTTTATTCACTTGATAGCCTTCAAAGGCTTTCAGCCGAATTTCATTTTCTTTTTCAAAACCCATACTGGTCCAAACATCTGTGTAGATAGCATCAACACCGGCCACAGCTTCTTGGGGGCTTGCAAACTTTTTAATTTCAGAGCCCCCGGTTTTAGCACGAGTGTGGGCTCTTGCTAAAATTTCAGAATCTGGCTGATAACCTTGCGGACAAGCATAGTGCACATCGACACCCACAAACGGGGCCATCAAAAGTAAAGAGTGAAGAACGTTATTTCCATCGCCGATATACGCTAACTTCAAACCTTGAAGCTTGCCAAATCTTTGCAGCAAAGTCTGCAGATCCGCTAGGGCTTGGCAAGGATGATGCGAATCCGACAAACCATTGATGACGGGAATTTTAGATTTTGAAACCATTCGTTCTAAGGTTTCATGTTTGAATGTTCTTAGCATTAACCCATGAACCATACCCTGAAGCACGCGAATTTCGTCTTCGGGGTCTTCGTTCTTTTTTTGTTGGCTTGAAAGCTCGATCGAAGTTCCACCTAATTCTTGGATGCCCACAGTAAAACTTAACCGAGTTCTTAATGATGGTTTTTCAAAAATCAGCGCGATGGACTTATTATTAAGAACGTTTTGTTTTTCTTGCCCCCGAGTCTTTTTTAAAAACTCGGCCGTCTTTAAAAGTTCTAACACTTCAGTTTTAGATAATTCTTCACCTGTTAAAAAGTGCTGGGCCTTAAACTGCAACATGGGAAACGGCCTCGACCTTATTGAAAGGAACATACTGGTAAACATCTTCCTCTTCAGGCATGCACCAAGTTCCCACGTAATCGCTCCACAGGCCGTTCAAGGAATCCCGCGCGTTCATCACACGAACGGCTTTGACGCCTTTTTGCAATGCATGCAAGATGGTTAATGTTTTTGTGTACATACCGCCAGTGACAACTTCTTCTTGGACCATTTCTTCTAAAGTGTGTTGGCTCATTTGGCTGACCAATTGTTTTTGTGTATTCCAAATGCCGTTTTGATCCGTTAAAAACACCAAGTATTCGGCCTTTAAGGCTGTCGCTAAATGAGTCGCCGCCCAGTCCGCATTAATATTATAGGCTTCGCCATTTTCGCCCACACCAATCGGTGCAATCACAGGAATCGGAGAATTCGGTTGCGATAATAATCCTTCGATCCACTTCACCGCCACTTCTTGGATGGATCCAACTTGGCCTAATTCTTCGGAAGCTTGTTTACATAATAAAGTTTTTCCGTCAGCTCCAGAAAATCCCACAGCCGGAAGCCCTTGCGAACCCAAATGTCGGATTAATTTTCGATTGATATCGCCGCACAAAACGCCTTCGATGACATCCATCATATCTGGCGTTGTGACTCGCTGGCCTTTAATGAAATTCCACTCAATCCCTCGACGAGTCAGCTCAGCATTAATGGCAGGACCACCGCCGTGAACAAGAATGACTTGGTAGCCGTATTTTCGATATTGTTTTAAGGCTTCCGTCACGACGTGAAGAACTTTTTCGTCCTGTAAAGAAGCGCCACCCAACTTGATTAATACACGTGATGATTTCATGAGTACTCCGTATTGATCTCGACATATTTTTTTGAAAGATCGCAGCCCCATGCCGTTGCAGTTTCAACGCCGGACTTCAGATCAATCAAGATATGAATTTTTGGTTGTTTTAAAAGTCCTCGAACGTGTTCACGATTGAACTCGATCGGGGCGCCATTTTCAAAAAGCAATTCACCTTGGATTCGTAAATCCATTTTATTTAAAGACGCGGCGGGAACCTTTTCAGCTCCAAGTCGCGCTAAAATTCGTCCCCAGTTAGGATCTTCGCCGTGCATGGCTGTTTTAATCAGCGGACTTAAAGTCACGCCTCGGGCAGCTTGACGAGCCAATTCCATATTCGGAGCATTGATTAATTCCACTTCTAAAAGTTTGCTGGCGCCTTCGCCGTCGGCTGCGATGGATTGCGCTAAAACTTTAGAAATTTTTAAAAGCTCTGATTTAAAGGCTTTAAAATCGGCGTCTGTTTTAAGTTCAACTTCAGAAGCACCACTGGCCATCATAAAAACACAATCGTTCGTCGATGAATCACCGTCGACGCTGATCATATTAAAAGTCAGATCCGTTGTTTCTTTTAAAAGCGACTGACACAAAGCTGGAGTTAATTTTAGATCTGTTAATAAATAACCAAGCATCGTTGCCATATTCGGATGAATCATTCCAGAACCTTTGCAGATGCCAGTGATGCGAACTTCGCCTTGCGATAATTTCACAGTGGTCATAACAGTTTTTGGAACAAGGTCAGTGGTTAAAATCGCTAGTGCAAAATTTTCTGCAACGTCGGTCGCACGTTCGACCAGTTCAGGAATGGAAGCTGTGATTTTTTCGATCGCTAAATGCTGACCGATCACACCTGTGCTTGCGGTTAAAACTTGATTGGCTCGAATTCCTAATTCTTCGGCGATCGCTGCCGCCATTAAATCATTATTTTTTGTGCCTAAAGCGCCGGTTGCAGCATTGGCTTGTCCAGAATTTGTGACGATCGCTCTGACTTTGTCAGAAGGAAGAATTGTTTGGCAATGAAGAACGGGCGCTGCTTTTAATTCATTCAACGTAAATACGCCGGCGGCGACACAGTCTTTTTCTGAATAGATTAAACCGATATCAGGACGATAACGTCTTACGCCACAATTCACACCGCTGGCTAAAAAACCTAAAGGAAGTACTGTTCTATGCAGTCCAGGACCTAAAGTCATTTTTTCTATTTCTCCACGCTTTTTGGGCCGCTGGTAACGGCGCTTGTTGGGGTTGTCAGAGCATACTGCAAAGGCAAATCTAGAAAACGGTTGAGGTTTTCTACAGCTTGGCTTGCAGCCCCCTTCAAAAGATTGTCGATCACAGAAAAAACATAAAGTTTTTGGCCGACCAGTTGATATGAAATATGAGTGTACGGAGTTCCAACAACTTTTGTTAAGCTCGCAAACTTTGGAAGCTCGCGACCAAATCTAACAAGATTGTAATCCGCGTACTCTTCAGCAAAAGCATTCTCGATCACATTTAAATCTGTTGTTTTTGCGGTGGTGTAGATTCCAGCAATGATTCCTCTTTTAACCGGCAGTAAATGCGTCGAAAAATGCGGATCTATCGTGACACCTGAAAACATCTCTACGGCTTCTTGAATCTCTGGCATGTGTTGATGCTGACCCACTTTATAAGGAAGGCAATTTTCGCTGGCTTCAGAAAACAATAAGTTTTCAGAAGCTTTTCGTCCTGCGCCCGTGGTGCCCGACTTTGCATCGATCACAATATGACTAGTTTCGATCAGATTTCTTTTTAATAAAGGAATTAACGCCATACTGATCGCTGTTGCGTAACAGCCTGGATTAGCAATCAGTTGATTTTGTTTTTTTAAAGGGCCTGCAAACGGCATCAAACCATAGTTAGCAGCAGCCAAGTGCGCAGATTCCGTATGGTTAAAGTGATACCATTTATTGTAATCATTATTTTTCAATCGAAACGCGCCACTTAAATCAATGACGGTTTTTCCCGCTGCTAAAATCTGCGGAGCCAATTTCAAAGACACTTCCGCAGGCGTTGCTAAGAAAACAACATCTGTTAAGTGCGACATCAATTGATCGTCCGGCAAACAAATCACGTTCTCTACACCAGAATCCAAAAGATCATCGCTCAGGGAAAATTGTTTAGTCGCATAACAATGTGTTAAAGAAACCGCTGGGTGCCTTAAAAGTAGGCGGCTCAACTCCAACCCAGAGTATCCCCTAGCTCCCACGATGGAGGTGGTGATTTTGCTAGCTGTGTTATTTGCCGACTTTTTATGCATCATTTGTGCATATTTAGGCCTATTAGAGCTTATGTCAATTTTAAATTGCATTATTTTAGGTTCTTGTGCATAAATATCCAACAATATGCATCTTGAAAGGTGCTTGCCTCAAACTCGACTTAAAATAGTCCTCTGAAGGAAAGGTTTCCGACCATGAAAGACACTCAGAAAAAGGTTCTTCTCGTCTATAGTGGAGGTCTAGATACCTCCGTGTGTATTCCCCTGATGCGCGAAGAATATGGCTATAAAGAAGTCGTCACGGTGACCGTTGATGTCGGCCAAGACCCCGCGGATATTCAGCAAGCGGCGGAAAAAGCAAAAATTTTAAAAACCGAACATTATACGGCTGATGCCAAAGAAGAATTTACAGAAAAATATTGCTGGCCTGCGGTTCAAGCCAATGGCGATTATCAGGGCTATCCGATGTCGACGTCGATTGCTCGTCCTTTAATTGCAGCAGTCGCGGTTGAGTACGCCAAAAAATTGGGGATCACTTGTTTTGCCCACGGCTGCACCGGTAAAGGCAACGACCAATACCGCATCGAGTACGGCATTCGAAGCATGATGCCCGAAGCAGTGATTCACGCCCCAGTGCGTGAACGAAATATGACCCGAACCTGGGAAATTGAATACGCAAAAGAAAAAAATATTCCGATTCAGCAGTCTTTAGATAAGATCTGGTCCATCGATGAAAATCTTTGGGGCAGGTCTATCGAAGGCGGCCGTTTAGAAGAGCCTGATTTTGCTCCGCCCGAAGAGATTTTCCAGTGGACTAAATCCATCGAAGATTCAGACGCTAAAGCCAGCACCGTAAAAATTGCCTTTAAAAATGGTGTGCCTGTGACGATCAACGGTGAAAAAGCCACGCCCGCACAGCTCGTGCTAAAAATGAACACCATGGCTGGAAACCATGGCGTTGGCCGCATCGATATTATGGAAGATCGAATGATGGGCCTAAAAGTTCGAGAAAATTACGAATGTCCTGGTTCGACTGTTTTTTTAAAGGCCCATAAGGCTTTAGAAAATTTAGTTCTGACCCGTGATGAAATTCGTTTTAAAGCCTTGGTTGATCAAGAGTGGAGCCGATTAGCCTATGAAGGTCTGTGGCTTGATCCTTTGAAGCAGGACTTGGAATGCTTTATTCAGTCGACACAAAAACGCGTCACCGGTGAAGTGACTTTGAAACTTTTTAAAGGCCAAGTCACCGTCCTTGGCCGAAGTTCTAAATGGGCCCTTTACTCGGAAGACTTGGCCTCTTTTGATACGACGACTTTTGATCAGCGCGAAAGTACTGGGGCCGTTAAAAACTTTGGTTTGCAAGGTCGTATGTTTCATTCTTTGTTAGAAAAATATCAGAAGGAACAATAATGAAGTTATGGGGCGGACGATTTTCTAAAGAGACCTCAAAAGAAGTCGAAATATTTTCGTCCTCCATTGATATTGATGCAAAAATGTGGGCTGTGGATTTAAAAACTTCCGCGGCCCATGCTCGAATGCTTGCGGCTCAGAAAATTATTCCGGGTGTTGATGCTGATAAAATCATTCAAGGGCTTCATGAAATCGGTGAAGAAATTTCCACAGGAAAATGGTCTTTCAATCCAGAAGCTGAAGACATTCACGGCGAAATTGAAAAACGGCTTTTTGAAAAAATCGGTGATGCTGCAAAAAAAGTCCACACCGCCCGCAGCCGTAATGATCAAGTGGCGACCGACACGCGCCTTTTTTTAAAAGAGCATGTTGATGCCCTGACAAATGATCTGCTGGCCCTACAAAAAGAACTTTTAAATCAGGCTAAAAATCATAAAGAAACAATTCTTCCGGGCATGACTCATATGCAACATGCGCAGCCCGTAAGCTTAGCCCATCATTTGCTGGCCTACTTTTGGATGTTTCAGCGCGACAAAGAACGCCTAACAGAAAGTGGTCCAAGAATTTTATCCATGCCCTTGGGGTCGGCGGCCTTAGCGGGAACAGGCTTTCCGATTAATCGACAAGCCGTTTGCAAAGAATTGAATTTTTTTAAAGTGACTGAAAATAGTTTGGATGCCGTGTCCGACCGGGATTTTGTCATCGAGTTTTTATCTGACGCTTCAATGATTATGATGCACTTATCAAGGTTTTGCGAAGAGCTTATTTTATGGAGCACGCCCGAATTTAATTTTGTTGAACTGGGTGACGAAGTCACAACGGGTTCTTCGATTATGCCGCAGAAAAAAAATCCTGATGTGGCAGAATTAATTCGCGGCCGCGTTGGTCGTGTGTACGGAGCCCTGATGGGTGCGCTGACCATGATGAAATCCCTGCCTTTAAGCTACAACCGCGATATGCAGGAAGATAAAGTTCATCTTTTTGAAGGGCTTGAGACCGTCACGTCTTGTGTCCGCTTGATGCTTCTTACTTTACAGAAAGCCAACTGGAAACCAGCTGCGATGAAAGCGTCTTTAAAAGCTGATTTTTCAAACGCCACTGACCTTGCCGATGATTTAGTTGAAAAGGGCCTGAGTTTTCGTGAAGCCCATGAAGTGGTCGGGCACGTTGTGCAAAAATGCATCGCCATGAATAAGGGCTTAGAAGATATGACTCTAGAAGAACTGAAGGCTTCACATCAACTCTTTGATCAAAAGACCTTAGGGAAACTCAATCATTTGTCCGTCATGAAGGCGCGAAATTCTGAAGGCGGCACCAGTCCCCAGGCCGTTGAAGCGCAAATTCAAAAAGCTCTTTTGGTCATCTAACTGCTATGGAAGAGATCGAGAAGTTTTTTAAATGCCCCTACTGTCTCGAGAAAATCTCGATGCTTTTAGATATTTCTGTAGATGAAGCGCAGTCTTATATCGAAGATTGCGAAGTCTGTTGTCAGCCCATTCAAGTCACTTTTGAAAGCACTCAAGGGAAGCTGAAAGGCTTTCACGCTGATAAAGCCTCCGGTTAAATCGCAATCCCCGACCAAAGCCTATTTCAAACAGCAACAAGACCCCGCGCACTCATCTTGAGCTTTACCTGAGCTTTAAAAGAGCCGAATTATCTCTGTCATTCTGCTTAAATTTTTTGGGGGCTTCGGTGCGAAATTTATTTTTTATCTCCAGTTTCTTAGGCCTTGCGGCCGTTAGTTTTTTAACTTTCCTTTGGACCCCCTTCTGCGCCCTCTTTCTTTTTGTCGTGCCGCCAGTGGCTTTAGGGCTGCACGATGCTTTTCAAACTAAAAAAGCGATCCTCAGAAATTTTCCCTTATTAGGTCACTTTCGATATTTATTTGAACTCATTCGTCCTGAAATTCAGCAATATTTTATCGAATCCGAAACAGATGGCGCGCCCGTCCCCCGCGAAACTCGCTCGGTGGTCTACCAAAGGGCCAAGCAACAAACAGACACCCTGCCCTTTGGCACTCAAAGAAATGTTTATGCTGAAGGCTACGAATGGATTGGGCACTCTTTATCGCCTCAGCATTTAAAAATCGAAGACTTAAGAGTTTCCATCGGCGGCACCCTTTGTAAAAAACCTTATTCGGCCAGCATCTTAAATATTTCTGCCATGAGCTACGGCGCTTTAAGTAAAAATGCAGTGCAAGCCTTGAACGGCGGCGCAAAACTGGGGGGATTTTATCATAACACCGGCGAAGGTGGAGTCAGCCCCTATCACCTGCAAGAGGGTGGCGATTTAATTTGGCAAATCGGCACCGGCTATTTTGGCTGCAGAACCGCTGACGGAAATTTTTCGGCTCAAGACTTTAAAGTC